>JAKIUK010000001.1 GCA_021647585.1 Methylococcaceae bacterium
TTATAATTTTATGAGGATAAGCCTGATGGCCCACATCCCAGACTAACTGGTCTTCCGGAGTATTAAACACATAATGCAAAGCCACCGTGAGTTCAACCGTACCCAGGCCCGCAGAAAAGTGGCCACCGGAGAGGCTGACTGTATGGGTTAAATATTCACGTAATTCCTTAGATAAATCTTTTAGTTGCAGTTTATCAAGCTTGCGCACATCGGCGGGAAGGTCAATATTTTTTAGCAGTGGGTATTTTGAAAAATTCATAATTAATAGAGAGGTTCACGGTAGAACATTAAAATAATGCCTATTTGCAATAAGGAATATACCGAAAAATAGTCGGCCATCTTATTGTTGGGAGATTTTAGTTTTAATTCTAGCCATCTTACATAGGTTAGAATTAAGTAGATAAAGCTCAATAAGGTACGCCCTGGTGCAAATAGCATCTGATTAACCCCAGCTCATACTAGTTAAGTAAGATCGTTTCAAGACAAATAAAATATGATATTTCATCACTAGAATTATTTGTTTTTATTTTTTATTGCATGACTAGCCAGATTTTTACCTAAGTCCCAAATTGAACCAGGCACTTGATGGGTTTCACTGATTGTTTGGTCAAAAGAGTTAATTATCCAATCTCTATCTTCTAGCGTAAGATTTAGAGGAGGTAATAGTTTGACAACGTTCATACCATGCCCTGCAACTTGAGTTAATATCCGATGTTCTTTAAATAAGGGAATAGTTACCATTTGACAAAAAAGTCCTTTATTGGCAGCTTCCAACATGGCCCATGCTGCTTTTAATGACAAGCTTCTGGGTGATTGGAATTCAACTGCAACCATTAGTCCTTTGCCTCGCGCTTCTTTAAGGAATTCATATTTGCTGGCCATGGCATTAATTGAGCTAATAATGTCTTCGCCTATTTTGGCACTATTTTCTACTAGTTTTTCATCTTCCATAACTTGTATGGTTGCAAGACCCGCAGCCATAGCCATATTGTTTTTAGAAAATGTTGAGCCATGAACGACTGCTCTATCCATCCGGTTAAATACGGTATCCATGATTTTTTTTGTCATTGCTACTGCACCAACAGGGATGAAACCACCGGATAATGCCTTGGCCATTAGAATCATGTCAGGTTTGACGTTCCAATGGTCTATAGCCCAGAATTTGCCTGTGCGTCCTAAACCGGTCTGAATTTCATCGGCAACAAACAAGGTGCCATATTTTTTACACAGACGTTCCACTTCAGGAAGATAGTTATCATCAGGAACATTAACGCCTTTACCTTGAATGGGTTCAACTATAAAAGCTGCAACATCTTTATTGCTTAAGGCTTTTTCTAAAGCATTAAGATCATTGAATGGGATAGCATTGCAATTGGGTAGTAAAGGTCCAAAGCCTTGTTTAAAAATTTCTTCACCGTTTAAGGATAAAGCACCTAGTGTCAGGCCATGAAAACTATGTTCGCAATGGACAATGCGTTCGCGTTTTGTGGTATAACGAGCAAACTTGATGGCCGCCTCAACTGCTTCTGTACCTGAATTGCTGAAAAACATTTTGTTAGTGTTTTCCGGTGTCGTTGCCAGAATTTTTTCAGCTAATAATCCACTTAATAAAGAGACATCCATTTGTACTAGATTAGGCAACTCAAGTGTTAATGTTTCTTGTAAGGCACTGATAACAGTAGGGTGGTTTCGGCCAACAGCAAATACACCAAATCCACTAAGCAAGTCCAGGTATTTATTGTCATCTTCATCAAACAAGTATTGACCGAGAGCTTTTTTATAGTTTCTATCATAACCAATAGTTCTTAACACTCTAACCATTTGGTTATTGAGGTGTTGTTCGTGTAACTCGAATTTATTATCGAAATGCTGAGAAAAAAGTTCGGCGATGCTAAAAGACATGGAAAACCTCGATTAAATACTGTTTGATTTGTTGCCGTAAAAAGCTGGAAGCACAATAAGCGTGCAAACTAATGTAAAGAAAATTCCTACAGCAAGTAATAATCCCATGCTCGCCGTGCCAACGTGGGATGTAAAAGCTAAACTGCTAAAACTGCACATGGTCGTTAATGAGCTAAAAAAAACACCGCGTGCTGTACTACTCTGTAGTATTTCTTCGTTACAGGACAGACCCGATTTGAGGCGCTGCATAATATGGATGCCGCTATCGACGCCCATTCCCATCAGTAAAGGCAGTGCAATAATATTGGCAAAGTTAAATGAATTGTTCAGTAATACATTGGTTGCTCCGGTTAATAAACCCGCAAGTAGAAGAGGGCCTATAACCAATAAGGTGCCTTTTAGTTCTCTAAGAATGAAAAATAACAGTAGGAAAATAGCGAAAATAGCACCGGTAAAAGCCTGGGTAAAAGCTTTGACGACAGCGGTGCCTGACGCTTGGTCTGCAACGGGTAGACCTGATGATGATGGAGCTGCCGCTTGAACTTCTGCAACAAATTGTTTTAAATTTTCTACTTTGTTTTGATCTTTTTCCGGTGTAATAAGAATTTTATAAAGTCCATTAGGGCTTAGCCAATGCGAGCGAATATAATCTGGCAAATCTGTTAATTGATAAGGTGTCGCGGCTAAACTGGTTCTCAGGCGCTGCATGGTGTAGGGTAATAGACCCAAAATACTTTCTTCTAGGGTATTATAAGGTTCATTATCTGCCTCAATATGACTATTTAAAAATTGAGTTATATTTTTATGCAGTAGCTCCAATGTTGCTCTTGGGGCATTTGTAGTTTCATTTTTAAGTGCTTCGATAATATTTGAATTGAAAACCAGTAAGGCTTTTTTAGTATTGGTTTCTGTTAATTCATTATCAAAATTATTGAGCTGATTACCTAAAACAAGATCCAGTTCTTCAATAATTTCCAGTTTTTCATCCTGATTTTTAGCTTCAAGGTCACTCAGGAAAATAGTATTGTGAACGGATGGTAATTGTTCCAGTTTTTGAGCTAATTTTGTTGCATTTTCTAAGTTGGAGGCAAGGACAGAGAGTGTAAAAGGCGAATCAGTTTGTGACTTAAGTAGTTCTTTTATGGTTGAAACGGATTCACTGTTAGGGTCTCTTAAATTAATAGGATTAGAGTCAAAAACCAGTTGTGTTAACAACATGCCGGAGAGCAGGGCAAATATGATTGAAAAAACACGAATTCCAGTTGAGTGACGAAACGGAAAGGTTGCAAAAGATCCAAGTGTGAAAGTAGAACGGATTGGCTTGACGTTGTTGATAGAAAATATAGTTAACAACGCAGGTAATACTGTTAATGAAATTAGTAGTCCGATAAACATGCCGCCTGCTGAAATAATACCCAGTTCAGAAACGCCTGAATAATCAGTGGGTATAAAAGCTAAGAAACCCATCGATGTAGTAATGGCACATAAAAAAATTGAAAAACCTACTGTATGTATACTGTCGCTAATGGCGTCTTTGTTTCCCATGCCCTGAACACGGCACTCCCTATAATGTAAACAAATATGTATAGCATAATCGACGCCTAGCCCGATATATAACACGGCAAAAGCAATAGAGATCAAATTTAGATGACCGATTGAAATAGTAGCAAAGCCAGCGGTTAAAATAAGTCCCATTATTAATACGATAAATGTGGCCAGCAGTAATTTAAATGATCGTAAGCCAATCCATAGTGAGGTGCAGACCAGTATCAAAGAGGCGATACCAGCAATAGCAGCGCCTTTACTTACACTTTCTAGTTCTTCATGTTCCAGGGCGGTTTCACCCGTAATACGAATCCTGACGCCTGGTTTGTCATGCATTACCAGATTGACTGTTTTTCTTGCTGCAGTTAGCGTATGTTCTGCAGGCATGATTTCATCAAAGTTCATTTTGGGTCTGGCAATAACAATTGTACGGTTAGTTTCAGTGTTGAGTTTGTCTGCTGCTAACAGGTTTTGCCACGATACATGGAAAGGCTGGGCATTCAGTTGGTGAGAAATGGCATCATTGATTGCAAGTAACAATGGATTAAGATCCATAGGTAGAGACTGATCTGATTTCTTTAATGCCTGGGAGATAATATCGAACAAACCTTTCAGATGATAGTGTTGAGACAGATAACCAATAAAAGGCTGCGCATCGGTTAATTTTTCTGCAAGATCTTCCAGTTCATTCTGATCTAGAAAAAGTAAAGCCTGTTGTCTAAAAAAATCATTTTCAGTCGGTATATAGACAGAAGAAAAGCTATCAGTCTGAACACTTAATTGCTCTGCAACTAAATTGGCAGCTTGTGATGTTTCTTCTGGTGTAGGGGCATCGACAACTAAAATAATAACACCAGCATCTTGAGGGAACTCTGCTTCTATACGTAAACGATTTTTCTGGAAGGGCAGGTCGGGCGACAGCATTTCAGCTGTGTTGGTATTGACTCCAAGGTTGTGTGCAGTGTAATACAGGCTTGCTGCACTTAACAAAACAGTGAACAGAATTAAAAGCCAGGGAAAACGAAGAACTTGACTACCCCACCAGCATAAAAACCGGTCAATTATTGAAGAAGAAAGTGTGCTCATTTGATGGCTGTATTTTGTTCAAAACCGACGATTATATCAAGTTGGTTTGCGACTAACTTTAATTTGTTTTTTGCAGCGTTAAAATGTAGACCGAGTTTGATTAAACCGGGCAGTTCACTTGGGTGAGTCAGTAGAAACCAGAGTAGTTTGGCAAGGATAATATCACCTTGCTTGTTGAGCGCATAGCTAACCGCTTTAGGTAAACTCATAGATACAGGGTCTGCAATACAACGAATGACAAGAACGGGAATTTTATATTCTATGGCTATTTTTGCAACGGCAATACTTTCCATATCCAGTGCTATGGCTCTGGTTTGTTTGTGGATTAATTTTTTATCTGCACTTTCCGCAACAATAAAACTGCTTTCAGCCAGTGGCCCCGTATATGGATTAAGTGGTGATAAATGATCAAGGACATTTTCTAACCAAGGGGTATTTATATGAAGATTAGAAAATTGTCTTTGTTCTTCCGTTATTAAAGTTTGAGGTAAAACGAGATCTCCAGGATGTAAATTAACTTTTAGAGCAGCAGCACAGCCCCAGCTAATTAATCTTTTGGCGCCTTTGTTAATGAGTAGCTGGCTCGCTTTAGTCGCATTTTCAGGGCCTGCACCTGAACATGCGACTAAGATGTTTTCATTAATAAAAAAACAGTCACCCTTGCATATTTTTTTGCTGGTGAGACTGCTGATTTCTTCAGGTAGTGCAACAATAATTCCGGTGATCACTTTTTAGTAAGCTCGTTGCGATAGCGAGCTAAAGCCCAAAGAGGAAAAAATTTATCATAGCCATGATATTTTAGAAAAAAGACTTTAGGAAACCCCGGTGCGGTAAAACATTTATCATCCCAAACGCCATCGGTTTGTTGCTTGCTAAGAATAAATTCTATACCTGATTTAACTTCAGGGCTATTTACTTCGCCTGCCGCCATAAGTCCTAAAACAGCCCAGGCTGTTTGAAATGAGGTACTAAAATGATATTTTCCGCTGTATTTTTCAATTTCATAATAACTTTTATTGTCTTCACCCCATCCCCCGTCATGGCGTTGAACACTTTTAAGGTAACTGACTGCTTTAGTAAACATTGGATCTGTTTTGGGAATGTTCGTTTGTTCCAGGCCTAATAATACAGACCAGGTGCCATAGATATAGTTAGTTCCCCAGCGACCAAACCAGGAGCCGTCGTGTTCTTGTTCACTACGGATGTATTCAATAGTACGTTCCAGAGCGGGTATATATTCATCATGATTTTGTGCAACTTTAGCCATTAACATGGCACATCTGGCACTTACATCTGCTGTTGGTGGGTCGAGTAAGGCACCATGGTCTGCAAAAGGAATTTCATCCAGATAATAGTAAGTATTGTCCACATCAAATGCGCCATAACCCCCATTGAGTGACTGCATACCAACAATCCAGCGTGTTGCTCTGTGGATTGATTCATCAAGGTCTGGAATAGTAGAGTCTGCCATTGCAAAAGCAACGACAGCGGTATCATCAACATCAGGATAATGGGGGTTTTCAAACTGGAATGCCCAGCCACCCCCTTCAACATCAGGTCGGGTTACGCGCCAGTCTCCCGGTTGATCGGAAAGTTGTTTGCTTTTTAGCCAATCATAAGCGCGAGTCAGGCTTTCACTATTTCCTTGCTTATCTGCTTCTTGCAGAGCCAGTGCAGCTAAACCTGTATCCCATACCGGAGATAAACAAGGTTGGCAATAGGCATCGTTTTCATTAATAACTAATAATTTATCAATGGCCTTACGAGCGGTAATAACGTGCTCATGATCTTCAGGATAGCCAAGTAATAACAGGGTTTCGTAAGCATTTACCATAGCGGGAAAGATTCCACCTAAGCCGTCTTCTCCATTTAAACGCTCAGTAAACCAGGCAACCGCTTTTTCTACAGCTAAATCAGTCAGTTTTTTAGGGTAAAATCTACGGGTTACTCGTCCCAGTCTATCTAGTGCTAAAAAAAATTTGTTGAGTCGAGTACGTTCAGGAAAATAATGTTTTTCTTTATCAGGGTCGATAAGAAAAAGTTCACGAACACCCACTTTATTAGGGTTTTTTGCAGTAGCTTTAAATGTACATAAAATAAATAAAGGTACCATTACTGTCCGTGACCAATAGGACACTTTATCCAAATGGAAAGGGAACCATTTGGGAAGCAGCATGATCTCGACAGGAATATAGGGTACACCACGCCACGGAAGTTGTTCAAAAATAGCTAATGCAATACGAGTGAAAACGTTGGCTTTAGCTGCTCCCCCCTGACTTAGGATATATGCTCTATTCTTTTTCATGTGAGGCGCATCAATAGAATCGCCAGCCATTTTTAAAGCATAATAAGTTTTAATACTAGCGCTTATATCCCCTTCGCCGCCAGTAAATAAGGGGTAGTATCCTTCTTCTGATTGCCTTGATCTTAGATAATTTGCAATTTTGGCCTGCAGTTCTTCGTTAATATCATCAAGATAATGCATCATCATGATGTATTCAGCTGGAATAGAGCAGTCTGCTTCCAGTTCAAATACCCAAAAACCTTCTTCATCTTGTAGATTCAGCAGCTGTTCCTGCGCTTTGTTTATAGCACTATCAAGATTATATTTGCGCTTGTTGGGTGTTGAGGTATTAGGTATTTCACTACATATAGGGTGTTGAATGGAATCATCAAACATGGTGTTGTACCTCATTCTTTTGCGGTTTGTGGAGCATATTGCCAATCTGGAGTCTTAAGCGGTCGGCTGATTACATTAAATAGTAAAGATAAAAGCATATTGCTACGGGCCGTTAATTTACAGGCGAGGATAGTCGTTTTGACATCTTTGCGTGTAATTTTCACCTGATCAGAATCATTGAATCCCAGGTTATTCTTGATGTTTTTTAGTGTAAGAACAGCCATCCCTATAGCCCATAAACAAAAATTTCGAAGTCCTGTTTCATTAGCAGGTATGAGTTGCGTGTATTGCAAGGCATTTTGTAAATGCTGGTCGGCTATGCTGATTAAATGTTCCAAGCCTAGCCGAAAATTGTCATCATTTGTATCGGGTGTCAGGTTATTAAGATCAAAGCATGTCTCAATAAAAATATCCTGGGGTAGCCAGCACACATCTCGTTTTGCATCGTCCCAGATATCTTTCAGAATGTTTGTCATCTGCAAGCCTTGGCCGAACGAGATGGATAGTTTCAATAATTCATCCTTATGAGTATTAATGTCAGCGGAATAATGACAAAAAAGTTTTGCCAGCATTTCTCCCACACAGCCAGCGACGTAATAACAATAGTCATCCATGTCCGCCATGGTTTTTACACCAGCATGTAAATCCAGTGCCTGGAATATAGGCATGCCTTTTGCCATAGTTTCAACACAACAGGATAGCGCATCAATTTGTTCTGAATCAAAGGAATGAGTAATCTCAATAACTCTAGGTGTTAAATGAATTAAACTATGCTCCGCCAGGATAGTTTGATCTGAAAGTAGAGGGGCTAACTCTTCTGCAAAGGCTGCGGCGTTATTACCTGTTTTAACAATATCTATAAAAGCTGAGCAGAAATGTTTTTTTTGTTCAACAGTGAGTGAAACTTCATCTTCAATTGTGTCTACTATCCGGCATAGTAGGTATGCGTTGGCAACTGCCGGATAAAGTTGATCAGGCAGTTGAGGAATAGTTAAGGCAAAAGTCCGCGATACGCCTTCCAGTAAAACAGCTTGCAACTCATTATTAGAAAGGTGAAGGAGAGACTCTGGGTTTTCTATGGATATTTGAGGTCCGTTCATATTAATTGCAGGTGCAGATTATAGTTTGTTTAGGGCAATAATAGCCTTTTTGTTGGTGTTTTGCAAAAAAATGTTGTTTTTAATACAAATCTTGTTGTGGCTGCAATATTTAACTCCATGTTGGACGTTAATTAAAAAGATTAATTTATTTTATTATAATTATTAGTAGCTTGTGTGTCGTTGGATCAGAAGTTTTATTTGAGAGACTTTGTTGTATTTATGGAAAGTATAGGTAAAATAATGCCTAAAAAATATTAAATGTTGTTTTTTTGTGTAGATTAAGGTGGTTTCTGTTCAAAAAAGATAGTATTCTAGAGAACATTTATAAGCTATCGTATTCCTTAATTGCATCCGTTAAAGTCTATATTGTTATTGATGTTTAGGGTGTGTTGTTGTTTTTTTACAACTACAGTAGCTGTGTTTTTCTTATATTATTTTTTTGGAGTAGCCAAATGAGTGTTCCTTTACGTCAGCAGTTGGCAGTTGGTAGTTATTTAATTAAGCAAAAATTGAAAGGGGTTGAAAAATATCCTCTTGTTCTTATGTTGGAACCATTGTATCGCTGTAATCTGGCTTGTGCCGGTTGTGGAAAAATCGATCATCCAGATGATATTTTAGATAAACGTCTTTCTGTTAAGGAATGTTTAGACGCAGTCGATGAATGTGGAGCACCTATGGTTTCAATTCCTGGTGGAGAACCATTGATCCATAAGGAAATGCCTGAAATAGTGAAAGGTATTGTAGAAAGAAAGAAATTTGTTTATCTATGTACCAATGCATTGTTGTTAAAGAAGAAGATTAAGGATTATACGCCATCGCCTTATTTAACATTTTCTATTCATTTGGATGGAAATAAAGAACGGCATGATAATTCTGTTTGCCAGGATGGGGTTTTTGATATTGCTGTTGAGGCAATTAAATTAGCATTGGATAAAGGATTTAGAGTTACAGTAAATTGCACTTTATTTCAAGGAGAAAAAGCTGAAGAAGTTGCTGAGTTTTTAGATTTTGTTACTGAATTAGGTGTTGAAGGAGTCACTATTGCTCCAGGTTTCAGCTATGAACATGCACCTAAGCAAGATGTGTTTATCAAAGGGAAAGATGTTAAAGATTTGTTCAGAGGGATTTTTTCCATAGGAAAAAATCGTAAATGGAAGATAAATCATTCTTCTTTATATCTGGATTTTCTTGCCGGTAATCAGGCTTATGAATGCACACCATGGGGAAACCCTACCCGTAGTGTATTTGGTTGGCAGAAACCTTGTTATTTATTAGCTGATGAAGGGTATGTTGATACATTTCAAGAGTTATTAGATACCACTCCCTGGGAAAAGTATGGCAATGTACATAACCCTAAATGTGCAAATTGCATGGCACATTGTGGTTATGAAGCAACCGCGGTAGAGGATATGCTAGCTAATCCTCTTAAAGGGATGATGGTGTCTTTAAAAGGACCCAAAACTACGGGAGATATGGTTGAGGTAGCTACTCCTGATTATTCTGAACAAGGTGAACCATCATCGCTATCAGAAATTCCGGTTAAAGTTGAATCTTGATAGATTAACGTGAAAAGTTGTTCTTGGATTTTTAAAATAATTATTAAGAAGCTGATATTTGCCTTGGGAGATTGTGTTTTGGTAATGTTAAAAAATATTAGACTGTTCGCTGGTTTTTTTATTATCTTTCTTGGGATTAATAACTCATTTGCAGCAGCAGTAAATGAAATTGATGTAAAGCAGGAACCTGTAAAGTTACTTGGTGCAAAAGAAATTGTTCTCACTTTTCAGAATGAGCTTTTAAATGTAATGAAGAAAGGTCAGCAATTAGGGTTTCAGGGCCGTTATAAGCAACTTGAAGCTGCAATTATCAAGAGTCATGATTTAACTAAAATTGCCAGAATTGTTGTCGGTAGAGAATGGAAAAAATTATCAGACGAACAGAAAGTTAAATTGACAGGTGTTTTTAGTCAGTTAAGTATCTCTGCGTATGCCCACAATTTTAAAGAATATTCCGGCGAATCCTTTGAGTATTTATCAGAAGATAAAACGGCCAGAGGGGGTGTAATCATTCATACAGTTTTTGTTCTTCCTGATGATAAAGATGTTAAATTTGATTATATGCTGAAAAAAAAGGGAGATAATTGGCGAATAATCAATATTATTGCTAATGGTGTTAGTGATTTGGCTTTAAAAAGGTCTGAATATACTAGTGTCCTTAAGCGCGAAGGATTTGATGAGTTAATTGCAAAAATCAACGAAAAAATTGATAATTACGCCAAACATTAAATTAAGGTCATTCCAATGCATACATTTCCACACAATAAAGGAGTATCAACTTTATTTATTACTTTGCTTATCTTGTTAACACTTTTTCTGGCGGGCTGTGCCAGCACAGAAGTGATTGAGGAAGATATTGCTGAGGTTGACGTTGCTACGGAGACAGATCCCTTTGAGGATTTTAATCGCTCGATGTTTGGTTTTAATGAATCATTGGATACATATCTTGCAGAACCTATCTCTGATGCATACCTATGGGTAACTCCACAGTTTGTACAAACAGGAATTGCCAATTTCTTTAATAACCTTAAAGATGTTAATGTAGTGTTAAATGATATGATGCAAGGTAAGTTAATGCAGGGAGTTGGAGATACTGGACGATTTACTGTTAATTCAACCATTGGCTTGCTTGGTTTATTTGATGTGGCAACAGAAATAGGTCTGGAAAAGCATGAAGAGGATTTTGCCCAAACGTTAGCTGTCTGGGGGGTTCCAGCAGGACCTTATTTGGTATTACCAATTCTTGGTCCATCAACTTCCAGAGGTGTACCAGGGGCTGTTTTTGATACAGCGGCAAATCCTGCCAGTTATATTGGTTTACCTATTCAAGTGCTCCAAATGTTGAATGCAAGAGCAAATGCAGAAGGTGGGCTAAATTTTATAAATGAGGCCGCTTTAGATCCTTATGTTTTTACTAGAGAATCCTTCTTGCAATATAGAAAACATTTGATTACTGATGGAGAATCAGAAATTACTGATGATTTGTTGGACTTAGAAGATGAGTTCTATGATGAAGACGAGTTGTCTGATGAATTTGAAACGTTAGATACTAACGAACTTCCTGCTGAAGTGTCTCCTGTTACAATAAAAGGAATAGACGAGCAAGTCGTCGAAAAAACAGGCTTTCAACTGGAATTAAGTTCTGAAACTAAAGATTTTGAACAAGCTTCTGATTCGCTTGATGGTGCAGTGCAATCGCTTGATGAGGCAACAACATCTTTCGAGGAAGCAGGGGATAAAATTATTCAGATGGAAAATCAATAAAAAATAAGCCGCAGGGACGTAGCTTAATTATTGAATTGATATCTCTCAAGTTTGCTCCTTCGATTGAAATTCTTAAAGTGATTGCTAGCCTGATTTCTGTTGCAGCTAAATACATAAATCCGAAAGCCCAAACCAGTCAGTGTTAGTAGAATCGCTCTTTATGGATTTGCTAGCTTCTTTTGTCTCATCAAGTTCATCGAGAATATACTCCAGTCCGTAGATATTATTTCCATTAAACTCTTTGGAAAAATCTTCTAACATATTTGGGTGGTTGTAGAATGCTTGTGTTTTCATCGTTTTCTCCAAATCCTTCTTTTTGTTAACCATGAAACAGTAGTAATGGCATATTTCTTATTTAAAAAAATCAATGGACTCTGTTTCAAATTCAATTTTCATTGTTGATAAATTGAAGTTGATTACAGCTTAACCCTCAGTGGAGAAAATGGGTATTGTCCCCAGGTACTAATTGAATAACTTTTTTAATGGATGTAATAGAGTAACTACTCAGCGTAAATAATAAAAAAAGTTCTTGACAGTGTTTTAGCCGTTTTTTTACATTTTTTGGCAGCCTGCATTCCAACCGATGATCATACCCTTTATCATGTCAGTATCAATAGCCATTGATCAATCTTCTCTCAAATACTGGCGACCATAAGTCATTTTTTTAATCTCCATATAACTTATAAGCATTTTATCTGTTGTGCGACAGCATGACAGATAAATGTCTGTTGAACTAAGCCGTCACCGAAGTTTGGTTTAGCACACTTATATTAATAGGGGATTGTATTGATTTTGACTGGAGTTGTCTAAATCTAATCTGCGGTTTTAGGTGTCAACTTAGTATTCCGGGCTGCTATTGCCTTCATATTGGGTACTTTTCACCTTGAATGGGCTGATGTGTTCGCTTGATCTTGGGTTTTTCCCCGGCTTCCTTTTCAAACGTCCGCACACAAGCCCAGATGCCTCGCATCTGTTTTTAAAAATCTATCGGCTGACGAATGCGTCAGGCTTTCATCGTTCCACCATAGTGAATACGCCGCGGCATAATTTCTGCCACGACTCGCCAAGACTCAGCTTTGCATTTCGGACAGGTCTGCGGCTTTTCTTTCGTTGCCATTGAGTCTGCTTGGGTTTCAGCAGATTCCGAGGGCGCATGTTCCTGCGCGGCTGTCGTCTTAAGGCATTGGCGAATTTGCGCCAACTTTTGCTGCCGACAGCGATTGGCCAGAAAGCCGTAGTGGCGTATGCGCATAAAGCCTTTGGGCAAAATATGCAGTAAGAAACGTCGAATAAATTCTTCTCCGTCCAATTGCATGACTTTATTTCGGTTGTGATCCTGGTAGTCTTTGTACCGAAAATCGACTTTATCGTGGTGGATATTGAGAATACGCGAGTTGTTGAGCGCGGTTTTACGGCTATAGCGGGCCAGATATCGCACCACCGTTTCGGTTCGGTTAAGACAGGCTTTGGTGTAAACAACCCAGCCACACTGCATCAGTGAGTTGAGCAGCGTATCGACTTCAGCCGGGCGCGTGACCCGATGCAGTTCGCCGCGTTGCACACTTTGTCGTAGTTGACTGACCATTCGCCCCCGAAAATAGCGAGACAGGGCTTTGACGGGAAACAAGTAGTTGCTTTTAGCTGGGTTCCAGTCGCCAGCTTCAGTCAAGGCGCCACCTGGTACCAGACAGTGCAAATGCACATGCCGGCTCAGGTTTTGCCCCCAGGTGTGCAGCACTGCTGTCATGCCCAAGCGGCCTTGCAGCCGTTTGGGATCTTGTCCGAAATGATCTAGCGTCTCCCAGGTGCATTGAAATAATAACCGGTAGATTACCTCGGGGTGCAATTCAACCCAGCCATTGAGCGTATGCGGCAGGGTGAAGATCACGTGATAATAGGTCACCGGTAAGACCGCTTGCAGTTGTTGTTCACTCCAGGCCTGTTGTGCTTGTCCCTGACATTGGGGACAATGGCGGTCACGGCAGGAATGGAACTGCGGTTGCTCGTAACCACACTGGCCGCAATGCAGCTGCAGGCCGCCCAATGCTTCGGTGCGGCATTGTTCGATATGCCAACAGGCGCGTTGCTGAACTGGGTTAAGGGGATGCTGGGCCTGATAGCCGGGCAGAAAACGGTCGAAAACTGCCTGTAATCCTACCTGGCCCGTCATGACTTTAGTGCCAGCTTTGCCAGCAGATCACCTCCGGTATTGCCTTCCTGGTAACCGGGTACCCAATGCGCATAACGCAAGGTAGACTGGATGTTCTGGTGACCGAGCAGTCTCTGCAATTGATGGATAGGCATGCCGGAGACTGTGAATGCCGCCGATCTTCTGGACACCCGCCCGCTGTTTGGCTTTCTGAAAAGCCTTTTGTGCGGCTGCAATGCTCAACGGTAACATTTTATCACTGCCGTGAAACAACCAGTGCGGGGGACGCTGCAAGCGCCAGTAGTCCCGTAATAACTGCAGCAAGGTGGGTGACAGGATCACTGCCCGGTCTTTAGCGCCTTTGCCCTGCTCGACGCGCAGTAATCGTCGCTCACCATCGATATGGCGGATTTGAAGCTTCACCAGCTCGCTGACACGAAGCCCACAACCGTAGCAGGTCGTGAGCATCATCCGGTGTTTGATATTACCGGTAACGGAAAGGATTTGGCCAACTTCGCTACGCATCAGTAATTCCGGGATGCGCTGTTCCCGTTTAGGTACCTGCAGCCTGACACCAAAGCTGTCCCGGTTCAACACCTGGAGATAGAAAAAACGCAGGGCATTTAAATACAGGCGGCAAGTCGCCGGCGATAAATGACGTTTTTTCACCAAATACAGAAAGAACGCCTGTAACTCTTCTCCCGACATTTGATCGGGGGAACGATGGTAATACTTGGCCAGGTCCGTCACAGCGCTGAGATAACTGCGATGAGTTTGGGGGGACATACCACGCACCTGCATGGCAGCAAGCATTTTTTGACGTAACGGGGTCATCGTACTACTCCTAACATACAGACCAAAAGCGGTCTATGTGGAGTGTGCGACTATTTGTTACAAAAGGGAAAACTGAGGCTAGAGAAGCACCAAGCCTCCGCGAAGCGGTTTAGTTCAACATTATATTAAGCATGTCAACATGGAAAATATCTCTGTTTTTTCCACTTTCAGCATAATAGCTACCTTTATAATTGGAAAGCAAAAAATATCGAATTATGATGAATGTTAACGTCATTCTGTACTACAATTCAAAGCTGAATAAGAAAAGCAGTTAAGTATTACTACAAGCATCTATATATAAAAAGAAAAATTATAAAAAAACTCCGATTGGAAGTAGGAAAACAGAATGTACGCATACAATTTTCCATCTATCAACAATATAATATGGAAAAAAATTCTAGACTTCCCATCAAATAAAGCTAAAATCACTATATGGTAGAGAGAAATTTATTCAAACCGAATCCTGATTTGGAGCTAATTGATCACGTTCGTCAAGTCATGCGGTATCATCATTATCAATACCGAACAGAGCAGACCTACTGTAACTGGATTACTCGGTATATTAAATTTCATAATTGTCTAAAACATCCTCGAGAAATGGGTGAATTGGAGATAGAATCTTTTTTGAGCCATTTGGCTTCTGAACGGAAAGTGTCTGTTTCTACTCAGCGACAGGCTCTGAACGCTATTGTATTCCTATATATAAAAGTTTTTGAGTTGTCAGTAGCAGAAGATATCGATCATGTCAGAGCTAAAAAACAAAGCAGACCACCTGTCGTTTTAACAAAAAATGAAGTTAAACTGATTTTTAGCTGGATGAAAGGGGATCATCTGTTAATGTCTAATTTGTTGTACGGGTGTGGCTCCGTCTTATGGAATGCATTCGTCTACGAATCCAAGATCTCGATTTTGGCCATAGTCTGGTCTATATACGCGATGCCAAAGGTAGTAAGGATCGGGTTGTTCCATTACCAGTAGCTGTTAAAGACGAGTTGCAGTTTCGGGTTGAAAAGGTCAAAACAATTCATGATCAGGATTTATTACAAGGGTTTGGTAAAGTTTATATTCCAGAAGCTCTTTCTCGAAAATATCAAAATGCCGCACAGGAGTTTCGTTGGCAATATGTTTTTCCGGCAAAAAAACTCAGTACTGACCCACGATCAGGCATACAGCGCAGACATCACGTACTTGAGTCAGGTCTTCAGAAAGCGGTAAAAATTGCAGTTGATCGTGCAGGTATTACAAAACGTGCTTCTTGCCATACTTTCCGCCATTCATTTGCAACTCATATGTTAGAAAATGGTGTTAACATCAGGATAGTTCAGGAACTTATGGGACATGCAGATGTTAAAACTACGGAAATATATACCCATGTTATGGAAAAAGATATTTCGGTTATTTCAAGTCCACTTGATTTGTTATAGTATTTGACTTTTGATGCGGCTAGGGGGCTGTCCGAGAATAGAAGAACCTACTGCGGAAAAGCTATTTTGGTCAGATTCTCCGTTCATTTTCGTTAAATAACCCATTATTCGCCTCAAATGAACGAAAAATCTGACTCAAAATGCCTTTCCCTCGCTACGGTTTCTATTCTCGGACAGCCTCCTAGGAGGCACATCCTACGGATACGACTTGCATCAATTTGATATATTCAGGGCAGAAATACAAAGGATGAGTTCCGCCTTGATCCATATGGTGACTGATGCAGATCGTTTTGATTAGAGCTGATGTTAATAACAGACATAACGGGTGCAAGGTTCGTTGGTATGATGGTTTTTATAGAAGCTCCATCCTTGGAGCTTTTTAATTTGCATAATTACAAATCATACCAAGGATGGATGCGCCTAAGTTTGCTTAAAGTTTACAATAACGGTGCGATTACTAATGAAACAACAGCCATTAGCTTAACCACAATATTTAACGTTGGACCTGAAGTATCTTTGAACGGGTCTCCGACAGTATCTCCACAAACAGCGGCTTTATGAACATCCGTTCCCTTACCACCGTGGGCGCCACCTTCGATTAGTTTTTTCGCATTATCCCAGGCACCCCCAGCATTTGCCATAAACAAAGCCATTAATACACCAGCAAGTAATGAGCCGGCTAACAAGCCACCCAAGGCCTCTTTATTAAGTAAGAATCCAACTAATACAGGGGTGGAGATAGTCACTAACCCTGGCAGGATCATTTCTCTTAATGAGGCTTTGGTTGAGATTTCAATACAACGCGCTGAATCAGGAGGTGTTGTACCTTCCATTAATCCGGGAATATCACGAAATTGACGACGTACTTCTTCAACCATATCTTGTGCGGCTTTACCTACCGAGTCCATGGTCATTGCTGCGACTAGAAAAGGTACGCAACCACCAATAAACAGGCCGATTACAACTAACGGGTCGAGCAAGTCGATCGCTGATAAATGAGCTGCGGCAGCATAAGCTGAAAACAATGCCAACGCGGTTAATGCTGCGGAGCCGATAGCAAAACCTTTACCTACTGCTGCAGTCGTATTACCAATGGCATCAAGCGAGTCAGTAATTGCACGTGTTTCTGGACCTAACTCTGCCATCTCACTAATACCTCCCGCATTGTCAGCTATCGGGCCATAGGCATCAACTGACATGGTGATACCTGTTGTTGCCAGCATACCAACAGCGGCAATACCAATGCCATAGAGTCCGGCAAAAGTATAAGCGACGAAAATAGCAACACAAATACCTAAAACAGGTAAAACAGTTGAACGCATTCCAATACCTAGGCCCGCAATAATGTTGGTGGCTGGACCAAATTTAGATGCAGCGGCAATGGCTTCCACGGGTGCTTTTGAGGTGTAGTAATCCGTGACCCGGCCAATAAATATACCTACGATGGTGCCACCTAATAAAGCAAAAAACGGACCGTTGACAGTAGTGATTTCTCCATTGACATTAAATTGAATACCAAAAGCTTGAATTACAAGGTATGCCATGATTAAAAACAATGCTGCAGAAATCCAGGTTACGCCTTCCAAGGCATGTGCCGGATTTATGTTTTTAAGAAATTGCATGCATAAAACGCCAATAACTGAAGCGATCAGTCCAATAATGATTAATGCAATAGGTAATAATAAAGCGTTAGATTGCATAGACATGTTGGAATAATTTGTTGCTGCTGCTGCGATAGCAATGGTAGCAATGACAGAGCCCACGTATGATTCAAAAATATCTGCTCCCATACCTGCAGTATCTCCCACATTATCACCTACGTTATCAGCAATTGTAGCCGGGTTACGTGGATCATCTTCTGGGATATTGGCTTCAACTTTACCCACCAAGTCAGCACCTACATCAGCTGCTTTGGTATAAATGCCTCCACCAATTCGGGCGAACAAGGCGATAGATGAAGCACCCATTGCGAAACCACTCAGCGTGGTATAGTTGGCTGCGTTAGAAGAATCAATTAAGGAAAAGGCAATTGCTACGCCTGTTAATCCCAGTGATGCAACGGCTAATCCCATTACGGAACCGCCGCCAAACGCGATCATTAACGCTGCACCCATGCCTTCCTGATTTGCTGCAGCAGAAGTACGTACATTGGCCCGGGTTGCGGCTTTCATGCCAAAGAAACCAGCAAACATTGAGCAGCCAGCTCCCCCTAAAAAGGCGTAAGCAGTTTCATGGCTAATTAAGAAAAAAATCAATGTTGCTACTAAAAGAACAAAGATGCTCAGGATTTTATATTCGGCTTTTAGAAAAACCATGGCACCGTCATGAATCAATTCAGCAATAGCTTTCATTTTGTCAGTGCCGGCATCATGGGCTAGTATAACGCGATAGATAATGTAGGCAATTATTAGCCCCCCAATACCAAAATAGGGACCTATACATGCAAAAATGTCAGTACTCATTCAACTCTCCGATTTATTATTATTGTCGGGTGATAATGCTATAAAAGTCAGAATATATCAAATGTATATGTAAACCTAAGGTTTCTGGCAAATGGTAGAATAAGGTCTTGGTTATTACGAAACGGAGTATAAAGTGCAGGGTAATTTGAGGAAAATGAAAGCAGAGCTGGGTAGTCCAGTGCAATATCAATTACCACTGACTGATCAGTTGGTTGCTCTGAACCCATTGATAGGACAATCTATAAAACTAGTTTACACAAGCAATATTGCTTGTGTACATTGTAATAGATCGATAAAGAAAAGTTTTAATCAAGGATATTGTTATCCTTGTTTTACTTCTTTAGCGCAATGCGATATGTGTATTATGAAACCTGAAACCTGTCATTACGATGCGGGAACATGCAGGGAACCATCATGGGGAGAGGAATTTTGTTTTCAGCCTCACTATGTGTACTTGGCTAATTCTTCGGGTGTTAAAGTGGGGATTACACGTCAGACTCAGATTCCAACGAGATGGATTGATCAAGGGGCGATTCAGGCTTTACCTATTTTGAAAGTACAATCTCGGTATATTTCTGGGTTGGTGGAAATTGTTATCGCACAGCATGTCAGTGACAAAACCAGTTGGCAGCGTATGTTGAAGAATCTGGTTGAAACAGTAGATTTAAAGGCAAAGCGTGATGAATTGTTGCTGGTTTGTGAATCTGAAATTGCAGATATTATTAAGCGTTTTGGTGATGGGGCTATTGAATTTTTGCCTAATGCTGAGGTTGTGGATATATCTTTTCCTGTGGAAAATTATCCGCTAAAAGTTAAGTCATTTAATTTTGATAAAGTGCCGGAAGTATCGGGTGTGCTGCAAGGTATTAAAGGACAATATTTGTTGTTCGATACGGGCGTGATTAATATCCGCAAGTTTTCTGGTTATGAGGTTGAGCTGATTGTATAAGAGTTTTCTACCCTTATACAACCATAAAAAATGAAGGGGGTTGACGGGCAATGCGTATAAATTACAAGGCTATAAACAAAGCACAGATCAAACTTTAAATGGGTTGTTATTTCGACCAGCGGGACGACTTGCACGGATGCAGGGCAATGCAGGAGCTATTGCCGAGAAATCTTGTTGCTCAGAAATATCCTTAGACTCAAGATTCCTCCCGCTGGTCGGAATGACACCGTTTGTGAAGTTAACTTACAAACATTAAAATTGAGAATAAACTGCAATAGGGTTAATAGGCATTAAAATTTATATTTTTCTTCTTCCTGATAATATTCTGCAAAGCCAACAGTTTTAGTGAGCTTACTAAAACTCATAACTTCGCTCGTCTCACCTTGCTTTAATGCAGATAGAGATGCTTGCATGGCCTGGATTGACACGTTTAGTAATGTCAGAGGATAGACGGCAATTTTATATCCCATTTCTTCCAGTTGCTGGTGAGGTAGAACGGGGGTTTTTCCATGTTCAATTAAATTGGCGACTTTATGTCCATCTACTTGTGAGCAGTATTGTTGCATTTCCTCAATACTTTCGGGCGCTTCCAGAAAATTAATATCAGCGCCTATTTCGTGAAACATTTGTGCACGGGTAATGGCTTCCTCTAAACTGTCTGTTGCTCTGGCATCAGTTCTGGCCATAATTAATATATCTGCACCTTCATTGCGGGCATCAACAGCGGCTTGAATCCGCATAGCTGCTTCGTCACGACTAACGATGGTTTTTCCTTGGGTATGCCCACAGCGTTTAGGGGCTATTTGATCCTCAATCATTATGCAGGCAAGTCCAGCATGGGCGTAACCCTGAACAGTACGTTTTATGTTGATGGCATTACCAAACCCAGTGTCACCATCTCCCCAGATGGGAATAGAAACAGCGCTGCAAATATTTTGTCCTTGATTAAGCATTTCCGAGTAACAGATCAGGCCGGTATCAGGTAGGCCCAAACGACTTGCTGATACAGCAAAACCACTCATGAAAGCAGTTTCAAACCCTGCCTGTTCGCAGAGTTTTGCTGATATGGCATCGTGGCAACCAGGCATGACTAGAAGCCCAGGTTTATGTAGAAGTTGGCGTAATTTTTCGGTGGACGATTTCTTCATGTTGCTGGGGTTTTAGTTTGAGCAGAAAAGATATGGGATGATAAAAGTGTGATTTTATCTAAGAACCTAGTAAAATGAACGGTTAATTACCAGTACAGGCTGATAAATATTGTTCAGTTCAGTGTCTGGATGTAATAGTAGCAAGCTTTGAAGTTGCTTAAAAGGATAGGAACTTGAATTTTTATTCTGGTTTCTAAATGTAGTGTTTTTTTGAGGTATTAGTGTGGAACTCAGTGGCGGAGAGATAGTAGTCCAGAGTCTTATAGACGAAGGCGTGGAATTTCTTTTTGGATATCCTGGTGGAGCAGTGTTGCATCTGTATGATGCTATTTTTCATCAACAGAAAGTCAAACATATTTTAGTAAGGCATGAGCAGGCAGCAGTGCATTCTGCGGATGCTTATGCGCGTTCTACAGGAAAACCTGGGGTAGTCATAGTCACTTCTGGGCCTGGCGCAACAAATGCAGTCACAGGTATTGCGACTGCACATCTTGATTCTATACCTATGGTTATTATTTCCGGTCAGGTGGGAACGCCTGTGATTGGTAGTGATGCTTTTCAGGAAGTGGATATGGTCGGGATTACTCGCCCTTGTGTTAAGCATAATTTTTTGGTTAAAGATATTGCTGATCTTGCGGTAACTATGAAGAAAGCATTTCACGTTGCAACTACTGGCCGCCCTGGGCCCGTTGTGGTTGATGTGCCAAAAGATATTACTGACCCTGCGATTAAAATACCTTATGTTTATCCTAAAGAAATTTCAATGCGTTCTTATAACCCGGTTGTTAAAGGGCATACTGGGCAAATAAAAAAAGCAGTTGATTTGTTGTTAAATGCCCAGCGCCCGATAATCTATGCTGGGGGTGGTGTGATTTTGGGTAATGGCAGTAATGAACTGACTGAGTTTGCAAAACTGTTAGGTTATCCGGTAACTAATACTTTAATGGGCTTGGGTGGTTATCCGGCAACTGACAAGCAGTTTGTTGGTATGTTGGGTATGCACGGTACATATGAAGCCAATATGGCTATGCATGAAAGTGATGTCATTATAGCTATCGGTGCGCGATTTGATGACAGAGTAACCGGTAAACTTGAAGAATTTTGCCCATATGCAAAAATAATACATATTGATATTGATCCTTCGTCTATTTCTAAAACAGTGAAAGTTGATGTGCCTATCGTTGGAGAGGTGACTGCTGTATTAAAAGAAATGATTGCATTGATTAAAGCCAGTAATATAACTTGTGATCAGAAAGCCCTGGATGCATGGTGGAGTCAGATAAATAAATGGCGTGATGTGGATTGTCTGAAATATGATTACAGTGAAGATATTATCAAGCCGCAATATGTAGTTGAGCAGCTTTATGAGGTCACTAAGGGTGAGGCATTTGTTACTTCAGATGTAGGGCAGCATCAGATGTTTGCAGCACAATATTATCATTTTGATAAACCACGTCGCTGGATAAATTCAGGTGGTTTGGGAACTATGGGGTTTGGTTTGCCTGCAGCTATAGGTGTTAAATTGGCCCACCCTGATGCTGATGTTGCCTGTATTACAGGTGAAGCCAGTATTCAAATGTGTATTCAGGAGTTGGCTACAGCAACTCAATACAGAACCCCTGTTAAGGTTATCAATTTAAATAATAGGTATATGGGGATGGTTCGCCAGTGGCAGGAATTTTCTTATCAAAGCCGTTATTCAGAATCTTATATGGATACCATTCCTGATTTTGTCAAGTTGGCTGAGGCATATGGGCATGTGGGCATGAAAATAGAAAAGCCAATAGATGTCAGGCCTGCATTGGAAGAAGCATTTGCCATGAAAGATAAGCTGGTTTTTATGGATTTTATTACAGACCGCACTGAGAATGTATTTCCAATGATTGAAGCAGGGAAATCGCATCACGATATGAAGTTAAGAGTGGCACCGGGTACGCCGATAGACAGGGAGTTAGCGTAATGAGGCACATTATTTCTATTCTTATAGAAAATGAATCAGGGGCGCTTTCCCGTGTTGCCGGATTGTTTTCTGCCCGAGGCTATAATATTGAATCGTTAACAGTTGCACCAACTGAAGACTCAACGCTTTCCAGGATGACATTGGTAACCCGAGGCAGTGACGAGGTGATTGAGCAGATTACCAAGCAATTAAATAAATTAATTGATGTGGTCAAGCTGATTGACCTGGCAGAAGCTGTTCATGTTGAACGTGAGTTGATGTTGGTTAAGGTCAAGACGATGGATGAGACACGGGAAGAAGTGAGGCGATTAGCCGAAATTTTTCGTGGCAAAATTATTGATGTAACTTCAAGTAGTTATGTGATTGAAATGACAGGGCCCTCGGATAAGTTGGATGCTTTTGTAGCCGCTTTAGACGAAGAAAGTCTTGTAGAAGTAGTTCGTTCTGGACCCATGGGCATGTCCAGAGGTGAGAAAGGATTGCATTTATAAGAGTAGATGCAAGGATAAAGGGAGTGTAGAGTGGACTTTAGTCCGCTATTTTTCCTACTTATAAAAAATACCTTCGTAGTCTCAAAGAAAAAAGTTACAATTAACGGTTACATTTTATTTAGTTATTTTTAAAAAACAGGTACATTCATGCAAGTTTATTACGATAAAGACGCTGACCTTTCAGTGATTAAAGGCAAAAAAGTAGCGATTATTGGTTACGGTTCACAAGGCCATGCTCATGCTAACAACTTAAAAGATTCTGGCGTTGACGTTGTTGTTGGTTTACGTGATGGATCTTCTTCAATCGCTAAAGCTGAAGCGTGTGGTTTAACAGTTAAGAATGTAATTGATGCTGTTTCAGGTGCAGATGTAGTTATGATCCTAACACCTGACGAATTTCAATCACAGTTATATAAAACTGAAATTGAGCCAAATATCAAACAAGGCGCTGCTTTAGCATTTGCTCATGGTTTTGCCATACTTTATAATCAGGTAACGCCTCGTGCTGATCTGGATGTGATCATGATTGCACCTAAAGCGCCCGGTCATACCGTACGCTCTGAATTTGTTCGTGGTGGTGGTGTTCCTGATTTAATTGCTATTCAGCAGGATCCATCAGGCACAGCAAAATCAATTTGCTTAGCTTATGCCTCTGCTATTGGTGGTGGTCGTTCTGGTATTATTGAAACCACTTTCCGTGATGAAACAGAAACTGATTTGTTTGGTGAGCAAGCGGTTTTATGTGGTGGTGCAGTTGAACTGGTTAAAATGGGCTTTGAAACATTAGTAGAGGCAGGTTACGAGCCTGAAATGGCATACTTTGAGTGTTTACATGAATTGAAATTGATTGTAGATTTAATGTTTGAAGGCGGTATTGCAAATATGAATTACTCAATCTCTAACAATGCTGAATACGGTGAGTATGTTACCGGCCCTAAAGTTATTAACGAAGAAAGTCGTTATGCTATGCAAGAAGCATTGGCAAATATTCAAAATGGTGAGTATGCTAAAAAATTCATCCTTGAAGGAATGACTAACTACCCTGAAATGACAGCTAAGCGTCGATTAAATGCAGAGCACCCTATTGAAATTGTCGGCGAGAAATTGCGTGGCATGATGCCTTGGATCAAAGCAAATCAAATTGTTGATAAAGCAAAAAACTAAGAGTTGATCTGGTTTGTTAAAGAGCTCATCTTAGGCAACTAGCAACAAATATCGCACCCATCTTACTGGCCTTTTTATTCGTCTTCCGCGTTGTGGGAACAGTTGCGTAGCTAGCTATGAAACTGTTCCCACGCCTCGACAATTGCTCCTGCATTGTTCTACCTACACACATCCATGTGTTAGTTGAATAAAAATAAAAATCTGCGTAATCTGGGTAGGTTATTTATTGCCAGTTGCCTTAATGGTGGGCTTTTTTTGTTTTAACATACCAATCTAAATGTTATATTTAGGAAGATGATTATTTGTTTCCACCTTCCTTAGTCCGATTTTTTAATTTAATATTCTATTTCTTATGAGCAAACCAAAAAAAGTAGCACTTCTTACGGCCGGAGGATTGGCACCCTGTTTAAACTCAGCGATTGGTAGTCTTATCGAACGCTATAATGAAATCGACCCTAGTGTAGAAATTATATGTTATAGAAGTGGATATAAAGGTCTGTTGCTGGGAGATTCTTATAAAGTAAATGCTGACATGCGTGCAAAAGCAGGTTTGCTACAAAAATTTGGTGGATCAGTGATTGGTAACAGTCGAGTCAAACTAACTAATGTTGCAGACTGTGTGAAACGGGGTCTGGTTAAAGAAGGCGAAGATCCACAGAAAGTGGCTGCTGATCAATTAATCAAAGACGGTGTCGATGTTCTTCACACGATTGGCGGTGATGATACCAACACTGCGGCAGCTGATTTAGCTGCTTTCCTGGCTGAAAATGATTATGGGTTGACTGTTATTGGCTTGCCGAAAACAGTTGATAATGATGTTTTTCCTATTAAACAATCATTAGGTGCCTGGACTGCAGCAGAGCAGGGTGCGAATTTCTTTAAAAATGTAGTGGCTGAGAATAACTCAAACCCACGTATGTTAATCGTACATGAAGTAATGGGGCGTAGTTGTGGTTGGCTAACCGCTGCAACTGCTGCTGAATACCGTAAAATTCTTGATAACTGTGAATGGTTGCCCGAATTAGGTTTAAGTCGTGAAAGTTATGAAGTACATGGTATCTTTATCCCTGAAATGAATTTTGATATAGCTGCAGAAGCCACGCGTCTGCGTAAAATCATGGATGAAGTCGATTGTGTAAATATCTTTGTTTCTGAAGGTGCAGGTGTAGAGACTATCGTTGCTGAAATGGAAGCGAAAGGCCAGGATGTACCAAGAGATGCGTTTGGTCACGTAAAACTGGATGCGGTTAATCCAGGTAAATGGTTTGGTGAGCAGTTTGCCGACATGATAGGCGCAGAAAAAACTTTGATTCAAAAGTCTGGTTACTTTGCCCGTGCATCGGCGGCAAATGCTGAAGATATTCGTTTGATTAAATCTTGTGCTGATTTAGCTGTTGAATGTGCCTTTCGTGGCGAAGCAGGTGTTATTGGTCATGATGATGATCAGAACTTTGTTATACGTGCGATTGAATTTCCTCGTATTAAAGGTGGGAAACCGTTTGATATTGATACAGCCTGGTTTACTGAGTGTATGGCTGAAATTGGTCAGGCTAAAGGTAAGAAACTGGACACTAGTCATTAATTAGTCTGTAGGAGTGTCTTTCCTCGGCGTAGTTTGTGTGCTATATATAGCTGAAATCAGCCCGAGGACAGTCTCCTGCAGTACTATTATTTTTTATCATCATTAGATACGCTGTACTATGAGCCAAAAAAAATCATCAATTCGTCATCGTGGAATCTACTTGTTGCCTAATTTATTTACAACAGGTGCAATGTTTGCGGGTTTTTATGCGATGACATCAGCGATTAATGGACGTTTTGAGAGTGCGGCTATTGCTATTTTTGTGGCAATGATTTTGGACGGCCTGGACGGGCGAGTTGCCCGGATGACAAATACCCAAAGTGAATTTGGGGTGCAATATGATAGCTTGTCCGACATGGTTTCATTTGGTGTTGCACCTGGTTTAGTGATGTATTTATGGGCCTTTGAGAGCCTGGGTAAATTAGGTTTGTTTGCTGCGTTTGTTCATACAGCAGGTGGCGCATTGAGACTGGCTCGATTTAATACACAAGTTGAAGTGGCAGATAAACGCTATTTTCAAGGTTTGCCTAGTCCTGCTGCGGCAGCGATATTAGCCGGTGCTTTATGGATTAGCATTGAACTGGGTTATGATGTTGATTCAATTAAATACCTGGTATTAATCCTGACTATTAGTACAGGCTTATTGATGGTGAGTAATTTCCGCTATTATAGTTTTAAGGAAATAGACTTTAAAGGTAGGGTGCCCTTTGTTGTAGCAATCATTGCGATGCTGGGCATTGGTTTTGTTATGGCCCAAGCAGAAATTATGTTGTTCTTACTGGCATTGGGATATGCTATTTCAGGTCCCGTCATTACTCTGTTATTACTTAGAAAGAAACGAAAAAACAGAAAATTTTAATCACTGCTTGAGTCAATATTAACATTGCAGTATAGTTAAAGGTTATGAATATTCAATCCAGCATTGCACAATCTAGCGATCTAACACCTGTTATAGGTAAGGCTTTTGTGCAGCATGCCACTTTATTTGCCAGCCTTGGTCTGTTATTAAGATTTTTGCCCTAGTGGGCAACTATTTTCTACATCTTTAAATAAACTTCCCCTTTTTTAATATCAAAGGTTTTGTTGATATGGTTTCATGAATGGAGTTCTCATGAAAGATAAATTGATTATATTTGATACCACGCTACGTGATGGTGAGCAAAGCCCTGGCGCATCTATGACACGAGATGAAAAAGTCAGAATAGGCAAAGCGCTTGAACGGATGAAAGTGGATGTCATTGAAGCCGGATTTCCTGCCGCCAGTGTTGGTGATTTTGAGGCGGTCCAGGCAGTTGCAAATGCTGTAAAAGACAGTACAGTTTGTGGATTATCCCGTGCGCTTGATAAAGATATAGACAGGGCTGGAGAGGCATTGAATGGTGCTAACAGTTCTCGTATTCACACTTTTATAGCGACATCTCCAATTCACATGCAAATGAAACTAAAGATGCAACCTGAACAGGTGATTGAATACGCGGTAAAAGCAGTTAAACGAGCAAGACGATACACTGATAATGTTGAGTTTTCACCTGAAGATGCGGGTCGTTCTGAAGAAGACTTTTTGTGTCGCATTCTAGAAGCGGTAATTGATGCCGGAGCTACTACGCTGAATATCCCGGATACCGTGGGATATAGTGTACCCCAGCAATTTGGGGCAACGATTGCTAATTTGATTAATCGCATTCCAAATTCTGACAAAGCTATTTTTTCTGTACATTGTCATAATGATTTAGGTCTGGCTGTGGCTAATTCTCTTGCTGCAGTTATCAATGGTGCTCGTCAGGTTGAATGTACAATCAATGGCCTGGGTGAGAGAGCGGGTAATGCTTCATTAGAAGAAGTGGTTATGGCAGTACGTACACGGCAGGATGTTTTTTCATGTCAGACAAGTCTGGATACCCGAGAAATCTTAACTTGTTCGAAACTGGTTTCATCAATTACTGGTTTTCCCGTACAGCCAAATAAAGCCATCGTTGGAGCCAATGCGTTTGCACACGAATCCGGGATTCATCAGGATGGCGTGCTAAAAAACCCTGAAACGTATGAAATTATGAAAGCTGAAGATGTGGGCTGGTCAGCAAATCGTATGGTATTGGGAAAACACTCGGGTCGTAATGCTTTTAAAAGTCGCATGACGGAACTAGGGCATGTGTTTAATAGTGAAGAAGAATTAAATGATACATTTTATCGCTTTAAACAACTGGCTGATAAAAAGCATGAAATATTTGATGAAGATTTACAGGCATTAATTTCAGAGGTCAGTTCTGATGCTGAAGAGGAACATATAAAACTGATTGCTCTAAAAGTCTGTTCTGAAACAGGGGAAATACCCAGTTCAACAGTGACTATTCGAATACATGATGAAGAGTTAACAGGAAGTTCTGAAGGTAGTGGTGCTGTTGATGCGAGTCTGAAAGCGATTGAAAGTCTGGTCAAATCGAATGCTACCTTAGAACTGTATTCTGTTAACAGTATTACTAATGGTACTGATGCGCAAGGTGAGGTTACAGTGCGTTTGGAACAAAAAGGACGAATTGTTAATGGGCAGGGCGCGGATACCGATATAGTGATTGCATCGGCCAAGGCCTATATCAATGCCGTGAGTAAATTGCAAACACCAGAGCAACGCAAACATCCGCAAAAAGGTGATGTTTAATTGTTTTATTCCACTGTAGCAGACTTCATCTATAGTATATATGATGCGAGATAGACCAAAATGACTAGTGAAACAGCGACTTGGGTACTCTTTCAAAGTGTGAAATTGGTTATAAAATAAAGTATATTGCTCAATGGATAACGCGACTCGGCTACAATATCTGCAGGCTATGGGAATCGATGTCTGGGTTTCTAGAAATGAAGCACCAGTAGAAGACATTCAGCCCGTCGCTACAATGGATTATCAAATTGAACAGCAAGTTGAAATAACAGGCGCTATACTTGATGACTGGTCAGTGTTACAACAAGAAGTTGCTAAATGTCAGCGTTGTGATTTACACAAAACTCGAACACAAACAGTGTTTGGAGTAGGTGATTTAAGTGCAGACTGGATGTTCATAGGTGAAGCGCCCGGTCATAATGAAGATCAGGAAGGCAAACCTTTTGTTGGACAGGCAGGGACTCTATTAACGGAAATGATTAGAGCGATAGGTTTGCATAGAGATGAAGTTTACATTACCAATGTACTTAAATGCAGACCTCCTGATAACCGGGATCCAAGGATAGAGGAAATCAGTAGCTGTAAGAATTATTTACAGCAACAGATAGAATGGGTCCAGCCAAAAATTATTTTAACGGTTGGCCGGATTGCGGCACAAACAATACTGGAAACTAAGGAGCCCTTGTCAAAACTTAGAGGAACTGTTCACCAGTTGGAAAATATTCCACTCGTTGTGGTTTATCATCCAGCATACTTATTACGGTCTTTGCCAGAAAAGCGTAAAGCATGGCAGGACTTACAGTTAGCAATTAAAGTTTATCAAGAAAAAAAATAATAATGAGTATATGGAAAGTTTTAGACAAGGTTAGAGAGTTTGTTGTTTATGATGCAGATAAAGAGTTTTATGCAAAGGTTTTTCCTGATTCTGTTGAACGGAAAGACTTAATGCGTTTGCGTAGGATGAGGCATGAAGATTTACCGTTAATATTGCAGATTGAAGCTAAGAATTATAACTTTCCATGGAGTGAAGCAATATTCAAGGATTGTATGAATTCAATGCATTATAGTTGCTGGATTTGTGAGGAACTTGATGTAATCGTCGGTTATAGTATCGTTTCAATGGCGGCAGGAGAAGCACATATTATGAATATTAATGTTGATCCGGCCGTTCAAGGTCAGGGTGTTGGTAGCAAATTATTAGAACACATGATAGAAGTTGCCAGAAAAAAAGCGGAATCCATCTTCTTAGAGGTAAGACCCTCAAATAAAGCAGCCATTGCACTTTATGAAAAACGAGGATTTAACGAAATAGGTATACGTAAAGGCTATTATCCTGCAGAAAATGGGCGTAGAGAAGATGCTGTTATGCTGGCGCTTGAATTGGTGAACTTGTTTTAATGGCATTAGTCTCTAGGAGGCTGCCCGAGAATAGAAAAACCTACTGAGGAAAAGCTATTTTGGCCAGATTCTCCGTTCATTTTCGTTAAATAACCCATTATTCGCCTCAAATGAACGAAAAAACTGACTCAAAATGTCTTTCCCTCGCTACGGCTTCTATTCTCGGGCAGCCTTCTAGGGGCCTCCTAGGGTCATACAGACCGATTACGGAACGTATGCTCCTAGTAAATATGCACCAACAGATATCTGAATAAATGCAATTTACTACACGGGTTTCCACTGGTATTTTTTGTTTTCTGATGGGGCTTAGTGTTTTTTCCACCTGTTTTGCTTACCAAAATCCTTTTTTATTTCGAGGTGAGAATAAGCCCGATAAACGATTAGGTTCCTTCAGCCAGAATAATACGGGTGATTGCTTCTTTCTGGCCAGCTTAATTGCTATTGCCCAGGATTCTGACGGACAAGAATTAATAGAATCCGCTTTTCAACATGATACCCATAACGGTCTTTGGCAAATCAGCTTTCCAAATTTGCTAGACCATCCTGTAGAAATTACTGCACAAGAAGCTAAAGAATACAAATTAACAGATTCATCTGGCTATGGTGTTTCATCACCTGTTTGGGGCGATCCGGATATTAAATTACTGGAAATTGCGGCCGATAAAATATGGAGAAAAACGGTCAAAGCTTCTGGGCTGTGGGACGATGTTCCAATGAATGCGATATTTATGTTTTCCAATAAGAAACAATTATTGATTTGGAACAAAAGTAAAGCCACTCAACTGCAAATTCAGGATATCAGCAAATATTATCGTATTCCAGAAAGTGTTATTAAAGATATTAATGTTTCTTCAATTGCAGCGATCAAGAATTTGCTAAAAACCATTTTGTTTTCTGATAAAGATGGTATCAGTATGGTTTTAATCGATTATGTTAATTATCATGCGGTTGCTATAACCCAAATGAGTTTTGTAAATAACACCTATAGTTATATCGATACATCCTTAAAAATTCATGATAAGCAAAGCCTGGAGGGGCTTCTATTAGGCTTATTTAATGGGCAGTATGCGATTAATTATCTGGAAATACAGTAATTAGTGTTGATGGTATGGGGTTTTTGGTAGTTGCCTTTCCATCCTCCTTTGGTATTGATCTACAAATGTAAAAACCTGACAAGGCAAGTATTGTAAAAGCCAAAATAGTGGACTATACTTTTTTATATTTAGCCTTTAGGAATATAAATTGTGAATAAACTTTCAACCTGTCTTATTTCCGGGCTAATGGCTTTAAGCAGTCAATATGCTAATGCTATAACAATAAACTTTGATTATACCTTTGACAGCGGTTTTTTTTCCGGAGCAAACCTGTCCAGGCGAACCGTCCTTAATGCTGCCGGTGCATTATTTGAAAATCGTTTGACAGATCAGTTGACTGCTATTAGTTCGACAGGTGGAAATCATTTTAATGCAAATTTCAATAGCCCTAGTGATGGTGTTTTTCAAACCATTAATGATTTTAACGTTGCTGCTGATTCCTTAGTTGTATTTGTTGGTGCCCGTAATTTTGGTGGAAATATTCTAGGACAGGGAGGAAATGGCGGTTTTACTGCCAGTGGTACATCACAAGCATTCCGTGATAATTTAAACACAAGAGGACAAGCAGCTTCTGATTTTGGCCCTTGGGGTGGAGCAATGGCATTTAATTCAACTAGTTCCTGGTATTTTGACAGTGATGTAAATACAGTTGAATCATTTAATGGACAAAATGATTTTTATTCTGTTGCTATTCATGAATTAGGTCATGTTCTGGGTTATGGTTCAGCTCATGCTTCTCATTGGGCTGAGGGTACAATGAGTTCATTTAATGGCGTGCCTCAAGAAGCGGCAATGGATCCTACGCTTACAATTGGCAGCAGAAAATATTTTACTGATCTTGACTTTCAGGGATTGCGGGACATAGGTTGGCAAGTGTCTGCAGTTCCAGTGCCTGCTGCAGTTTATTTATTGGCTTCTGCAATGCTTAGTTTGATTGGTTTTCGTAGAAAAGATTGAGATTTTTTTTATTAATTTGGCTTTTATTTACAAGTTTAGTCAGTATCGGAGCTGATTTTTCAGCTGTTGAGGGTGAATTCCGCCTGCAATTGCCTAAACAATTTTCATCAGCTCAGGTGACATTTTCATTAAAGGAATTAGTTAAAGGTAATTGGAAACAAACTTTAGCAACTCAAATTGAAAATTTAAACAATGGGCAACGTAAAACAATTCTGTTGAAGTATGCGCCTGATGATATAAACTCGAAAAGACAATATGTTGTGGATGTTGTTGTCAGGGATAACGGTAGAGAACACGGGGTTCTTTCAAAAGGCTCCTTTCCTTTGCAAGTGTCTGTTTCAGGTCAGTTTGATGATATATACATTGCAATAAAAGTTCCGGCTGAGCCCTTTGAATAATTATTGTTTCCTCCTCTCTTTGGTTGGAATGACATCGTTTGTGTAGTTAACCTACAAATGTCAAAATTGAGAGTACTCAATGATAGGCCAATAGCCTTAGTCAGCAAGTTCAAATTTTTCAGCAAGAATAGCTAGGTTTTTGTCAGGTATTTTAACTAGTAGACTGATATTCTCAGAAAACTTTTGTTCCAAAATCACCCCATCCAGTTTTTTTAATTGGTATTCTAATAATTGCATTTGTTTGTATTCCAATTCCAGGTGAACTTCCGTATATTCAATGTATTCAATTATTTGGCTTGCCTCAATAATTTTTTTTGCAGTATTACCATATGCACGGGTTAATCCACCTGCCCCCAGTTTTATACCACCAAAATAGCGTATAACAACGCAAAGAACATTGATCAGATCTTTTCCTTCTAAATGATGATAAACAGGTTTTCCCGCAGTACCACCAGGTTCTCCTGCATCATGAAATTTCATGATTATTCCTTTGACTGATTTAATGCGATATGCAAAGACTATATGCGAGGCATTAGGGTGTTGGTGATGACAATCATTGAGATGTTTTAATACTTCTGGTTCTGACAGGCACGGTGTCAAGACACCAATAAACCGGGATTTTTTTATTGTGTCTTCTATTGTTACATGAGTTTTGACACAATACACTTTACATCTCCTCTGACAGCAAAAACAATATGATAACAATTAAGCCACATGTATCAGAAAAAATTGAACATGATGTCGATAAAAAAGAATTGCTTGCCAGATTAAAATTGTTTTTATCAAATAAACTTATTCTAACTGAAATTGAGCAGATAAAGCCTTTTGAATGTGATGCTTTGCCAGCCTACCACTGCATACCCTGGATAGTTGTGCTGCCGGAAACACTTGGGCAGTTACAGAACATACTTAGACTGTGTTATCGTTTAGGTGTGCCAATAGTAGCACGAGGGGCTGGTACGGGTCTGTCTGGAGGTGCAGTACCATTAGATAACGGTGTATTGATTAGTTTGACCAAATTCAATCAAGTTATTGAAGTTGATGTTGAAAACAGGTTTGCCAGGGTGCAACCTGGAGTACGTAATCTGGCAATTTCTCAAGCAGTTGCTCAATATGGGCTTTATTATGCTCCCGATCCCTCTTCTCAAATTGCTTGTAGCATAGGAGGAAATGTTGCGGAAAATTCCGGGGGAGTCCATTGTCTTAAGTATGGTTTAACAACGCATAATATTTTGCGTTTAAAAATGCTTACCATGGAAGGAGAATTGGTAATAATTGGTTCTCATGGTCTGGATAGTCCAGGCTATGATTTACTCGCTTTGTTAACGGGCTCAGAAGGGATGCTGGGGATTATTGTTGAGATTACAGTCAAGTTGTTACCATTACCAGAAGCAGCTCAAGTTATTTTGGCCGCCTTTGATAATGTTGAAAAAGCGGGCGGTGCAGTTGCTGAAATTATAGCCAGTGGTTTGGTTCCCGCTGGTTTGGAAATGATGGATAAAGCAATCATAAAAGCTGCTGAAGATTTTGTTCATGCCGGGTATCCGGTGAATGTAGAGGCTATATTATTGTGTGAACTAGATGGCACAACAGAGCAAGTTGAGGAGGAGTTAATTCAAGCGTCTGATATATTTCTACTGCAAGGGGCTGTCGAAATTAAAGTGGCACAGTCTGAACAGGAAAGATTGAAAATGTGGGCGGGACGAAAAGCTGCATTTCCTGCTGTCGGACGTATTTCTCCCGATTATTATTGTATGGATGGAACCATACCCAGGCGTTATTTGGCGAAGGTATTAAAGCAAATTGCTCAATTGTCTGAGCACTATGGTTTAGCTGTTGCAAATGTGTTTCATGCAGGAGATGGTAATTTGCATCCATTGATTCTATATAATGCAAATATTGAAGGTGAATTGGAAAAGGCAGAGTTATTTGGAGGAGATATTCTTAAGCTCAGTGTTGAGGTGGGAGGAACGATAACAGGGGAACATGGGGTGGGTGTAGAAAAGATAAATTATATGTGTTTTCAGTTTTCTGCAGGTGAATTATTACTATTCCATGCGCTCAAAGCAGCCTTTGATAGCAAAGGCTTACTTAATCCTGGAAAGGCAGTTCCTACTTTGCATCGATGTGCCGAATTTGGTGCAATGCATGTGCATGGCGGTATTTTGTCTTTTCCTGAGTTAGACAGATTTTAACAATTAAAATAACAATAAAGTAAGGGCATAGGCTCCCGCATAAGTCATCATAAAATAGAAAAAAGAGATTGTCATGCTGGCAGCTGTGTTGATAGAAAGGACTTTTTTGATTATGTAGGTAATGAGGACAAAATCCCAGAGAATAAGAAATCCCATTAGATAATAACTGAGTATGTCTTCGCTTACGGTTAGCCATATCACTATAGGTACACCGAAAAATGCGATTACATTTTCACACAGTAATACTGCGGATATTATTTGAACATATAAATGTGTGGTTTTGTTAAGGAATAAAATCAGCCAAACAAAAGAAAATGTTAATGTTGTTTCAACAATGACTTCAAAAAAAGCTTCTGAAGGATCAATCATGTTGGCTTGAATAAACAATTCAACAATGAAATAAAACCAAAAGTTTTGTTTAAGAAAGGTGACTGATTTAGGTAAGTCGAGTGGATTAACCTTTAACCAGCAGAGCGGTAAATACAATTTTAAAGTATCCATAATGCGAGTTATTGTTTATCAGTGTAGTTAGATTGATCGGGTACTGAACTGTAAGGTTCATCGTGATGATAATGGCTAAATTGGTCGTTCAAAGCTTGGACCATATCTTTGGTTTGTTCGATCAATGCATTTATCTTTCGCTGTGTTTTTTTATTTTTTCCTACAGGTTCATTAATTGGCAGGATTATGCGCCAGAAAGTCAGGCTTTTTTCAAATAAACCTGACAAATTTTCGGTCAAGTTAAGCTTTTTTTGTGATGCTTTCAAATCATTAATAATGAATTTGGCATGAACTCTAGCCATTATTAAGTGTAATGGAACTAATGCGGCTATTAAAATAAGGATGAAAGCTGGACCAATTATGGGATCAAAAAGCAGTTGTACAATGCCCATTGAAATTTCAGCAAAAAGCAGTAAGGTAATGATGAAGCCCAAAATAACCAAGGTGGACATATTGATTCGTTCTTTCCAGATAACCAGGTGCTTTTCAACTTCTGGTAAATAAAGATCATTAATATCACGAATATTTTTTTCCAGTGTATGCAGTACTCGATAAGATCGATCATTTTCAATATTTACCAAACGCTGGTCAATTTCATTAATGGATGAAATCCCAGACGAGAGCGGTGAATCTGATAACACTATAAACTGCCCAGTATGTATGCCTAATTCGGCTAATCTTCTTTGCCAGGAGGCAATGATTTCATTGGTTTTTTGGGCATCAAGGCTTATTTCTGAATGATCTATAATAAAGATAAATTTATTTGAATCCTGTTGGGAAATAATTTCTGTAATGGTCTCTTTTATTAACTCTGCTGGCGCATCAAATAAGTCAGTAAAGACCAACACCAGATCAGACATTTCTATAATATGCTGAGTCAGGATAGGAAGAACAGGGTTATCGAGTGAGGCATTAAGAACAGGGGTATCGATAAATAGTTTGCCCTTAAGTCTATCACTGTTGACAGTTTTTAATTCCAGGTAAGAATTTATATTCTTACCTTCTCCTTTGACAGTTTGTTCAATGGTCTGGCTAATTTGATAGAAAGGCAATCTATGATCAGCATCTAATGCAGTGCCTGGTAATGTTGCACTTGTTGCCTGGGGCGTGTATTGATGGACTGTATATTTATGATTGGATGAGTGGATGTTAGTGTTTAAAAACCGATTGACAAATTCTGATTTTGCAGTTGAAAATCCACCAATCAAGCTAACTATCGGCCACCAGGAACTTTTTCTTGCGGTTGATTCTTCGTCGTCAATCAGACCAAGGTCATATTCTAATTGGTCAAGCTGATGAAAGGTTTTACTGGCTTTTTGTAAAATAGGGTTGGAGGCGGAAAAATATTTTTCTAGATTAATTAGGTGCTTGCTTAGTGTTTTCTCTGCCATCGCTGGAAACCTTTATTATTGAGTTATTATTTAGGTTTTAAAATAGTCTCAAAGTATACACCGAGAATATAAAAAAAAAATAATAAAAATGGAAATTTATGTGTATTTATTATGAACCTATGTTAGAAAATGGCTTGCAGTGGTTTTTTTTAAACGTCTAATATTAGGCTGTAGGCTCTGCCGGTCAGGTGTACAAAGATATTTCGAGCGGTTGCTGAACAAAAAACAGTAGCAAGGTATGGGGTATAAGGGATGAAATGCACAGAGCTATTGATGAAATAAATTGATTAATTCGAAGGGTAGTTTCGGTGTGGCTCCAGAACAAGTGCAAACATAAGCAGCGACTTGATTAGCATAGTCGTTCATTTGATCCAGTTCAAATCCTTTATTTATACTGATAGCAATAGCTGCAGTGAAGGCATCACCTGCACCCACTGTATCTTTGATGTCGGCTTTGAATCCGGGATGATTTGATATGGTGCCATCAGCATAAAGAATACTTCCCGAGTGTCCTTTTGTAAGTATGCAGAGTTTTATGTTGTATTGCCGGGCAATGGTTTTTAGTTGATATTCTTCACTACCTGAAATTCTCATCAGTTTGCTGATTATTTTTAATTCATCATCATTAATTTTAAAAATATTTGCTAGATTGAGCGATTTCTGAATAATATCCAGGGTGAAATAAGATTGTCTTAGGTTAATATCAAATATTTTTACTGAATCGGCAGGCAAGGAGGACAGAAATTTATTTATATGGTTTCGAGAGACCGGGGAACGTTGAGCAAGAGTGCCAAAACACACAGTATCCACAGTCTGCTGGAAGCTTTCTGGAATTTCAGGAATAAAATCCCATGCTACATTTTTTTCAATGTTGTACTTGGGAAAACCCTGGTTATCAACGGTGACAGTTACTGATCCCGTTTTGTAATTATTATGCCGGTAAAGATAGTCGATATTGATCCTGTGCTTATTAAAATGATTCAGTATCTCTTTACCAGGTCGATCATTTCCAACCGAAGAAATAATAGTACTGTTAACATTGTCTAAACCCAGAGCATAGCAATGATAGGCAAAATTTGCGGGGGCTCCACCTAATTGTTTTCCGTCAGGTAGCATATCCCATAAAATTTCGCCTAAACCGACAATAATTGAAGGCATGTTTTTTAACTCAGGGGATTTTTGGTGGCATGGTAAAAACATAACCACTATCTTTTGCATGCGTATGACAGGAGAAACATTCTTGAGCGAAGGACTCATCTTTACCATAAGGCTGTTGTTCAGCGCCTTTCCATCGAGCAAATCCCCAGCCACCCGTAGCGTTGTATTTTACAGCGTCTTTAACCATAATCTCGGAGTGAACAAACTCTCCCGGGACTATGGCAGCATTCCATTGAGGGTGTTCAGTATTTTTCCAAACCAGTTTTGCCAGAATTGTTCCTTTTGGCCAAGGGTTTGTTTGTCCTGATCTTGATGCTTTAATGGCAGTGCTATTACCTAATATGACACGCTGTGTATTGTTGTCATTACGATATGAGCTACTGATAAGTCGCCAGTTTTTTAAGCCTACAGGATACTTTATTCCATTAGCTGCAGGTAAAACAGTTTTAGCATACCCAATGACGGGAATAATTGAGATTAAACTAAAAAAAAACAGTATTTTTTTTGATAAATTTATTTTCATAACAGGAGTCCTTAGTCTCTACATAAACTATTGAATAGTGAGTATAACTTAGTTTATCCTCTGTTATATGTTTGGTGAAGCAATCTGGACGAAAATTCCAGCACAATAGCTGTTGATAAGGGCTATGGCCATTGTCTGCATGCAAATAGGAAAGGGGCGTAAGCAGGATGCGGAAGTTTTATCTGCTAGCGATTCTCTTTCATAGTATATCGAAAATTCTCTTCGTCATGGAGCGCATATAGTAAGCAATGCAGGCACAGTTGCTTAGGCGCAATTTTCTACAGCACTCGGGTTTTCCACAACCCAGTGCAAATTGATTTTCCATGATAACGGGTTGAACTAAATCATGTAAATTTTTTCCATTACTTAAAACTACTATTTGAACACAGGGTGTAATATGAGTCGCTACGAACAAAACGAAGGCAAGAAATATACGACAATTTTGATGATTGTGATAGTCCTCATTTTAATCGTATTAACAATTTGGCTATATCAGAGTACCCCGGTTGACAATGAAATAGACATTAAACCGATAGTTCTGCCTATAGAAAAAAAGATATCTGATGTTAAAAAAGAAATTCAGATGAGTGGCGGTGCAGAGAAGTTACAGGTTAACTCTGAACAAACGCAACAGAAGGCGATAGCGTCGAGCTTAAATCTGGAAATTAAAGCGGAGCTGCCGACGTTAAAAAATAGTGATGATAGTTTCAGGCATGCGCTGAAGGATGTTGCAGAAAATTTATTAGGCTGGTTTGAAGCCAAAGACATTATAAAAAAATATTTGGTGATTATTAATGATTTATCACAAAATCAGATCATCTATAAGCATAGAGTATTTTTAAAAACGCCTGGTCAGATAGTGGTAAAAAAAGATTCTCAAGGGTTATATATGGCTCAGGAAAGTTATAGCAGGTATGACAGTCTGGCAAATGCTATTGCCTCTATTGATGTGGAGAAGGGACTGCGTTTGTACCTTTTATATAAGCCACTTTTTAAAACTGTTTATCAAGATTTTGCTTATCCTGCAGGGTATCAGTTAGAAGATATTTTTATGAAAGCAGCAGCAAGTGTTATTGAGTCCCCGGTAACAGAAGGCAGAATTGCCTTGGTCCAGCACTCAGTCAACTATAAGTTTGCGGATAAAAAACTGGAGACATTAAACGATGTTGAAAAACAAATGTTAAGAATGGGACCGGCAAATACCAAAAAGATACAGGCCAAATTAAGGCAGCTAGTTGAGGCCATATCCGTATTAAATGAGTAACTGCTACTTCCGTATGGTTGTAATATGGCTGTGAATGATTTTTATACAATCTGTACCAAGAGCTCAACTAGTATGGCTTGCGCTAACTTATACAAGAGTTATCAACAGCAATACACACAGTTACTGTGGGTAACTCCTAAAATTAAGTTACTGGCTTTGTCGCTCTGATGTACATAGATACTTCGATACCTTGGCAAATATAAAACAGGAGTCATCACAAAGAAATTTTGTGTTCTATGAGCTGGCTTGTAAGAAGACAGTGATCAAAGACTAGGGAGGAATTTAGTTGTAGAAAATATTGTATTTGACGTACTCTCGGCAACTGTCATATCATCAAAAGGGTCTGATATGTGTCAGCGTAAACTTCGGCATAAAAAGAGTTGTATGTTAAACAACCACTTATCCGCACTAAAATCCAATGTTACAGATGGTATTTTATATTAACTTTTACCTGCTGTATCTCAAGAGAGGAAGTGACATGAAAGAAAAAAATATTTTACAACCGGGAATTTCTCTGCATCGTTCTACTATCCGTTATTTGCTGGGAAGAAGAAAAAACAAAGTAAATAAAGGTATAAATAGTTTTAGTTATATTCTAGGTGTACATGGGGCTATTGTGAGAAATTCAAAATTATTGTTTTCGTTGTTGTTTTTAAGTCTTGCTCTTCCAACAACAGTGAGTGCACACAGAGGAGCAACGAATGAAGTTGATACCTGCCGGTTTTCTGTAGGGAGTGAAGTTATTCATTTTTCAGCATATACACCCACTTTTTCTGGAGGTACAAGTTACTGTCATGGAGTTCCAAATATAGGTTTAACACATTTGGTTTTTGATTACGAAGGCAATAAGCTACGCCATACTACTGTCGAATTTGAAATTACCAAAGAGCCTGAGGGTACTCGAATTTTTTACCATGCACCTGAAAAAATTAAAAAAGGGACAATAGATGCTAAAATTGACTTTGCTAAATATGGTGCTGGTGATTATTTGGCGCATGTAACAATCGTTTATCAAGGTGAAAAATTGGATTCACATTTACCTTTTTCGATAGGCGTTGAACCTGAAGATGCTGGTGTTCCGAAAGTAATCATTATTTTATTGGTCCTGGTAATAACCATTATTGTTGGAATGCTTGTTATGTCTAAATTTAAAGCTAAAAAAGCAGCAGCTTCAGACGAAATTGATTGACCAAATTATCCTCCTTTAGGCCTAAAAACACTCACGGAACGAATTGTCAGGGGTGTTTTTAGGTGTTAAGTAGATATAGTGATACCTGATTATATTGTTTACATTCTTCATTGACAAAAAAAAGATGAGCTGCTAGTTTGCTCCGTTAGCACTCTTTTAGATAGAGTGCTAGTGTTCCAACAACTTTGGTTTGATGGGTTTCTCTCATAACGGGGTGCAGTGCTTTAGCCTGCTTTGGTTGCCGAAAAAGCAGACTAAAGCACTGCGCCCCAAAGACCCTTACATCTCGAGGAATGAAACACCATCCATCAAATCAAAGTTGTCAGGATACTAGTACTATAGCAATTTTGGTTTGATGGATAAACTTGTTGTCTTAATGTATGTTGTCAAGTGTAAGTTTGGGGAAAAAGTGGAAAAAAATCTGGATCTGAATGAACGATCGCTTCATTTATTAAAGATGTTGGTGGAACGTTATATACAGGATGGTCAGCCTGTTGGCTCAAGAGCATTATCAAAAAATACGGCTATTAAGCTTAGTCCTGCTACCATTCGAAATGTGATGGCAGACTTGGAAGATCTTGGATTGATCCATTCACCGCATACCTCGGCAGGACGAGTCCCAACAGTGAGTGGATATCGTTTTTTTATTGATTCATTGTTAAAAGTAAAGCCTCTGGAATTAAAAGAAGTAAGTCAATTGCAGACCGAGTTTAATGAGGCTGAAAATACCTCGGATGTAGTTAATCGGGCATCAAAAGTGTTATCTGAAGTTACAAAGATGGCTGGTGTTGTGACACTTCCTAGAAGAGAGGTGCTGTGTTTGCGCCATATAGAATTCTTGCCTTTATCCAATACGCGTGTTTTGGTGATTTTTGTTACCAATGAACAGGAAGTTCATAACAGAATTATTCATACCTCAAAAAAATTCACCGAGGCCGAACTGATACAGGCTGCAAATTATTTGAACTCTGTTTATTCAGGGCGTAGTTTAGCTTCAGTACGTGAATCTGTATTTAATGAATTGCAGCAACATCAGCAACAGGTTAATCAGGGTATGATTGATGCTGTGAATATGGCGCAAATGGCATTTAAACAACCGCCAGAAGAAGATTATGTGTTATCAGGTGAAACAAACTTGATGGGATTTAATGAGCTATCAGATATGGGGCAGCTAAAGAATTTGTTTGATGCTTTTAGTCAGAAGCAGGGGGTTATTCATTTATTGGATCAGTGTCTGGTGGCAGATGGGGTGCAGATATTTATTGGTGAAGAGTCTGGTTATCAGGCCTTCGACCAATGCAGTCTGGTTACATCATCTTATTCGATAAATGATGAAACAGTTGGAGTGTTAGGTGTTATAGGTCCAACACGTATGGCCTATGAGAAAGTAATTCCGTTTGTAGACGTCACTGCAAAATTATTAGGATCAGCCTTGAATCCTAAATGACAGCCCCCATCATACAAAGCATTACAAAAAGTAGAGCAACGGGAGTTAAATAATGAATAATGAGCAGGAAGCATCCGACGCCAAATCGGATAGTGAGCTGATTGATGAAGTTCTTGAGCAGGTGGGTGAAAGCGAAGTCAATGAAAAGCAAGCTAATGAGCCTGAACTAGATGGGGCAGAGGCTGATGTTGAAATTGTTGATGCGCAGCAAACAGAACAGGTTTCGCTGGAAGAATTACAAAAGCAATTAAAACAAGCACAAAAAAAGGTGGACCAGAATTGGGATAAAGCCGTTCGTAGCCAGGCGGAAATGGAAAACCTGAAAAGACGAACTCAAAAGGATTTAGAAAATGCGCATAAATATGGCTTAGAGAAATTTGCCAAAGAATTACTTTCAGTTATTGACAGTCTGGAACTTGGTATTCAGGCATCCACCAGTAATATACCCGAAGTGGTCGCTTTGAGGGAAGGAAGTGAACTAACGATTAAGCAATTTGAAAATGTTTTTGCAAAATTTAATATTGAAGCGCTGGAGCCAATAGGGCAAACATTCAATCCAGAGTTGCATCAGGCAATGTCTATGCAGCCTAGTGCTGATGTTGAGCCTAATACTGTCATTAATGTGTTACAAAAAGGTTATATCTTGAATGGCCGTTTAATTCGTCCGGCAATGGTTGTGGTGTCACAAGCAGCCAAACCCGTTGATGATTCAGATAAGCCGGAGGCTGATTCAATAAACTTGGATGAGCAGGCTTGAAATTAGTTAAAGCAACCTCATATAGATAGCATACAAAATAATACTAAGAGTCTGGAGATTTTAATGGCTAAAATAATTGGAATTGATTTAGGAACCACAAATTCATGTGTGGCAGTTTTAGAGAATGGAACATCTCGAGTAATAGAAAATAGCGAAGGTGGACGTACAACACCGTCCATTATTGCATTTACCAATGATGATGAAGTATTGGTAGGACAGTCTGCAAAACGTCAGGCAGTAACCAACCCGAAAAATACCTTATTTGCAATTAAGCGATTAATCGGTCGACGCTTTAAAGATAAGGAAGTACAAAAAGACATTAAAATGGTGCCTTATAACATTGTTGAGGCTGACAATGGTGATGCTTGGGTTGAGTGTCATGGTAAAAAGATGGCAGCGCCAGAAATTTCATCACGTATTTTGATGAAAATGAAAAAAGATGCAGAAGCATTTTTAGGGGAAGAAGTCACAGAAGCAGTGATTACTGTACCTGCTTACTTTAATGATTCACAACGCCAGGCCACAAAAGATGCTGGGCGTATTGCCGGCCTAGATGTAAAACGTATTATTAATGAGCCAACAGCTGCTGCATTGGCTTTTGGTATGGATAAACCAAAAGGTGATACAACGATAGCAGTTTATGACTTGGGGGGTGGTACCTTTGATGTATCAATCATAGAAATTGCTGAAATCGAAGGTGAACATCAGTTTGAAGTATTGGCCACAAATGGTGATACCTTTTTAGGTGGTGAAGACTTCGATTTAAGAATAATTGATTTTTTGGCAGACGAATTTAAAAAAGATAATGGTATTGATTTACATAATGACCCATTAGCATTACAACGTCTGAAAGAAGCAGCTGAAAAAGCAAAAATCGAATTGTCATCTACAGAGCAGACAGACATTAATCTTCCGTATGTTACAGCCGATGCATCGGGACCTAAGCATTTGAATGTTAAGTTGACTCGTGCAAAACTGGAATCATTAGTGAGTGATTTGATTGATAGAACGAAAGGGCCATGTCAGCAAGCATTAAAAGATGCGGGTTTATCAGCCTCTGAAATTGACGATGTGATTTTGGTAGGTGGACAAAGCCGTATGCCTAAAGTACAGGAAATGGTACAAAGTATTTTTGGTAAAGAGCCTCGTAAAGATGTTAATCCTGATGAAGCCGTTGCCTTAGGTGCTGCAATTCAAGCCGGTGTTTTAGGCGGTGACGTTAAAGATGTCTTGTTGTTAGATGTTACACCTTTGTCTTTAGGGATTGAAACCATGGGTGGCGTAATGACTAAGTTGATTGAGAAAAATACCACCATTCCAACAAATGCAGCACAAGTATTCTCAACAGCGGAAGATAGCCAGAGTGCGGTAACAGTTCATGTTTTACAAGGTGAACGCGAAGTAGCATCTGGAAATAAATCATTGGGTCGATTTGATTTGGCAGATATTCCACCTGCACCTCGAGGTATTCCACAGATTGAAGTATCATTTGATATTGATGCGAATGGTATTTTGAATGTATCAGCTAAAGATAAGGCAACTGGTAAAGAACAGTCAATTATCATTAAAGCCTCTAGTGGTTTATCTGATGATGAGGTAGATCGCATGATTAAAGATGCGGAAGCACATGCTGATGAAGATAAAAAAATCACTGAGCTGGTTTCTGCAAGAAACTCTGCTGAAGGTATGATAAATGCTACCGAAAAATCCATCAAAGAGTTGGGTGAACAAGTGACTGAAGAAGAAAAAACAGCGATTGAAGCTGCGATTTCTGAATTGCATGAAGTCTTAAAAAATGATGACAAAGATACAATTGAAGCAAAAACGACTGCTTTAACTGAGTTATCAGGTAAATTGGCTGAGCGTGTTTATGCACAGAAAGCAGAAGCAGAAGCAGAAGGAGATGTGGAATCAGGACCTGAGGCGTCTTCTGATTCAGGTTCAGCTGCAGATGATGTAGTTGATGCTGAGTTCGAAGAAGTTAAAGACGACGATAAAAAATAAGTCGTTTTTGGGTCGCAAACAGAACTGCTTCGCAGGTGTTGATTGTGAAGCTTGTTTTTCCTTATAGAAGGACTAAAAAAACCGCCGGTTTATGCTGGCGGTTATTTACGTTATGGCAAAAGAAGATTTTTATAAAATACTAGGTGTTGAAAAAAATGCCAGTGATGCTGAAATAAAGAAAAGTTATCGCCGTATGGCGATGAAATTTCATCCCGACAGAAATAAAGATAACCCCGAGCAGGCTGAGGAAAAATTCAAGAAGATAAAAGCAGCTTATGAGATTTTGTCTGATCCCAAGAAACGTGCTGCCTATGATCAATTTGGTCATGCCGGTGTTGAGCAGTCTATGGGTGGTGGTCCTGGTGGCTTTAGTGGTGGAGAAAATTTCAGTGATATCTTCGGTGATGTTTTCGGTGATATTTTTGGTGGGGGTGGTGGTCGTAGGCGTAGTAATGTTCAGGCAGGTGCTGATTTACGCTATAACCTTGATCTAACATTAGAGGAGGCCGTTGGTGGTACTGAAGCAACGGTTAGAGTGCCTGTGCTGGTTGCCTGTAAAGAATGTCATGGCTCTGGTGCCAAGAAAGGCTCCAGTCCTGTTACCTGTACAACTTGTCAGGGACATGGACAGGTTAGAATGCAGCAAGGCTTTTTTTCTGTACAGCAAACTTGTCCTACCTGTAAAGGAACCGGAAAGCAAATAAAAGATCCTTGTCGTAAATGCCATGGACAAGGGCGTTTGCAGGAAGATAAAACATTATCCGTAAAGGTACCTGCAGGTGTAGATACGGGTGACCGTATTCGATTGGCTGGAGAAGGCGAAGCAGGTGTTAATGGTGGACCATCTGGGGACTTGTATGTTCAAGTTCAGGTTAAAGAACACACTATTTTTACCCGTGATGGGGCTAATTTATATTGTGAGGTCCCGATTAGTTTCCCTGCCGCCTGTTTAGGCGGTGAGCTGGAAGTGCCTACCTTGAATGGTAAGGTGAAACTTAAAATACCGGCTGAAACTCAAACGGGTAAATTATTCAGATTGAGAGGTAAAGGGGTTAAACCCGTCCGTGGTGGTGCAATCGGTGATTTGCTTTGCAGAGTACAGATAGAAACACCGGTGCGATTAACTAAAGAGCAAAAAGCATTGCTAGAACAGTTTAGAGATACTCTATCGGGTGGAGGAAAACATCATAGTCCACAAGAGCATTCCTGGACTGACGGTGTAAAAAGTTTTTTTGATAAATTGACGGGATAAATCATGTTGCGAGTAGCTGTTGTTGGTGCATCCGGTCGCATGGGTTTATGTCTGGTTAAAGCGGCGATACTCTCTGAAAACACGGAGTTTAAAGTTGCTGTTTCTCGTGCTGAAAGTGATGCCATAGGCAAAGATGCGGGAGAGATGGCTGGAATAGGTTTTGCTGATGTACAGGTAGTAGATGATTTGGTCGCAATTGTCGATCAATTTGATGTATTGATTGACTTCACACGTCCTGATCCTTCAATACAAACCATCGAAATTTGTCGCCAGGCTGGAAAGAAGATCGTTATAGGGACTACGGGATATACTGATGAGCAGAAGGCCATTATCAACTCAGCAGCAAATGAAATTGCGATCGTAATGGCACCTAATATGAGCGTAGGTGTTAATTTGTCACTTAAATTATTAGAAATGACAGCAAAAGTGATGGGTGAATACACTGATATTGAGGTGATTGAAGCACATCATCGGCATAAAGTCGATGCGCCTTCAGGAACAGCTTTGCGTATGGGCGAAGTTATAGCGGAGACCTTGGGACGCAACTTGAAAGACTGTGCTATCTATGGTCGTGAGGGTGATACTGGAGAAAGAGATAGAAAAACTATTGGTTTTTCTACCATTCGGGCAGGAGACATTGTCGGAGAGCATACGGTGATGTTTGCTGATGAAGGCGAACGCGTTGAAATCACTCACAAAGCCAGCAGTCGTATGACGTTTGCAAATGGCGCGGTAAGGGCGGCAGTGTGGCTAAAAGATAAAGATAATGGACTCTATGATATGCAGGATGTGTTGGGGCTTTCATAAGGACTAATTTCCGTTTGATTAAAGTTGCCGCTAAAGACTCTATGCAATAGACTGGGTATATTGATTTAAATTTTGGAGAGTGGTTTATGTTATCCCAGCAGATAATGCCATTATTCACCGAGCAAGAATATCTGGAAATGGAACAGGCCAGTTCAATAAAACATGAGTTTGTTGATGGCTATATTTTTGCAATGGTGGGTTCCAGCAGGGCACATAATAAAATAGCCGGTAATTTATACAGTGTCTTTCATCACCATCTAAAAGATACGCCTTGTGATGTCTATATGAGTGATGTCAAAGTGAAAGTCGCTCATCTTAATAGTTATTATTATCCTGATATTATGGTGGGATACAGTCGTGAGGAAGATGATTATTATTCTTTGAGCAAGCCATGTTTGATTATTGAGGTATTATCGCCTTCAACAGCTTCTACTGATAGAAGGGAAAAATTATTGGCTTACCAAAGTATATCTAGTCTAAAAGAATATTGTCTGGTCAATCAGGCTGAATGTCGGATTGAGAAATATACACGCGAATACGAGGGTGGGGGTTTGGCTCTTGAGTGTGTATGAACAAGTTGAAAATATACAGTTTGTCTGCATAGATGCTGAAATAAGTATGCAAACTATCTATGATGGGGTTTTGAGTTGCTGATTTAGCTTTAGATTTGGGTAGTAAGATAAAGTTATGTCACACGTTAAGAGTGGAAAAATATTATTTATCTGAATTTTGCTTTTTTAAAAACATACACGACCTTTGGCTAGCAGTGGTTTAATATTGTTTGGCTTTAGTTAAAGCACTAAGTTTTATCAAAAGTGTGTCATTTCGACCAGCGGGAGAAATCTTTATAAACCCAATAGCGGTAAGATTTCTCTCGCTGGTCGAAATGACATAACTTATGTTTGTAATTTCACACTTAACGGTAACATAGTCAAAAATAATGAAACTATAAATTGTTAATGAATTTCTTTTAATACAAAGTATAATTAGTATTATTTTTCTTATGACGGGATAAGTTCTTTGGGCTTATCCCGTTTTGTACATTATAAGGTGACTGATCTTGAGTAAACCTGCTTTACTATTATTGGAAGATGGAACAGTATTTAACGGAGTGTCTATAGGCGCAGACGGCTGTTCTGTTGGTGAAGTTGTATTTAACACATCTTTAACCGGGTATCAGGAAATCCTGAGTGACCCTTCTTATGCCCGTCAAATTGTTACCCTGACCTATCCACATATAGGTAATGTAGGAACAAACAGTGAAGATGATGAATCAAGGGCTGTTTTTGCCAGTGGTCTGGTGGTCCGTGATTTGCCTCTTCAGTTAAGTAACTGGCGGAGTGAAAAATCTCTGCAACAGTATTTGCTGGCTAATAATGTGGTGTCCATTGCAGATATTGATACCCGAAAATTAACCCGTTTGTTACGTGACAAGGGTGCTCAACGAGGCGCCATTGTTGCTGGTGAAAGTATTGATATTGAAGATGCAAAAAAAGCGATAGCCGGTTTTTCCGGTTTAAAAGGCTTGGATTTAGCCAGAGAAGTCACTGTGGCTGACAGCTATGAATGGACAGAAGACATCTGGTCACTAACGGATGGACATAAAGAAGCTAATAATTTAACTAAGCATGTTGTCGCTTATGATTTTGGGGTTAAGCGAAATATCTTGCGTTTACTTGCAAATAGAGGTTGTCGAGTTACTGTTGTTCCGGCAACAACTCCAGCTGCGGATGTTTTGGCAATGAATCCTGATGGTGTTTTTCTTTCAAATGGGCCGGGCGATCCTGAACCATGTAATTATGCAATTTCAGCTATTCAAACGATTTTAGAGAAAAAAACCCCTGTTTTTGGTATTTGTTTGGGCCATCAGTTATTGGCTTTGGCAAGCGGTGCTAAAACAGAAAAAATGAAATTTGGTCATCATGGCGCTAATCACCCTGTACAACAAAAAGCAACAGGGCGGGTCATGATAAGCAGTCAAAATCATGGTTTTGCAGTGGATGAAAAAACATTGCCTGATACCATTAAGGCGACTTATCACTCGCTGTTCGACGGTAGTTTACAAGGAATAGAACGCATAGACTGTCCTGCAATGGGATTTCAGGGACATCCTGAGGCAAGCCCAGGTCCACATGATGTAGAGTCCTTATTTGATCAGTTCATTGAAATGATGGATCAATATTCAAATCAATCAGCTAATAAATAATTAAGTAGATCTAACAAACTATGCCAAAAAGAACCGACATAAAATCGATTTTATTATTAGGTGCCGGCCCTATTGTAATAGGCCAGGCATGTGAGTTTGACTACTCAGGAACACAAGCGTGTAAAGCACTACGTGAAGAAGGCTATCGCGTTATTCTGGTCAATTCTAATCCGGCCACGATTATGACTGACCCAGATATGGCGGATGCAATTTATATTGAGCCCATAGACTGGCAAACAGTAGAAAAAATCATAGAAAAAGAACGTCCAGATGCTGTTTTGCCGACTATGGGCGGACAAACGGCATTGAATTGTGCTTTAGACTTAGATAAACATGGTGTACTTGAAAAGTACAATGTGGAAATGATTGGTGCAACTAAAGAAGCCATTAATATGGCTGAAGACAGAGAATTGTTTAATCAGGCGATGGCAAGGCTTGGTTTTGACGTTGCCAAATCTAAAACAGCACATTGCATGGAAGAGGCATTTGCTGCTCAGGCGGAAGTCGGCTACCCAACAGTTATTCGTCCCTCATTTACCATGGGCGGTAGTGGCGGCGGTATTGCTTATAATAAAGAAGAATTTGTTGAAATCTGCGAGCGTGGACTGTATTTATCTCCAACGGATGAATTGCTGATTGAAGAGTCAGTATTGGGCTGGAAAGAATATGAGATGGAAGTGGTACGAGATACTAATGATAACTGCATTATTATCTGTTCCATAGAAAACTTTGATCCTATGGGGGTGCATACGGGAGATTCCATTACTGTAGCGCCAGCACAAACGTTAACAGATAAAGAATATCAGATTTTACGTAATGTCTCTTTAGCGGTACTCCGTGAAATTGGGGTTGATACGGGGGGGTCAAACGTACAAGTTGCGATTAACCCGGAAGATGGACGCATGGTTGTCATAGAAATGAATCCACGTGTTTCGCGTTCATCCGCTTTGGCATCAAAAGCCACAGGTTTTCCTATTGCTAAAGTTGCTGCAAAATTAGCAGTGGGTTACACGTTAGATGAATTAAAAAATGAAATTACCGGAGGTGCAACACCTGCTTCATTTGAACCTACTATAGATTACGTTGTTACCAAAGTCCCCCGTTTTACTTTTGAAAAATTTCCAAAAGCAGATGATCGCTTAACCACACAGATGAAATCAGTGGGTGAGGTCATGGCGATTGGACGTACTTTCCAGGAGTCTTTACAAAAGGCGTTAAGAGGATTGGAAGTAGGTGTCAGTGGTCTGGATGAAATTGTTGATCTTACTGAAGATAATATCCAGGATAAAATTCAACGAGAAATGCGCCACCCGGGACCCGATCGTTTATGGTATGTCGCCGATGCGTTTAGAAGTGGTTTAAGTTTTGACGAGATTCATGAAGCCAGTAAAATTGATCCCTGGTTTTTAGCACAAATTGAAGACCTGGTGTTAACTGAAAAATCATTAGCGACCAAGACGTTGGCAACGTTGGGCGAAGGCGAGTTATATCGTTTGAAACGAAAAGGTTTTTCTGATGAGCGCCTTGCTAAGTTGTTAGATACAAAAGAGTCAGATGTTAGAAAGGCGCGTCATCAACAGAATATTCGTCCTGTTTATAAACGTATAGATTCTTGTGCTGCTGAATTTTCTTCAGATACCGCTTATTTGTACTCTACTTATGAAGAAGAGTGCGAAGCCAATGTAACCTACAAAGAAAAGATTATTATTCTAGGCGGTGGACCCAATCGAATAGGACAAGGTATCGAATTTGATTATTGCTGTGTTCATGCAGCATTGGCTTTACGTGAAAATGGTTTTGAAACCATTATGATCAACTGTAACCCAGAAACAGTATCCACCGATTTTGATACGTCTGATCGCTTATATTTTGAGTCATTAACTTTAGAAGATGTGCTTGAAATTATTGATTTAGAAAAGCCTAAAGGCGTTATTGTTCAATATGGGGGGCAAACACCGTTAAAATTGGCCAGAGCATTAGAAGCTGCGGGTGCACCGATTATTGGTACATCACCTGATTCAATTGACTTGGCTGAAGATAGAGAGCGTTTTCAAAAATTGTTAGAGCGGTTGAATTTAAAGCAACCACCCAATGCAACAGCAAGATCAGTTGATCAAGCGGTAGCTCAGGCTAAAGATCTGGGTTATCCATTAGTAGTAAGGCCTTCATATGTATTGGGTGGCCGTGCGATGGAAATTGTGATTAACGAGGAAGGTTTACGTCGTTATATGAAAGAAGCGGTAACGGTTTCTAATGACTCGCCTGTTTTATTAGATCGATTCCTTGATGATGCAGTAGAAATGGATGTGGATGCTATTTATGATGGTGAAACTGTGTTAATTGGTGGCTTAATGGAACATATTGAGCAAGCTGGGGTGCACTCAGGTGACTCGGCATGTTCAATTCCTCCTTATGACTTATCTGAACATTTGCAAGACCAGCTGAGAGAGCAAGTCGCTAAAATGGCAGAAGCTTTAGGTGTAAGAGGCTTGATGAACACTCAGTTTGCGATCCAAGGTGAAACAATTTATGTTCTGGAAGTTAACCCAAGAGCATCAAGAACAGCACCGTTTGTATCAAAAGCTACTGGATATCCTTTGGCTAAGATTGCTGCTTTATGCATGGCGGGCATTTCATTAAAAGAACAGGGCTACACCAAAGAATGTATTCCTAGTTATTACTCGGTGAAAGAAGCTGTTTTCCCTTTTGTAAAATTTCCAGGGGTTGATACTTTGCTAGGCCCGGAAATGAAGTCTACGGGTGAAGTCATGGGAGTAGGTAAAACCTTTGGAGAAGCTTTTGCAAAAGCACAACGTGCTGCGGGCGTTGATTTAAGCAATACGGGTAAGGTACTCATTAGTGTGCGTGAAGTGGATAAGGTAAAAGCGCCTGAAATTGCTAAAATGCTGATAGATAAAAGCTATGAGATAGTTGCAACTAAAGGCACAGCAAAAGTAATAAAAGATGCAGGTATTCCCTGTGAAGTGGTTTACAAGGTCAATGAAGGCCGGCCGAATACTGTTGATATGATTAAGAATGATCAAATTCAGTTGATAGTTAATACCACAGAAGGAGTTAAGGCAATTAACGATTCATATACTATGCGTAGGGAAGCGTTACAACATCATGTAACGTATTACACCACCATTGCAGGCGCTAAAGCAGCATGTTTTGCATTAGGTGAGTTGGATGCTGGTAATGTGAATTGTTTACAGGATTTACATAATAGCTTAACTGAGTAATTAGTAGATAAGTAGAGCGGACTTCAGTCCGCTAGTCGATAAAAATCATAAAAAGGCTGGCATGTGTCAGCCTTTATTGTTTATTTGTCCATGGTAATGGACTAAAAAGATTGGAGATTTAGATGGTAGATAAAGTACCACTTACTGTAGTAGGTGCAGAAAAATTACGTGAAGAATTACTGGAATTAAAAACTGTAGTCAGGCCAAGAATTGTTGCAGCGATATCAGAAGCCAGGGCACATGGTGATTTAAAAGAAAATGCTGAATATCATGCAGCAAAAGAGCAGCAAAGTTTTACTGAAGGTCGTATAGCAGATATAGAAGGAAAGCTATCTAATGCTCAAATCATAGATATCACAACAGTAGATGCCGGTGGAAAGGTGATTTTTGGTGCTACAGTAGAAATTGAAGATATCAATACTGAAGACGTAGTCATCTATCAAATTGTGGGTGTGGATGAAGCAGATATTAAACAAAGTAGAATATCAGTGAGCTCACCGATAGCTAGAGCCTTAATAGGCAAAGAAGTTGAAGATGTAGTGACGGTTAAAACACCGAGTGGAGATAAAGAATACGAAATTCTTTCTATTCAGTATATTTAACCTGAACAAAGGGTCATTTTTGACTAAAAAATGACCCTATAAAAACGCGCTGAGTGGTCTGTTTTTTACGTTAACCCGTTCTATAAACAGACTCTAAACTCTTTGAATGCACAGTATAATCTAATCAACTTTGGACTTTCCACTTCTTCACAAAACCGTGAAGCGAATATTTCTCACCCAATAGTGGATTCTTATAAACCAAGTTGTACTCACTATTCAATAGCTTATGAACATACTAAGCGATCAATTGATTTATTTAGGTTTAAGAAGCTCTGCAAGAAACTCAATGTTAGGTGCCATTTGAGCGGTGACGGGGATTTTCCATTCTTTTCCTGCGATGCGGGACAGTATGTTATCCAACCAGATACGGTTAGACTTGGCTTGTTCTAAGATGAATTTGTACGATCCCTCATTAGTGATGATGGCAAAATTTTCAAGCCAAACATCAATTGTTTCTGACTCACCTGCAAGTTGTACTTGCATGTATGATTTTCGAGCTTCGAGATCAAAATTAAAATCTGTTAATTCTGCAATATCTTTAAGAATTATATTTGTCACCCATGAAATTAACTTATTGGGAGTCCACTTTATTACTGTTTTTGTTAAGCTTAATTTAAAACTCATTTTTTTAGTTCTCATTCCATATAATTAAAAACTATAATTTAAACTATTCTTTACTTCTGTGTATCGAAAAATATCTGTTATATGCAAATGCACCTTATTTGTTAATAGAAAACCAAGTTGGTTTTTAAAAAATTTGTTTAAACTGATTAAAGAAACCAGATTTACTGCCGCTAACATACTGTACCAACAAATTTAGTGGCTTAGCTATGTTTACCCAATCTCTTGCATCATCATTTTCTTTTCCTCAGCCTACCGTAAGAGGATTTGAAGCAGATCAGCAATCGCATGCCCGTAATAATGGGTTAGCTGCGGAAAAACCTAATATTCCTCAAAATCGGTTGCTTGAAGATACATATCAACCAACACCGCCGCCTACGCAACAAACAGATACCAACAATTCTGAGGTGGTAAGTTCAAAAATGGCCGTGTTAGGTTTGGCAACTAGCAAGAGCCAGTCGGTCGATATACAAGTTACAACTCAGGAAGGTGATGTTGTGACGATTAGTTTGAACCAATCTGTTAGTAGTAGTGTTAGTGCTTTTCAGGCCGAGAACGAAAATACTAAAGTCACTGCATATGCAGAAGATCATGCGCTTGAGTCTAGTTTTAGCATGAGTATTGAAGGTGATTTGAACGATAATGAGCAGGAATCACTGGCAAAGTTAATAAAAAAAATGAGTAAAGTAAGCGATAAGTTTTTTAAAGGTAATATTGAATCTGCTTTTAAACATGCGCAAAAAGTAGGGTTTGATACTGAACAAATTGCTGGTTTTTCTTTGGATTTAAAGATGGATAAATCAGTTCAGGCGGTAGCGGCTTATCAACAAACAACAATGCCCGAACAAAATATTAATACCGATTTGTTAAAGCAAGCCGGTGATTTTTTAGCGGAGACTAAAGCATTTATGGCGGATACTGGAGCAATGCTGGATTCATTTTCCGAACCTAAACAAGCATTCACTGATTTATTCTCTGCTGTTGCTCAGTTAGATGGTGGAGCGGATAAAGAAATAGACAATAATAGTGGTGATCAAGCCTTGTTTTCAAAAATGATTGAACACATAACTAATGCATTGTTTTCGAAGGAAGTTGATGGTCATGACGACATCGACAAAAATGATGAAATTGAGGAACACGATAAGGCTGATGAGCACGATGATGATTAAGTTTTAATCTTCCTGACTACAGCTTCCTTTTTTGCAGCCACAGGTTTTTCCGCAACCTAATCCTTCTTCTTTAACAGGCCCTAGTTCTGGATGGTTTGCTGCAAATTTTCTGGCGGCTTGCTGGATTAAAACCCAGGCCATTAGCACAGAAAAAATAATTGTAATTGTGATTAATAAGTTAAACATTTTTCATTCCAAAATAATCAGCCGGTTAGAGACGTTGCATGCAACGGCTCTACGTGAATGGCTTTATGCAGTTGTTCCTAATCCAGCAAAACCCATAAAGGTTAGAGATAATATGCCTGCCAGCATCATGCTTAAAGCGGCAGCCTGGGTGATATTAGGTAAGTTGGATAATTCCAGCTTTTCCCTTAATCCGGCCATTAAAATAATGGCTAAACCAAACCCTGCCCCCGCACCTAAACTAAAAGAAACTGACTGTAGAAAGTCATAGCCTCTGGATGTCTGAAAAAGAGCAACCCCCAAAATGGCACAATTCGTTGTTATTAAAGGTAAGAATATACCTAATGCTCTGAATAGAGCAGGGCTGAACTTCTTTAAAACCATTTCCACTAATTGTACAGATGAAGCGATCAGTGCGATATAACTGATTAAACGCAGAAACTCGAGATCAAAGTGGGTAAGAACAAGATTAATAGCATAAGCACAAGTAGAGCTGACAAACATAACAAATGCAGTTGCAAGGCTCATGTTAAATGCAGTGTCACGTTTTGCTGATACACCGACAAAGGGGCAGAGACCTAAAAATAATGCCAGTACAAAATTATTGATTAAAAAGGCGCTAAGAAAAATGAAACTGAGTGATTCCGGGTTCATTAAGAGCTCCTGGTCGGGCTGACAGTGCAATGAGAAGCAGCATCTTCAGCAATTAATTTCCCTGTCCTGCGTTGTTCTATGTAATTGATCAGCAATAGCCAGGAACCTAAAACAATAAATCCACCCGGTGGAAGAATCATTACTATCCAGGGTTCAAAATTAAGACTGAATATCTGATAACCTAATAATTGTCCCGCACCTAATAATTCTCTGACTCCACCTAACATCACTAATGCCAGGGTAAAACCTAAACCCATGCCTAGTGCACTAATAACGGATTTGCCAAATGAATTTTTCGAAGCAAAGGCTTCAGCACGCCCTAAAATCAGGCAATTCACTACTATTAACTGTATAAAAGCACCCAGTTTATTGTATAAATCCAGGCTAATGGCTTGAATAATGTAATCAACCAGGGTGACAAAGGTTGCAATGATAATAATGTAGGTTGTGATCCGCACTTGTTTAGGAATGAAGTTTCTGAGTGCTGAAACCAGTGCATTTGAACAAACCAATACAAAAATACTGGCGGCTCCCATCGCTAATGAGTTTTCAACGCTATTGGTTACTGCAAGTACAGGACATAAGCCCAGCATCATTACAAAGACTGGGTTTTCTTTCCATATTCCCGCAGTAAACACATCCATGGTCAAAGGAGCTTCTTTTTGTGTGGACTTACTCATGCTCGCCTCTTTCTGATTCTTTTGCTGTTGTTAGCAATGCTAAGTTTTTTGCTATGATGGGGTGTAATGCTTGACCGCTTTGATTAAACATACGCCCAATAGCATTGGAAGTAATGGTTGAGCCGGAAATAGCATCAATTTCCCATGGATTTTGTTTTGTGCCATGTCTTACTGTTTTAATGACATTAATTAAACCTGTTTGTTCCGAATTGACCTTGGCATCCAGGCAGTTAAAGTTAGCCAGGAAGTCTTTATCGGTAGTGATTTTTGTCCCAAATCCAGGTGTTTCAGTACTTTTTAATACATCATAACCGGTAATACATCCCGTTTTATAATCGTAACCGTAGAGCAATTGTACTATACCTTGATATCCCTGTTCGGCTGCATTGAGTGCCATGCCGACAAGGTTATTATCGGCATCATAACCGGCATAGATTAATTCGCCAATGGTCTTATCATCTGCTCGTTCAATTTGGCCATTTCTTACTACAAAAGTCATACGGCTTGTTGCTTTAGGTAGCACTTTGAAAATAGCACGTTCTGTTGCTATACGCTTATTTTCCGCAATTATGGGTTTAGTGTATTCATAAATTAATACCACTAACAAACCAGACAACATGGCGACCACGCCCAGTGTTGAAATTAATGAAAAACTAGAGGGTAAAGGTGGAACCTCATTAGGGGGGGGGGGTGGTGATTCAGTCATGATTTACTTCTTTCCACCATATATAATGGGTTGTGTATAAGATTCAATCAGTGGTGTTGCAGCATTACCGAATAAAATCGCGTACATGACTGCTTCAGTCAGGCCGCCAAATAAGCGGATAATAACGGTTAAAAAACCGACTAATAAACCAAAGATTAAAATACCTAATGGCGTAACAGGGGATGCCACCATATCGCTAGCCATAAAGACGGCAGCGAACATTAAACCTCCTGAAAAAACCATAAATGCCGGAGTAGGATATTTAACCGCATCCATAAGATAAAAACATTCAGCCGAAATGGCAGTACCAAGGATTACGGCAGCAGGAATTCGCCAATCGAGCATTTTTTTATAAACTAAATAGCTCCCACATAGCAGAATTAACAAGGACGAAGTTTCACCTGCCGAGCCTGCTGTTAAGCCTAAAAATAAATCAGTGCTATCAGTAAAAATCCCCTGGAATTTCATTAAAGACAAGGGGGTAGCTCCTGTGAATCCATCAATACTGACTTGTGTTGTCCACTCTGCTGTGGGTAAAGGTTTCATGAAAGGCAAGGCTAAGGTGGAAGGAATAAACTCAACGAAGCGATCGACAGCCAGAGCGGGTGTCCAGGTTGTAATTGAGACAGGAAAAGCAGCTTGTATAAAGGCACGGCCCACTAAAGCAGGGTTAAAAACATTAAACCCTATGCCGCCAAATAATGTTTTACCCAGAGCAATTGCGGTAAAGCCAGCAACGGCTCCCATCCATAAAGGGAATCCGGGGGGTAACGTCATAGCAAGTAGTAAACCGGTGATAATAGCACTAGCATCACCAATCGTCGTTTTTTTATCTGAGAGTTTACAAAATAAATGTTCTGTTGCTATGCAGGAAAGTACTGTGACTATTATTAATGCTAGTGCACTGATACCAAATTGATAAACAGCATAAGCCGCTATAGGCAGTAATGCGTAAACTACATTACGCATGATTTCTGCCACAGTGGGGGCTTTACGTATATACGGAGATGTTCGTATATCTATTTTTGGTTGGTTAGCCATGTTTAAATTACTTCCACGCTTTTTTACGGATGGTCTTGATTGAAATATTATGATCTTTCCATAACCTTGAAAAATCAGAAAATTGGCCAGGTCTTTTTTTTATATGCTTTTTAATAGCATATAAGATAAAAGTTGCTATTTTAACGGACATATTCAGCAAGTATTTTATTGGTTTGTTCAAGATCGAAGGTTTCAGGGTCAAATTCATCACCTAGCCATTCCAGCATACTTTCATGTTCTGGGTCTTCGATGTCATTAATTACATCGATCAGATCTTTATAACCCCAGATACCGCCACAGTCTTCTGGGGGGCAGGATCTTTTTCCTTTTTCACAATAGGGGAGTCTTTTATCTTTATTAAAAGGCAATATTTTTTCTAAAAGTATTTTATGTTCCCAGCCATCACCAAAATCATATTCATAAATTATTGAATCTTTCTCTGATTTTAATAATTGATTTAATTTATATTCGCTCTCATCTTTAATCTCCATACCAAAGTCAAATTCATCATCGTATATACCATAAAAATGACCGTTAGCGATGAATTGATGAAGGTGGCTGTTTGTCCAGCCCATGGTAATTTGGAGAGCTAAATGAAATTCATCCAGAACCATATTATTTGAAACGAGTATTCTTCTCCAAATTGGCGGTTTTGAGCCAACCAGTGTTATTTTTAACTGATAAATACTACGTAACTGTGATAATGCCATGCTGAATACCAAGATTTGTAATTAATAGAGTGTCGCTTTGGTAAAGTTAATGATTAATTTATATGTTTTTTATGATTCTAACCGATGCCTTTCACGATTCAGAGTCTTGGCAATTCTAAAGTATTGCACCAAAGGAATGTTAGAAGGGCAGACGTAACTACAGCAGCCACACTCAAAACAGTCATTCAGGTTGTACTGTTCTTCCATGACATCATATTTGCGTTTTGTAGCCAGCATGCCCAGTTCTGATGGATTCAGGTTAATTGGGCAAACCTGCAGACACATTGAGCATTTTATGCAAGGTAGAATATCATCCCGTTTGGTTGCTCTTTTATCCAGAACTAAAACAGCGCCCGTACCTTTTTTAACAGGGGTGTTTAGAAAGCCTGCAGGCATTCCCATCATAGGGCCACCCAAGATCAGTTCCGCTTCATTTCCTGTAAACTCAGCATATTCAAGAATATGGCTTAAAGGCGTTCCTAGGGGAACGAGGTAATTTCCTGGTTTATTGAGGTCATCACCTGTAATGGTCACAATACGTTCGATTAAGCCTTGCTGGAAAGGTAACAATTCTCCTATTGAAGCGAGAGTAGCTACATTGAATATTGCCACACCAATGGATGAAGGTAACTTACCTGATGGGATTTCCTCTCCTAACAGGGAATAGACCAGCATTTTTTCAGCACCCTGAGGATACTTGGTAACTACTGCTTCTATGGTAATACTGCCGTCTTTAGGTAACTGAGGTTTAATTGCTTCCAGCACATTAATTTTATTGTCTTCTATGCCAATAATGGCTTTGGGCGCATCGACTGCTTTCATGGCGATACGTATGCCACGTAGTAAATACTCGATTTGTTCGAGCATCACTCTATGATCAGTGGTTAAAAATGGCTCACATTCGCAGCCATTTATAATAATGGTATGAATATTACAATCATCAGGGATATTCATTTTTACATGGGTGGGGAAGGATGCTCCACCCAGGCCTACCATGCCGGTATTTTGCACGGCTTGAATCAGATCCTTGCGTGACATTTCCTCAAAATCCCTAAACGTATTAGATAGCTGGGTTTGTGTGGAACTGAGGGCAGTATCAATAATAATAGCCTGTTCTTTATTGCCTCTGGCATTGGGAACCAAATCGATACTTTTGACAATACCTGTCACTGAAGCATGTAAGGGAACCGACATAAAACCATCAGCTTTGGCGATCAATTCACCTCGTCGAACTTGTTGGCCTACATGAACAATTGAAACAGCAGGTTTTCCTATATTCTGTGATAATGGCAAAATAATTTGTGCAGGAAAAGGCAGGCGACGTGCCTGATGATCGTGTGTTTCTTCTTTGAATCCTTCGGGGTGTATACCTTTAGGGAATGTTTTTTTGCCAAAAAGGCTAAATAGATTCATCTGTTTTTATTCAGCAATGGTATAGCTAGTATTTAAGTTTAATTGAGTATTTTTGTCATGTTTTACAGGCGAGGCTAAAGCCTCACTTCCATTACTGAAACTTTTCAGCTCGTTTGATTAGCTTTTCCAGGTTTGGTTCATCTGGGTTCCAAGGTGTGCCTGGGTGTATGATGACCGCAGTACATTTCTCCGCTGAACGTACTATATCTTCAAAAGTACCTTTTGTTGGGTCTATCACAATAGCTTTTTTATCTGCATTATATTGAAAAATAGCTGGAGCAATATCCACACATTCATCGCAGGTAGTGCAATCAGGGGTTTCAATCCAAACGGGTTCAAAAGCTTCAGCAGCAGGTTTTTTCTCTGTGGTTTCTGGGGCAGTTTTTTCAGCAGCTGTTGGCGCTGGTTTTTTTTCTGTCGTAGTCTTAGGTTTGGCGATTGGAGTTACTGGGCTGTTTGCAGAAACTGTAGGTACGTCTGCTAAAATTCGAGTCAATGCTCCTGCATCGCCACCGACCATACTCATTAGGCCCTCGGTAATGGTTTGCGCCATTTCATGTTTTGCTTGGTCAGCAATAGCCTGGGTATCAATTTCAACCCTGTTATTACCCGCTAGACCTTTCAAGGTATGCCAGAACTCCTGGCGCTCAATGGTTGCGGCCACCATGGTCGTCGAAACCACTACTTTAAGTAGATGATTACTTTGCGGATGAACTGCCCACACAAAAGGAATGCCGTCAGCCTGATCATTACTATTCATTGCTATATATTCAGCCAGCAATATCATGTCATCAGAACCAGTATCTGCTGCAACAGGTTTGAAATGATGGGCATATTGAGTTTCAGTTAATGCCCAGTCTGCATAGGTTAGAGGTACATCCATAGCAAATTTATTGCCGTATTCATCGGTGTAAGCTAATGAATAAATGATCCAGTCCTGATCAATGTCAGGATTTCCAGCCAGACTGATGCATTCCTCCCATGTTTTTCCACGTCTGGGGTCAAATGTGGTGAGAGGGTAAGCGCGTGATTCAACCGCTAATTTGCTCTGTAAGGTGAAAGAATTGTTAGCAAGACCATTGTCAGGTTGGCTAGAGGCATAAATACTCCAAAGAGCCGGGCCTCTATAATTCAAACCATCTATAAAACCTTCTAATAAATGTGTGGTATTTGAGATTGAGCCCTGGTGAACATAGGTTGTACCATGTGCCATAGCAATAAGCCCTAGTTTTTTAGGCGAACTATTGCAATCATCAGGCAGTTGATTATCTAATACCAGAACTTTTATTGGCATACCTGAAAGCAGGCTGTGAGATAGACTTTGAAAGCCTGACTCAAAGCTAATGCCTTCCGCTCCCAAAGATATTAAAGGGGGGCAGAGGTGGTATTCTTTTTCATCAAATTGGTGCCAATCAAAATAAGCAAAGAACTTATCATGTTCACTCTTATCATATTTTCCTTTGATTTCCAGCTCTGCCGTACGGATGGCTTTAAAACCCTCAGCCATTTTTACCATGTGACCTTCAAAAAGTCCCATAGCTAAAGAGGGTGCATGTTGAGATAAATGGCTGGCCCAGGGAAATGGATAAGGGTTGAAAGGGAATGTTGCAGTCCATGCGGAGGCTGCATTACTACCATCAGTCATGCCTAAACTTGCACGGCCTTCACCGGATAAGCCCTGAGTATAACTCCATTTAAGGTGTTTTAATTTAGCAACAATTTGTAATGCCCATCTTAACCATTGAGGATCTATAGGCTGGGTCGTTTTGTCTTTATCCAATGAACCACTTAAGCGGGATAAGGTCAGATCTACATTTTGGTTTTCATCAATTGCAGTTTCTAATGCATCTATATCACTGATGTCCAGTGTCTCAACCAGTTGTATACGTATACGTTTTTCCATATCTGTGATCAGCTGGTTTATGTGCTTGATCTGTTCTTCAATACGGGGCTGCATCAGAGCGGTTACCGTACTGGTAAATAGATGAATAGCCGTTTTTTCACCACTACCTGCGCGCGTGTTATCGCTGTTTAGCATGGAGTCATGATTTTTCTTGTCTAATAACAAGGTATCCAGAACACCATTTTTAGCCTGCAGGTTATCAATGCGACTGTATTTTTTATTGGATGTCGGCAAGTCCAGCCAGTAATCCCAGTTATCTCGAAGAACCTTAATCGACTCGGGTGTTTGTTCAGTTACTGCAAGCGCTTCGGTTTCACAAACAGATACACATTCCATGCAACCTTTACAACTATTTGGGTTGATAGTGATGGAAAATAAGCCGCCATTTCTTGGCATACGACTGTTCATATCATCATGATAAGGTTCAGTCAGTGCAAACTTGAATGAGCCGGCAACTTGTTTAAACCATTCAAACTCTTGTGCAACTTCTTCTCTTTCCGGTTCTGCATATTCTTTAATGGTATCGCCGATGGCTTTGGCAAAAATAGGGTCTAAAGTAGTCCCTTCAGATTTATCAGAGGTTAATGCATGATATTTTTTTTCTACCACTCGAATGGCACGACGTAAATGTTTAACGGGATGGCCGGATTTTTCTATCCTTTTGATATTGGTTTCAAAAACTTCATTAATGGTATTGATTAGACCCGGGATTGCACTATCAGGACAGGAGCTATAACAGTTTCCACAAGCGGTACAATTTTCCGGTATCCAGGTGGGGTGTTGAGCACGGTTTGCAGTCATATCACCAAAAACACCTGTAGATGCGGGAACAACACCTAGAGCGGCAAAAGGGTCTGCAAGGTTTTCTAATTTTTTGTCGTTATTGTACAGACTCCCTGTCTGATTCCAAAAACGATGAATATCAGCAATGGCATGATCATTGGCTGGTTTTTGTTGTAGCATTAATGGCGCTGCAACATCGGTTGCCTGTGCGACAACTGAGTCACCTATAGTCATTTCAGCAATATTGATTTCAGTGACCTCGTTATAGCCGCGCTTAACCAGATCGAGATTATCATCAATTAAAGATTGAATATCTTCGTCACTTTTCTCAATATGCTCTGAAATATTAGTGACTTTAAAAAACACTGCTTTGAACACTGTGTGTTGTAGATCAAATTGTATGGATAAGTTCTTATTACTTTCCAAGGCAATTTTAACGGCATCAATAAAAAAAACTTTGATATGCTTCTTGGTAATTATTTCCTGGGCACTTTTTGGAAAATTACGCCAAACCTCTTTAGCATCAGATAATTGAGTTTGTATAATTAAGGTGCCAGTCTCGGTTATTCCAGCTAATGGATTGCTGTGACGAAAAATATTAGGATCAGTGGCAATAACGGTGTTAACTCTGTCAGATATATTGTTGAGAGGTAGTGGTTCAGTCGTTGCAGTTAAGTTAAAAACAGTCGGCTGCCCTTTTTTCTCAGTAGTATGATCAGGGCTTGCTTTTACATTGAGATCAAACTGTTCAAACAGAAGTTGTGCCAGATTTTCTCCTACATGACTACCCCTGCTACCCGCTATAGAATTAATACGCACAGTGACTGCATCTTCAGGTAATAGGTCGGGACTTTCTGAACTGGTTAGGGTTAATTCACTGATAGCAGGATATGCTTCAATAATGGATTGTTGTTGTATTTCCTGTTGTGGTGACAATGCTTGCTGGTGCACAAATTTAATGCCTAGATAAGCAAACTTCTGCTGTTTGCCTTCGGGTAACATGTTTTCAACGGCAGCAATAATATCTTTAGGTTTTATCTCATAGCCACCCAGACCAAAACAGGCTGAATATAAAGGCGCTGCATCACTGGTTTTGCTATAACTGGCATAGTCAGCAAATGATGTACCTTTAGTATTTCCATTGTCAATTGCTTTACTGATGCAAGCACGGATTTCAGCAATAATGGGCAGGTCTTCAGACAGTGGTTGATCTGTTCGCTCCAGAACCACAACACCTTTGCGGCCTTTAACTAGATGACTGATTAAGTCACCAGGAAAAGGGCGGAATAGGGTCATATTAACCACGCCAACTTTAACTTTGCGATTATTACGCAAATACTCTGCAGTAACTTCAGCTGTACCTAAAACACTACCTTGAGCGATAATCAAATATTCAGCATCGTCACATAAATATTGATTGACACGTTGATAAAGACGACCAGTTAATTCAAACCATTCGTCCATGCACTGATCTGCAATTTCGCTGACATGCTCAAAGAAATAAGGCCGTTGCCCAGCCACAGTTTGCATATAGCTGTCTTGATTTTGTTTGCCACCTGATTGCGTGGGTTGGTCTACAGTCCATGTTTCAGGAACACGGCGACGCGATTTACCATATAAAATAGCTTGTGCAGGTGTTGGCGTGTTAATAATGTCGTCAGGCAGGCCGACAAATTCTGCAATTAATTCCCGTTCGGGAATATTCACAGGTTCTATTAAATGTGATGTTAAAAAACCATCTTGTGCAACAGCGGCTGGATTTAAGCTGAGTTCAGCCATTTTTCGGCTGATAATGTTCAGGTCGGCAGCAGCCTGGTTGTTACGGGCAAATAACTGAATGAAACCGGTGTCATCCATGCTGTGATATTCATCATGACTACAATGGATATTAGATGTGGCTTTAGTGATTGTTTTGCAAGCAATATTTAAAACATAAGGCAGTCGTTTGCCTGCGGAGGCATATAATGATTCGTGCATAGAGGCAATGCTCTGCGCAGAGGAACTAAAATGCGTGGCTCTTAAGCCTGATAAAGCCAGGCCAGCAGTGACAGTGGCAGCAGCATGATTATCTTCAGCATTAACAGAGATTAATGGTCTGTTGGATATATTTAGGTGTCCTTTGTTCTTTTCATAATTCCACTTCGCACTCATTTCAGAAGCGGGAATCGACAAGTAAGCGCCAGCAGCATCACTGGATTCTCTCTCACACATAATGACAGCAGTGTTGCCATTCATTAATTTGCGGATGCCAGGGTATTTGGATATTTTATTTTGTTTTTTATTACCAAAAAGGGCCATTATTAACCTAAGAAACTATTTTATGTAAAAGAAATATTTATGCTTGTGGTAAAGACTCTGTACGCATAGATTGGTTAGCTGCTTTGCCTACGCTGGAGCGTGTTGTCCCCAGTTTGCTGTCTATCCAGACGATGGCACCTGTTGGGCATCGTTCTATTGGGGTACGATCTACTAAAATGTCATCATATTTTTTGAAATCAATGACTGCGAGGTTGTTTTTAATCTCAATCAAACCCTCAGGGGCATCAACGACACATTTTTCACAAGCCGTACAGGCAACTTCACACTCTTGCTCCGCTTTATCACCTTCGTCCAGACTCTTGCAGGCTACAAATAATTGATGACTGACGGGCTGTAATGAAAATAAATCTTTAGGGCAAACTACAATGCAATCATTACAAGCGGTACACTTGTCTTCAATAACAATAGGCAGGCCATGATCATCCATGAAAATGGCATCAAAATCACAGACATCAGCACAATCGGCTAAGCCTAGGCAGCCCCAGTTACAACCTTTTCCACCACCAGAAACAGCGGCAGCTGCCTGGCATGTTTGCAAGCCTTGGTATTTTGCACGAGTGTAGGCAACATGTGTTCCCCCCGCGCAGGCAAGTCGGGCAACCACTTTTTCAGTATTACCCATATCCACCCCCATAAACGCAGCGATTTCAGCATTTCCTTCAGGGGTGTTTACTGTGCATTCAGATGGACTCTTTTCCCCGCTAACAACGGCCTCGGCAAAAGGATGGCAGCCAGGGACACCACAAGCCCCGCATTGAGCCTGAGGTAGCATTTCGTCTACCTCATCAATACGCGGGTCTTCGTAAACGAACAGCTTTTTGTTTGCAATGGCTAAAATGATGGCTAAAACAATACCGAGGGCCACCATAAAGATTGCAGCAGTTATAATGCTAGAAATCATTTTGCATATTTAAATAACAAAGCAATTATGGGTATATCCATGATAGTGAAGTTTGTGATAACCCTTTATTATACACAAAATTGCATATATTGGGGCTTACATAGCATTGATAGTTTATCGAACTGCTTACTATAAAAATAATTCTTAAGACTGTAGTATTGAATCTTTCATTGTAGTAGAACTCTTCTCATACGAGTTAGTTCAGAACATCCGAAAACTCAAAATAGTTGACATAGAGAAAGCAGTTGTTTAGATTTATTTCTATAACAAGTATTTCACGGACAGAGGAAAATTCCTCAGAGGGTTACATGCATAATTCTGACAACCAGACACCCGCTGCGGCGAGTTTACCACCATTTGCCTACACCGCCTCACCAGAGTTTCCTGAGCTACTCGCGCAGTTGGGTTGCTCACTGGTAATTTCCACCTACCAAGCAGGCAAACTGATGTTCGTCTCCTCAGATGGCGAGAATATTAAGTTACTGCCTCGCAATATGGAGCAACCTATGGGGCTGGCGTTCAAAGGCAATAAACTGGCTGTGGCCTGCCTGCATGATACCTTTGTGCTAGCACATGATCCGCGACTTGCAGCAGGTTATCCGAGGCAGCCAGGGCTTTATGACACGCTATTTATGCCCCGGCAGCAATACTATAGCGGCACAGTACACATGCATGACATTGGCTGGCAGGATGAAATGTTAATTGGAGTCAACACCTTATTTTCCTGTATATGCCGAATTGATGGTGAGCATAGTTTTGAACCAATCTGGAAACCACCATTCATAACAGAACTAGCTCCTGATGATCGCTGTCATCTCAATGGTATGGCTATGGTGAATGGACGACCTAAATATTTGACCGCTTTTGGGACTACTAATGCCAAAGATGGCTGGCGGGAGAAGAAATATGAAGCGGGTGTCATCATAGATGTCGAAAGTGGGGAAATAGTTGCTTCAGGTCTACCAATGCCACATACGCCGAGAGTGTTTAAAGGTGAATTATACGTGCTGCTTTCAGCAACGGGCGAATTGGCACATATAGATATTAATACTGGTCAGTATACCGTGGTAAAAAAATTCGATGGTTATGTTCGTGGTATGGACTTGATTGGTGATTACCTGTTCGTGTGCTTGTCCAAAATTCGCAAAAGTCACACATTTAACGATTCCGATTACGCCAAACGAGGTAATTACCAGGCGGGGTTTGAAATGATCCACTTACCTACAGGGGGCGCAATTAGTCATCTAAAATTCCAGCGCAGTTGTGATGAAATTTACGACATCTGTGTGCTGCCCGGTTTGAAGCGACCGGGTATGATTGGTGTACTGGACGGTAATTATCGCATGGCACTCACTTTACCTGACAACGTGTTCTGGTCGTCAATTCCTGACGCACCAGAAACGCAAACAAAGGGACGCAGTCCGAAAGCTTTAATGTAAGGTTAGTTTTTGGGTGGGCGTTATCTACTTTGGAAATACGGGTATAAATCGTCCCAAAAATATTTCGCCCCTCGATGTAACGGATTTGACTGTCATTTCTCCCGCAGGACGACTAATTTTTAAAAACCGTATACCCATGTTTTTGTTAATGAAGAGGGAAGGGACTTAAATCAATAGTATTGATGACGGAACTTTACACATAAATTTTACATTTAATTCATTTTATCTTAAACTTTCTAGCTAGGAATTTAAATCAGGATATGTCAGTTGTTGATTCAATGCACATGAACTTGAAATCCAGATAATGCGAAAAAGTATCAAAAGTACTTCAACTGAAGGGGCGTTGGAAGAATGTCGGACAGTCTCTTTGGCTAAATAAACTCAGGGCATACATGTAAGAAAAATATCGATATTTAAAAGGAATAATATTTATGACCATATCAACCCGTAGAATTTCCAGCGGTTTAAGAATCAAGCAGGCCCTGAATCGGCTATGTGCTGAAGCCGTGCAACAACAGATTCTGCAAGGCGATGCTGATGATACACAATTACGCAATCGTAGACGGCATTTGGCAAAACAGGTATGTAAACGTATCCCTGTTAAATCTTACCAAAATTCTCGGGAATTTCTTTATGCGGCTTCTATAGTGCTAGCTTTGTCGGGTTTTAGCGGACTTGTTATGCCTCAGCAGGCATTGGCCGAACCAGTGTTCAAGCATGTAATGCTTAATGGCTTTGATGTTGGCTCGGGCGCTGCTCCGGCCTTTGCTGATATTGATGGCGATGGTGATTTGGATGTTTTCGTCGGGGAAATTAATGGCACGGTGAAGTTTTACCGTAATACTGGGTCAAGTAGTGCGCCGGTCTTTACACCCGATGCTGTCAATAATCCCTTGGCCGGCTTTTATGTTGGTAGTTTTGCCATCCCTACCTTTGCTGATATTGACGGTGATGGTGATCTGGACGTTTTTGTCGGGGAAGGGAGTGGCACAGTAAAGTTTTATCGAAATACAGGATCAAACATTACGCCGGTATTTACGCCCGATGCAGCCAATAATCCGATGGCAAGCTTTGATGTTGGTACTGATTCTGCTCCCACCTTTGCTGATATTGACAATGATGGTGATCTGGATGCCTTTATCGGGGAAGAGTTTGGTACGGTTAAATTTTATCGTAATACAGGATCAAACTCTGCGCCGGTTTTTATTCCCGATACTGGCAATAATCCGCTGGCAGGCGTTAATGTTAGTAATTATGCTGTTCCCACCTTTGCTGATTTGGATAGCGACGGTGATCTGGATGCTTTTGTTGGGGATAGATCTGGTAAGGTGAAGTATTACCGTAATACAGGTTCAAACATTTTGCCAGTCTTTACGCCCGATGTTGTAAATAATCCGTTGGCAGTCGTTGATGTTAACTTTGCAGCGGTTCCCGCTTTTGCAGATATTGACGATGACGGTGACCTGGATGCTTTTATTGGAGACCCATCTGGTTCGGTAAGATTTTATCCTAATAAAGGAATATACAGTGCACCAGTTTTTACGGTTGACACTGTAAATAATCCATTGGCGGGCTATAAAGTGATCCATGATGCTGCTCCCAGCTTTGCTGATATTGACGGCGATAGTGATCTGGATGTCTTTGTCGGTGTAGGTGATGGTACGGTGAGTTTTTACCGTAACACAGGGTCAAATAGTGCGCCGGTCTTTATGCCCGATGCTGTCAATAATCCGTTGGCCGGTTTTGATGTTGGTCGTTCTGCCAAGCCGACCTTCGGAGATATTGACGGCGATGGAGATCTGGATGCTTTTGTGGGTACGCGCATTGGTTCAGTAAGTTTTTATCGTAATACTGGGACAAACAATGCACCGTTCTTTACGCCTGATACCATAAAAAATCCCCTGGCTAGCTTTAATGTAGGTACTTTTTCTGCTCCCACCTTTGCTGACATTGATGGCGATGGTGATCTGGATGTCTTTGTCGGGGAAGAGTATGGTACGGTGAAGTTTTACCGAAATACAGGGACAAGCACAGCGCCGGTTTTTATGTCCGATACTGTAAATAACCCACTGGCAGGGTTTAATGTGGGCTATGATGCAGCTCCCACCTTTGCGGATCTGGACGGTGACGGTGATCTGGATGCTTTTGTCGGGGAAGATAGAGGTACGGTGAAGTTTTACCGAAATACAGGGACTAGCAGTTCGCCGGTTTTTACGCCTGATCCTGTCAATAATCCGCTGGCCGGCTTTTTTGTCGGTCAGTCTGCCAAGCCAACCTTCGCTGACCTGGACGGTGATGGCGATCTCGACGCCTTTATCGGGGAAATTGGTGGCACGGTACGGTTCTTCGAAAACTTCGATCCGACTTCAAATAGTGTTACAAAAAATGACTTCAACGGTGATGGAAAGTCCGATATTTTGATCAGGAATTTAAGTGGATTTCTCTCCATGTATGAAATGGATGGTGCGATGCGTCGTCTGAGTGCAATTGGTGGGCTGTTAAATGACTGGACAATCGAAGGTACTGGTGACTTCGGTGGTGATAGAAAAGCTGATATATTGATCCGCAATGGCAATGGTTTTCTGGCTATGTACCAGATGGATGGTGCCAGCCGAATATTGTTTCCAATAGGAGGGCTTCCTCTGGACTGGAATGTAGAGCAAGTAGGTGATTTCAACGGTAATGGAAAAGCAGACATATTAATTCGCAATGGTAGTGGCTTTCTGTCCATGTATCAGATGGATGGTGCCAACCGAACATTGATTGCAGTAGGCGGTCTTCCTCTGAATTGGAGTGTAGAGCAAGTGGACGATTTCAACGGTGATGGCAGAGCCGATATATTAATCCGCAGTGATAATGGCTTTCTGGCTATGTATCAGATGGATGGTGCCAGCCGAACATTGTTACCAATAGGCGGTCTTCCTTTAGCTTGGAATGTAGAACAAGTAGGTGATTTCAACGGTGATGGAAAAGCAGATATATTAATCCGCAATGGTAGTGGCTTTCTAGCCATGTATCAAATGGATGGTGCCAACCGAACACTGTTACCAGTTGGAGGTCTACCTCTCGATTGGAATGTTCAGCAAGTGAGTGATTTTAATGGTGATGGAAAAGCCGATATATTAATCCGCAATGGCAGTGGTTTTTTGGCCATGTATCAGATGGATGGTGTTAGTAGAACATTGAACGCAGTAGGTGGATTGCCAACGGTCTGGGATGTCCTTTCTGTCGGACTGCCTCAGATGTAAATATATTAACATTACATATGCCGTGGTAGTCGTGGTCTTTGTTTATGGCTTTGTAAAGGTTAAGATTGGAAAATATTTTTTTTCTGAAGTTTGTTTTACTAAAAAAAAATACATGGCCTCAAAAGTAGTAGTATTTTCAACTGGTGTGACGAAAAAACTAGCTTTTATTAAAAATATGTCATTTCGACCAGAGAGAGAAATCCTTATACACTTACATGAAAATAAGATTTCTCAGCAATGCCTCCATGTATTGCCCTATCTTCTTTGTAAACCACAGGGAGGTGGTGGATGTAGATATTGTAAGGAGCAATATATCTGTTCATACAAGTCGTCCCGTTGGTCGAAATTACACAAATCGTGTTTGTAATTCCACATTTAATAGTGATATAGCCTTGTTTATTTTAAACCGTTATTTTGTTATATCACTGTACTGTACTACAGGACAATTGTTTCTTTGGAAAATGAATGGCAACATTATCTTCCTTAGCAATATTGGCACATTCAGTAATGTCTGGAAAAGAATGCACTGAAGACTTCGATGGTTTCGGAAAAACTGACATCCTGCTTAACAGTATGGAAGGAAACGGTCCAGTATTTGCATTGTTGATGAGTAAAAACAGCGATTATTAAAGGTAAGTCCGTATGGCCATATTAAGCAATAATATTTTCGGAATTTTTAGCATTAAAAAGGTCGTCAATCGATTGTGTGCTGAAGCAGTTCAACAACAGATTCAACTTGGGGTCGCCGATGCTACTCAGTTGCGTAACCGGAGGAGACATTTAGCTAAACAAGTATTTAAACGTATCCCTGTAAAATCTTACCAAAATTCCCAGGAATTTTTTCGTGCAGCGACGATGGTACTAAGTTTGGTAGGATTTAGTAGCCTTATCATACCTCAGCCGGCTTTGGCTGAACCCGTGTTCAAGCATTCAATGCTTGACGGTTTTGTCGTGGGTTACCAAGCGGTACCGACTTTCGCGGACCTAGATGGTGATGGCGACCTTGATGCTTTTGTAGGTAATCTGTATGGTGAAGTGCAGTACTTCCGCAACATAGGTACTAACATCGTACCTAACTTTGTGGCCGATGTCGCAGGAAATCCTTTGGCCGGATTGAACTTTCCTTTTAATGTTACCCCAACCTTTACTGATTTGGACGGTGATGGAGATTTTGATATTTTTGTAGGCGCAAGCGAAGGCAAAGTCAAATTCTATCGAAATACGGGTACCAGCACTTCAGCTCACTTTGTGGTCGATGCAGTGAATAATCCATTGGCAGGACTATTTGTGGGTTCCCGTACGGCACCAGTCTTTGTTGATATAGACGGAGATAGTGATTTCGATGCTTTTATTGGAGAAGGTAGTGGCTCTATTAAGTTTTACCGAAACATTGGTACCACAACTGTGCCGAATCTTGTAGTCGATGTTGTAGGTAATCCGTTATCTGATTTTAATGTGGGTTATGTTGCAGCACCTACCTTTGCTGATATTGACAATGATGGTGATCTCGATGTCTTTGTTGGGGAAGGCCGTGGTACGATTAGATTTTACCGTAATACTGGAACAAGTACTGGGCCGGTCTTTGTGGCAGATGTTGCGGGCAACCCCCTGACTGACTTTGATGTGGGGTTCGGTGCATGGCCAACTTTTGCCGATATTGACAACGATGGTGACCTTGATGCTTTTGTCGGGGTGGCAAAGGGCACTGTAGAATTCTATCGCAATACGGGTACTAACATCAATCCTAACTTTGAGAGCGGTGTGGCAGGTAATCCGTTAGCGGGTGTTTCTTCCTTGGGATTCAATAGCATTCCTGGATTTGCAGACCTGGACGGTGATGGGGATTTAGATGCTTTTGTAGGGGAATACTATGGCACAGTAAAGTTTTATCACAATATTGGTACAAATGTTACTCCAACCTTTGTGCTTGATATTGCGAGCAATCCATTGGCTGGCATCGATGTTGGTAGACAAGCGGCCCCCGTTTTTGTTGATCTGGACAATGATGGCGATTTAGATGTTTTTGTAGGAGAAGAATTTGGTAAGGTATTTTTTTACCGTAACACCGGTACCAATACTACACCGAACTTTGTGACTGATTTCGCAGGCAACCCTTTAGCGGGATTTGATGTGGGAAATGCTGCTGTTCCTGCTTTTGTTGACATTGACGGAGATGGCGATCTTGATTCCTTTGTTGGCAATTCTAGGGGTAGTGTGATGTTTTACCGCAATAATGGCATCAATACTGCCCCAAACTTTATAGCGGATGCTTCGGGTAATCCATTAGCTGCTATTTATTTGTTTGGAAATGCAGTTCCTAAGTTTGCAGATCTAGATGGCGATGGGGATATGGATGTTTTTGTTGGGGAACAATACGGTGCGATAGAGTTTTACCTCAACATTGGAAGCAATACCGTGCCGAATTTTGTGTCCGATACTGTGGGCAACCCGTTATTGGGGTTTGGTGTGGGTTCTTATGCTGCACCAGCATTTGCAGATCTGGACAGTGATGGTGATCTAGATGCCTTTGTCGGGGAACGCTATGGTGTAGTAAAATTTTTTGAAAATATTGACCCGACTTCAAATGGTGTTACAAAATACGATTTCAACGGCGATAGAAAGTCTGACATATTAATCCGCAATGGCAGTGGCTTTCTGGCCATGTATCAGATGAATGGTGCCAGTAGAACTCTGTTTGCAGTAGGAGGACTTCCTTTAGACTGGAATGTACAGGAAGTGGGTGATTTCAACGGTGATGGAAAAGCAGATATATTAATCCGCAATGGCAGTGGCTTTCTGTCCATGTATCAGATGAATGGTGCCAGCAGAACTCTGTTTGCAGTAGGGGGACTTCCTTTGGACTGGAATGTAGTGCAAGTGGGCGATTTCAACGGAGATGGAAATGCGGACATATTAATTCGTAATAGCAGTGGCTTTCTGGCTATGTATCAGATGAATAGCGCCAGCCGAAGATTGTTATCAATAGGCGGTCTTCCACTGGATTGGAATGTACAAGGAGTGGGTGATTTTAACGGAGATGGAAATGCTGACATATTAATCCGCAATGGCAGTGGCTTTCTGTCCATGTATCAGATGAATGGTGCCAGCAGAACTCTGTTTGCAGTAGGGGGGCTTCCTTTGGACTGGAATGTAGAACAAGTGGGCGATTTCAACGGTGATAGAAAAGCGGATATATTAATCCGCAATAGCAGTGGCTTTCTGGCCATGTATCAGATGAATGGAGCTAAACGAACATTGTTACCAATAGGCGGTCTACCTCTAGAATGGAACGTACAGGAAGTAGCTGATTTCAATGGTGATGGAAATGCGGACATATTAATCCGCAATGGCAGTGGCTTTTTGGCCATGTATCAGATGAATGGTGCCAGTCGAACATTGAACGCAGTTGGCGGATTACCTACAACCTGGGATGTTCAAACTGTTGGACAGCCTTAGTTTAAAATATTTAGGTGCTTTGCTTATCAGGTGTGCGATGGCCCATCTGTTATAGTAAAATTTGTTATCAGATAAAAAATTTTAATCCCTTATGTACTAGGAACAAAAGCCCCGAAACCGGTGCGCTGTCGCGCAGCAAACAATTTTTCATAAAAAAGTATGAAAGATATAAAAAAAGTTCATTTAAAATCAATGGCTTATTTTTCTGTTTGATGAGAGGCTGTGCCGAGTTCAATTAGCACCAACTCTTTCTCAAAAATATCTTTAATTTATTAGCGGATGATCATGAGTACTATATCTACAGTGATCTTTTTCGACAACTGGACAGCACTTCTGTCAAAAGCCACTATAAACGTATTAGTCAAAATACTTATCATCCCTGGCAAATTATTTCCATACTGATCAATGCGTACACACGGCGAAACCGTTGTAAATCCATTGACTTCGGTATTAATATATGGATTTTCTCGGATTTCTTATCATGCGGAAATAATCAAAAAAACGGCGAACATTACGTGCTAACTTGTCGATCGTAGCAGAAATACTGTTTTCACTGATAGATTTAATTAACCCAGTGACAAACTATTTCAAGCCAGTGATATTTTCCTGTCCATAATTTGCTGAAATTGAGCAGCGATCTTCGACTCGACAGCTTGAGACAATTTTTCTGTAATCAATGCGCTATAGCGTTGAGCTGTCGCTTCCTTGTGGTTTTAAATCATCGGTAAAGTCAAAGAGTACTTGTAGATGTACTATAAAAAAATCTATCCATCTAACTAAAATTGTAATAATACTTGGTTGTAATCTAATTAGATAAAAGGGTAGAGTTGCTGACTTTATTGCAACATTAACGAGAAATTGACCTAACTTCTGATTTTGTAAGTAAATCAATCATTACTCGACCAATAGCCATTAATCACTCATTTCAAAGGATTTTAAGCATGTTTAATCACAGTGGAAGACTCGGATTTTTGACAAAGCCAATATTATTGGATCAAATAATCAAACGGGTAGGGAGAACATCATGAAAAGCTCAAGAGTCTTGCTATTGTTGGTTATTGTGTCATTGATAGCTGTGTTTTTTATTTTTGATCTTCAGCAATATCTCTCTTTAGAAATGCTTAAGGAGCAACAGGCAACGATTGAATCTTATCGCAGAGAGCATCCTGTATTGGCAGTTGTTTTTTATATGTTGGTTTATGTTGTTGTTGCAGGTTTATCATTACCTGGTGCAACAATATTAACTCTGGCCGGTGGCGCTGTTTTTGGCGTGCTATGGGGTACGGTGATTGTTTCTTTTGCTTCCACAATTGGTGCAACACTAGCATTTTTAGCGGCACGGTTTTTATTCAGAGATGCAGTAAAATCACGCTTTGGTTCACGTTTGCAAGCGATCGATGAAGGGGTTGAGCGTGATGGGGCTTTCTATTTATTCACCTTGCGTCTGGTTCCCATATTTCCTTTTTTCATGATCAATTTAACCATGGGATTGACGACTTTTAAAGTCAGAACATTCTATTGGGTGAGTCAGCTTGGTATGCTAGCGGGTACTATTGTTTATGTTAATGCTGGGACTCAATTGGCTAAAATTGAGTCACTTTCAGGTATTTTATCGCCTACTTTAATCGCTTCATTTGTACTATTGGGCATGTTTCCTATCATCGCTAAAAAGATTATAACGTCAATACAGGCTAAAAAGATGTATAAACAATTTAAAAAACCTAATACTTTTAAAAATAACCTTATTGTTATAGGTGCCGGTTCCGGTGGCTTAGTCAGTTCGTATATTGCAGCGGCAGTGAAAGCCAAGGTCACTTTGATTGAAAAAACCAAAATGGGTGGTGATTGTCTAAATACGGGTTGTGTACCCTCAAAAGCATTGATTCGTTCGGCTAAATGGCTATCTCATTTAAAACGTTCTGAAGAATTTGGTATTAAACAGGCAACTGCAGATTTTGATTTTGCCGATGTGATGGAGCGTGTTCAGGGTGTGGTTAAAGCCGTAGAACCGCATGATTCGATAGAACGTTATACGGAATTAGGTGTAGATATAGTCGAAGGTGAAGCCAAAATCATTTCGCCTTGGGAAGTTCAGGTTAAAACCTTAGAAGGTTTTAAAATTTTATCCACTCGATCAATTATTATAGCAGCGGGTGCGCGTCCATTTGTACCTCCCATACCCGGTCTTGATAAAGTTGAGCCATTGACATCAGATAACATCTGGAACCTAAGAGAACTGCCCAAGCGTCTACTTATCCTTGGTGGAGGTCCTATAGGCTGTGAATTAACACAAAGTTTTGCTCGTCTTGGTAGTCAAGTAACACAGGTTGAAATGTTGCCTCGCATTATGATTCGTGAAGACCCGGAAGTTTCAGATGCGGTTATGGATCGATTTAAACAGGAAGGTGTTGACCTTAGGGTAGGACATACTGCAAAGGAATTTATCATTGAAAAAGGAGAGAAAATAATGATTGCAGAACATGAAGGGCAATCAGTAAAAATTCCATTTGATCAGGTATTGGTTGCTATCGGTCGAGTTGCAAATATTAGCGGCTATGGTGTTGAGGAGATGGATATTAAAATATCGCCTAGAAAGACGATTGAAACCAATGGCTTTCAGGAAACCAATTATCCAAATATCTATGCCTGTGGTGATGTTGCAGGACCTTATCAGTTTACTCACACGGCTGCACATCAAGCCTGGTATGCCGCGATTAATGCTTTGTTTGGACAGTTTAAAAAATTTCATACCGATTATTCAGTGATTCCATGGTCCACTTTTACTGATCCAGAAGTGGCGAGAGTTGGGTTAAATGAACAGGATGCTAAAGAACAGGGCATTTCTTATGAAGTCGTAAGCTTCGGTATCGATGATTTAGACCGAGCTATAGCCGATGGTGAAGCACATGGGTTTGTAAAAGTTTTATCCCAGCCGGGTAAAGATAAAATTCTGGGGGTTACAATTGTTGGAGAACACGCAGGTGATTTGATCGCTGAATTTGTTTTGGCGATGAAACATGGTCTTGGTCTTAATAAAATACTAGGCACCATTCATATTTATCCAACTTTGGTTGAGGCGAATAAATATGTGGCAGGGGTTTGGAAACGTAAACATGCACCGGAAAAATTATTGCGCTGGGTGGAAAGATATCATGCGTGGAGAAGAGGATAGCCCGACTTTCAGTCTATCAATTCGAAAATTAATTTCATGATCACTGAAGCTGCATCAGCTGGGAAGCAATGTGTTTAGTAAATATCTGTCCCTGCAGTCGTCCCTCGGGTCAAAATGTTATTCAATATCCATGCCCAAAGGACATGGAATTGTGTTGACCCCCTATAAGGGGGCTAAGCTGGCCTTTAGAAAAGGCAAGCTTGATAGTTGAGCCACCAATATTATCGGTTAAATTAAACTATTTTTCATCTTGGTACTTTACATACTTTCTAATCATTTCCGAATCTAAACCTACGGTATCAACACAATATCCACTTGCCCAAAAATGATTACCCCAATATGGACGTTGCTTCAACTCTGGAAACTTTGAAAATAACCTTATCGCTGATTTCCCCTTCATTACTCCCATTAGTGATGATATCGATACCTTTGGTGGTACTTTTATCAACAAATGAACATGGTCTGCTTGAATATTAAGTTCTACAACCTCGCAACTCAGTCTCTCTGATTGAATAATAATAGTTTTACGAACTTCCTCTCCTATTTTTCCGTTCAACACTTTATATCTATATTTTGGTACCCACACAATATGATATTGGCAATGCCAGACAACATGTGCTAACTTCTTAAATCGACTCATTTGTTACTCCTTATTCTTGAATTGGTGGCTCAACTCAAGATATGGTTTAACATTTGATCAATTCATAGGCACAGCCTTTGTGCTCCACGCCCATAGGACGTGGCTATTTAAGTTTTAGTATAAGCAATTTGCCTAGTGAAAAATCACTGAATTGTTATGTTATTAACAACAATCGCTTATTTTCTTGTTCTAGTACTTTTTTCTTGATAAATCAGTTGCAGCTAGGGACGAAAACTTTTGGGACAATATATAGTTGTTGAATTTTATTGCAAGTTATGGAATTAATTAATGATTGAATTATATCTGGATACAGTTGATGTTGAACAAGTCAGGCGTTTAAACATGTGCCTGCCTTTAAAAGGTGTGACCACAAATCCATCTATTCTGGCGAAAGCGAGCGTTGGAGTTAACCAGGCATTGTCAGCAATAGCTGAAATAATAGGAAGTGAATCCCGCTTTCATGTGCAAGTTGTGAGTCAAACCGTTGATGAAATCGTAGCTGAAGCAATACAAATTGATGCTTTACCTTACGATATGATAGTCAAGATACCAGCAACGGAAGTTGGGTTGACTGCAATTAAACAAATAAAACAGAAAAAAATAAAGGTATTGGCGACAGCTATTTACAGTACTCAACAAGGTTTTATGGCAGCTCTTTGTGGTGCGGATTATTTAGCGCCGTATGTTAATCGAATGGATACTTTTGGGAGTGATGGCGTGGCTGTAGTCGCTGATTTGCAACTATTACTTACCCACTATGGACTTGATTGTCTCGTTCTTCCTGCCAGTTTCAAGAATACCAAACAAGTCATGGATGTAATGAAGTTGGGGGTAGGGGCTATTACACTTCCTGTTGATATTGCAATGCAGATGGTTAAACACCCGGCAGTTGAGTCAGCTGTTAACAAGTTTAATCAGGATTGGCAAAGTGTTTTTGGGGCTAAACTTTCTTTTGAAAGTTGATAGAAAAGGATTTTGCATGATCAGATTATTATGCAACAGCACTATCAAAATTCCAGTCACAAAAAGCCAGTCCAATGCCACGACCATCAATAACTCTAGTCAATTGAACTTCTTTTATTGGCATTTCCTGCTGATTATTGATGATTTGTAATTTCAGGATACTTCCTACAGGGGGTAATTTTAGATCGCTTATGTTAATGAAAACACCACTGTCAGAAGCATCCGTCGTTGTTGTATAGTAGTCACCAAAGGAAGGATGACTTAGCTTGACTTCAGCGATTAAGGCATAGCGTTTGCTTATTCTTCTATTATCCATTTAATGTTCTCTTTTTAGAACCGTAGTGTAAAATCATATGGGGCAATTATCTTTTGTGCATAGTACTACAGCCTGGAATTATGTTAGAAGTATAAAATCGATCAGTGTATGAATCTTTGAACATAATCACATAAAGCTATGATTTTTGAGTTAACCAAAACTGTCTGTGGTAATGCTGTCAAACCATTTTTTTGCTTGAATGGCTTCAATAGCAAGGGATGTCTGGTCTTGTTTGTTTGTGACTCCTCCAGCCCCTTTTACTTTAATTAACTTTTCCTGAGAATCAAGTTTGTAGACCATTGCAATTGATATTCCATGGGTTGCAGTAATTAAGCTATAGCAAGTGTTAATCCAGGTAGGTTCAAGAATATCAATTTCATTAAGCATGCTGACAATAGCAAAAGCGCAGATCTTAGCTTCAGCATTAGCGGCAAAAGCAGATTTAGGTATCGGGCTATAAATTGATGCATCACCGATGATGTGAAGATCATGATAGAGGGTTGATTCGGATGTTTTATGTATTACCGGGCACCAGCCACTGTCGTCACAAAGTCCTGCAGATTGGGCAATATTGCCTGCTTTTTGTGCCGGTATATAATTCAAAACATCCGCTTTAAATTTATCCCCAAAATCAGTTTCTATCTGTTTGTTTTTGACATTAATTTTTATGATAGGGTTATCGGCAAGGGAAAGCCATTCGATCATGCTGTTATTGCTGTTATAACCATAATGTTTTTCCCATCCTGCAATAAACAAGCTTTGTTTTGAAAACTGAGTTTTAGGGTCAAGGATTAATAGTTTTGATTTGGGTTTATGTTTTTTTAAGTAATTAGCGATCATGCTTGCCCGTTCATAGGGGCCAGGGGGGCATCTGAATGGATTGGGGGGGGCACAAATAATAACGGTTCCTCCATTATGCATGGTTTTGAGCTGATTGTTGAGTAATGTTGTTTGGATACCGGCTTTCCAGGCATGAGGAATTAAGTGTGCCGATGACTGGTCATGACCTTCAATCGTATCCCAACGAAAATCTATACCTGGGGAAACGATTAATTTGTCATAATGGATTTTCTGCTGATCAGCTAATGTTACGAAATGTTTTTCAGGATTGATACGGGTAACTTGCTGATGAATTAGCTTAATACTATAGTGACTGGATAAGGTTTTATAGTTGAAGACGAGTGAATTGATATTTGTTAAACCGCCTAGTACCCAATTACTTCCAGGACATGTTATATATTCGGTTTTTGGTTCTATTAAAGTGACTTGGATATTAGAATCTAACTGTCGAATCGTTTTTGCTGCTGTTGCACCCCCAAAGCCGCCGCCAATAATAACAACATGTGGTAATGAAGACTTTAACTGCTTGCTGTGGCAACCAGGTACTAATAGGCTTGCGGTACTCCCTGCTAATTTAATAAAGTGTCGTCTGGAAAGCATCTAATTTAACCCATATAAGTAAGTAGCGACCGACTCTAGCTCTTCATCCGTATAGCCTTTGGTAATTCGATCCATTATGGAGGCTGATTTTTTGTTGTTTTTAAAGGCTAATAAGGTTTGTGTAAGTTCTTTTTTAGAAAGTGGTTTGGGCAGGTTGAGCTTTATTAACTTTTCACCATGACAACTATAACAGGCAAAAGCAATCATTTTTCCTGAAACATCTGCTGATGAGTGATACCAGGGTAATATTAATAGTATAGTAATAGTGATCTTGATTAATAGGTTTTTCATCTAAAAATATTTATTAGGAGTGAGGATTTAATAAGTTGCTGAAGTTTTTAAATCCTCGCTCGTTAACAGCAAAAATACTCTCGTAATTGTATGTATGGAGTAGACTTATTTCCACATTTATATGATTATTACTATAGCTTACAAGAGGTACTGTTTATGTTACGTCCATTTTGTTTCTTAATGTTTATTATTTGCAGTAGTAGCGTGTCTGCAGCTGAAATTAATTTTAAAACACATGATAATGCGACTATTTATGCTAATTTTCAACAGCGTGGATCTCATGCTGTATTATTAGCTCATGGTGCTGTATTCAATAAGGAAAGCTGGGGGGATTTCGAACAGCGATTACTTCTAGAAAACTATACAGTATTAGCGATTGACTTTAGGGGGTATAACAAGTCAACTCAAGGGGATAAAGCTCAGGCTTTATATGAAGATATACTAGCTGGTGTAAATTTTTTAAGGAAACAGAAAAACATTAGCAAAGTCACTGTGCTCGGTGCTAGTATGGGCGGTGCAGCGGCAGCAAAAGCCAGTGTTTATTCCGAGCCTGATGCTATTGATCAACTTATTTTACTGTCGCCAGCACAGGTTTTTAAACCGGAAGAATTAAAGGGAAATGTATTATTCATTTGCAGTAAAAATGAATACCTGGCTCAATCAATTCAGTCGGCTTTTAAAAAAGCCCCCGACCAAAAAAAACTTGCTCTAGTCAATGGCAAGGCTCATGCCCAGCACATTTTTAAAACACCCCAATCTGTAAAGTTAACGGATATTATTCTGGACTTTTTGATTCAATAGGGGTTGTAATCCCAAGATTATCAAAGCATGTGTGTCTATGGCCCTATAATTATGAAAAATATTTCCTAATTCTACTTTGTCAGATTTTAAAGGGTGCGTTGCACGCACCAAAATTATTTTTACCCTTCCGTTGCCGAAATAGTGTGTACAACGCATCCTGCGAAGATACTTTTGTTTAGTATCCATTTGAATGTGACAAAGTAGAACTAAGCACTTTTTCTGTTAAAACCAAATAAACCTAAAACACCAGTCATAAATAACCAGGCAGTTGCAGGTAGTGGGACAGTAGAAATGGCTTTACGCCCGTTTTGTGAAAAACTTTGAGAGAAGTCACCGTTAAATGACAGGTCTTTAATTAGTAATGATTCTTCAACAAAGCTGCAAAAACCGAGATTGCAAACATTTCCCTCATGGTTGATTTGTCTGAAAGCGATTTTGTCGGATTTCCAAAGTAGAGTAGAGGTTAAGTCAGCCCCAAATTGCAGGCCGTTAAACCCCAATATATCGCCGAATATATCAATTCTTCCTGAAACAACAGTATTGGTTATGGTATCTATTTCTGCCCACATAAATGCAGAATGATCCTTGGTTACTAGAGTGCCTGAGTTAGATGTTTCATTCCATTTTAATTTTCCTGTGCTTTTAAAGGTCAAAAAGGATGTATCGCTTCGAGACAGAGTAATACCATTAGCGGTAGCTAAAGCACTGGCAGCACCTGCAGAAGTACCTGAATTCTGAACATTTACCTCATTCATGCTGAAACGAGGCCATCCAGAATTAAAAGTAAAACCTGAAGCTGATGCGTTTCCGCTGATTAGGCAGGTTAATAGTAACAATGCTAGCAGCGAGATAGAGCTGCTGGTGGCTATGTATCTTTTCCACATTTGTATTTCTCCTAAATAGTGGTTAATGGTTTAAAGCGAAAATAGCTAGTTGTTGATTCATTTAAATCTAGCTTAACAAGAGTTTGAGACCTTTATATTCAAAAGCTAGATTAGCCATACCATTTACAAAAACTAAATAAGAATTAGTTTTTATAGAAACGGGTAACCTTAAGTTTTCACAGCAATTTATATCTGTGGATGGAATTAAAGGGCGTCAAACACCTCGGGAAGAATGCAATATATATGCCATTTTCCGAACTACTATACGGAGTGAATATATTTTTTATTTTTATCAGTTGGTTATATGATTTTGAGTGTATGTAATCTGTGTTTTTTAAATAGTTGAAGAAAACGGAAACAGTCAAATCGCATAAAAAATATGGTATATGCCATATTAAGCAATGCAAACCGGAATAGGTTACTTTTGCTTGTGTCAGAAAATAGGGAGAGAAATTTAAGCTGAGATAAATAGATGTACTAATAAAATTAAGGTAGATTAAGCAGCGGTTTGTCGAAATAATAGGCAATGCTGAAATTAAAAATAACTTGATGAATATGCAAATACAAGATGATCATGGATTGGATAAGCTGGTTTTTGATAATCTGTTTGTTCAGCAATTACCTGCTGATACAGAAACTGAAAATTTTCGTAGACAAGTATTAGGTGCTTGTCATTCGTTTGTTTTACCTACTAAGGTAAAAACTCCCCAGGTAGTTGCTTATTCAAAAGAAATGGCTGAACAGTTGGGACTTAGTATTGCTGATTGTGAATCAGAACAATTTGCTAAAGTTTTCGCAGGTAATGAAATACTTCCGGGTATGAAACCTTATGCAATGTGTTATGGAGGACATCAGTTTGGCCATTGGGCCGGACAATTAGGTGATGGACGGGCTATAAATCTGGGAGAGGTGGTAAATCAGAATAATCAACGCTGGGTACTACAACTTAAAGGGGCAGGACCTACCCCTTATTCTCGTAATGCAGATGGTATGGCTGTTTTACGCTCGTCAGTACGTGAATTTTTATGTAGCGAGGCCATGCATCATTTAGGCATCCCAACTACACGTGCTCTGAGTCTCGTTTTGACGGGCGAACAAGTGGTTCGCGATATGTTTTATGACGGTAACTCAAAGGCAGAGCCTGGTGCAGTTGTTTGCAGAGTATCCCCTTCATTTATACGTTTTGGTAGTTTTCAGATTTTTGCGTCTAGAGGTGAGATTGATTTATTGCGTCAATTTGTCGATTTCACCATTCGCACTGATTTTCCTTATTTATTAAAACAGTCTACACAACTCAATAAAGAAAGCTACATAGTCTGGTTTGAAGATATTTGTCGTAAAACGGCTGAAATGATAGTTCATTGGCAACGGGTGGGTTTTGTTCATGGCGTGATGAATACAGATAATATGTCCATCCTGGGGTTGACCATAGATTACGGCCCTTATGGCTGGCTTGATGATTATGATCCTGACTGGACACCAAATACAACGGATGCAGGTGAGCGCCGTTATCGGTATGGACAACAACCTGAAATTGCTTGCTGGAATCTGGTGCAGTTGGCGAATACACTATATCCTTTGATTGGAGAGGTCGAACCGTTGCAGCATGCTTTGACAGTTTATAACAAAACCTTTGAGCAAGGTTGGCAAGCAATGATGGCTCAGAAATTGGGATTAAAAGCCTATGATCCTGAAACCGATAATGATATATGTAAGGAGTTATTGGCTTTATTGGCTGAAGTTGAAACTGACATGACAATTTTTTATCGAAAGCTTGCTGTAATAGATGTGGATATTAAAATAAATGAATTAACCGATGAGCAATTGATCAGACCCTTGTTAGATGCTTATTATAGATTTGATGCAGTGAGTGATTCATATAAATCACATATTGCAAGCTGGTTAAGAAAATACATACTGCGGATACAAAAAGAAGGCACCAAACAGGCAGATAAACTGCAGCGTATGAATGCAGTAAATCCAAAGTATGTATTGAGAAATTACTTGGCTCAACTAGCCATTGATAAGGCTGAGCTAGGTGACTTTTCCATGATTACGGAACTGCTGGATGTGATGCGTTATCCATACGCGGAACAAGTGGATAAAGAACAATATGCAAAAAAACGACCTGACTGGGCGCGGCAAAGAGCCGGTTGTTCTATGTTGTCATGCAGTTCCTAGACTAATTGTTAGGAAAATTTAGTGGTTTTTATATCAGTTAAATTCAGTAATAATCAAAATGCTACATTATTAATAAATCCTCGACCCAGGAGACTGTCATGTTAGAAAAAAATCAAATTGCCCCTGTATTTAGTACAAAAAATCAGCATAATTCTGTCGTAGAATTAGCGTCTTTTAAAGGTAATAAAAATGTTGTTTTATATTTTTATCCTAAAGATGATACCCCTGGCTGCACCATTGAGGCGAATGACTTTACCAGACTTGCCAATGAATTTTCCGCATTGGATACCGTGGTTATAGGCGTAAATAAAGATTCTTGTGCCAGCCATACCGATTTTATTGAAAAGTTTGATTTAAAACTGGATTTGCTTGCTGATGAGAGTGGGGAGTTATGTGAGAAATACGGTGTTTGGCAAGAAAAAGAAAAAAATGGCATAAAAAAAATGGCTATTTTGCGCTCTACTTTTATTATCAATAAAGCAGGCGAGCTGGCAGAGGTGATGTATGGAGTATCTCATGAAGGCCATGCACAAGCTGTTTTGGAAAAAGTTCAGCAGTTGTAACTTGAATCCATCTGAACCAATGAAAAATGCAATAATTTATTTGCACGGTTTTAATTCGGCATCACTTGATCTATCGGGAAATCTGTTAGCTACAAAGCAGAAATTAGTTGTTTTAGATAGATTTTGCCAGCAACATCAAATTAAATTTTGTACCCCAAATGTAGACTATAGATATTTTGAGCAGCTTATTAGTAAATTAACGCAGTTATTTGTTGATTTGGAAGCTGAGGGGTACAAGGTTTTATTTATGGGTTCTTCACTTGGAGGCTTTACCAGTGAATACATGGCTATGAAAACCCATGTCCAGGCCATTATGATAAATCCAGCAATTTCACCTTCTGAATTATTAGTCCAATTTATTGGTGTCAGTGAAAATTTTGAAATAAAACAAGCTTTTGAATGGAATAAAGCGCATTGTGAGCAGTATGTTTTCTATGAAAATGAGTTGAAACATCAGGCAGATAGCGAAATAAAAAGAGTTGTATTGCTAGACATGGCGGATGAACTAATGGACTCAACAAAAACACTAGAAAAATATCAACACATTGCCGAGGTTATCTGTTTTCAAGGCGGTTCGCATGGTTTTGATCATATTGAACAAGCTTTGCCAGCGATTAAAAAAGTGATTTTTACACATAATAAGGGCGGTGGTAATAAGACATTTGACTAGTCCTACGGTACAGAAATATCTTAAGTTATATGCTAGGAGGGGGGATAGTTAAATTTCGGATTCAATATCCATGCCCAAAGGACATGGAATTGTGTTGACCCCCTATAAGGGGGCTAAGCTGGCCTTTAGAAAAGGCAAGCTTGATAGTTGAGCCACCAATATTATCGGTTAAATTAAACTATTTTTCATCTTGGTACTTTACATACTTTCTAATCATTTCCGAATCTAAACCTACGGTATCAACACAATATCCACTTGCCCAAAAATGATTACCCCAATATGGACGTTGCTTCAACTCTGGAAACTTTGAAAATAACCTTATCGCTGATTTCCCCTTCATTACTCCCATTAGTGATGATATCGATACCTTTGGTGGTACTTTTATCAACAAATGAACATGGTCTGCTTGAATATTAAGTTCTACAACCTCGCAACTCAGTCTCTCTGATTGAATAATAATAGTTTTACGAACTTCCTCTCCTATTTTTCCGTTCAACACTTTATATCTATATTTTGGTACCCACACAATATGATATTGGCAATGCCAGACAACATGTGCTAACTTCTTAAATCGACTCATTTGTTACTCCTTATTCTTGAATTGGTGGCTCAACTCAAGATATGGTTTAACATTTGATCAATTCATAGGCACAGCCTTTGTGCTCCACGCCCATAGGACGTGGCTATTTAAGTTTTAGTATAATAGTCATATAGATTTATTCGCCTCCCTGAAAACCATGCTGTCTCCATGCTTCATAGCTTACAAGGGCGACAGTATTAGACAGGTTCATACTCCGGTTATTAGCTTGCATGGGTATTCTTAGCTGATGGTTTGCAGGAATAGTTTGCTGAACTTCTGCGGGTAGACCAGCCGTTTCTGATCCAAATAATAAAATATCCCCAGGATAGTATTTAATTTCAGCGTAACTTTGCGTTCCTTTGGTTGTTAATGCCAGAACCCTATGGTTCGGTAGTGAGCTTAATAAGGCCTGGTAATTTTCATGTAGGGTGATATTGGCTAAGTCTTGATAATCCAGGCCTGATCGCCTTAGACTTTTTTCTTCAAGATCAAAACCCAAAGGCTCAATTAAGTGTAGATGGCAGCCGTTGTTAGCCACAAGACGCATTATGTTGCCGGTGTTTTGCGGTATTTTAGGTTCATGGAGTGCAATATTAAACATGATTTTGGGTGTGTTTTTACAATCAAGGTGCTAATACATTAAGGACAGCTAAAAATTTAACAGGAGATTTTTTAGTGTAAAGTTATATTTTAAACAATTAGATGGCTATTAATAAAGTACAGATTAAACTTTAGAATACGTCACTCCTGACAGTTTTAATGATTTTAATGAACTGTCAATTCGACCAGCGGGACAATTTGTATAGGCAGATATATTGCTCCTTACAATATCAGCATTCACTATTTCTCTGTGGTTTACACAGGAGGTAGGGCAATGCATAATGCTATGGAAGGCATGTAGGAAGGTAACGCAGGAGCAGTTACCGAGGAGCAGCGAAGCGGTGTTACCGAGAAATATTGTTGTTCAGTAGTGCCCTAGTTACAGGATTCCTCCCGCAGGTCGGAATAACACCGTTTGTGAAGTTAATCCAGTTTAAAGTCAAAATTGAGAGTAACCTGCAATAGGTTAATAGTCATAAACAATTATAAAAAAATATTTCCTTGTTGATTTAATAATATTTCAATTTCGTTGGCTGAGACAGGCTTGCTAAAATAATAACCTTGAGCATAGTTGCATCCATGAGCTTGCAGGAACATAAGTTGTTCTTTGGTTTCAACGCCTTCTGCGATCACTTTCATATTTAAACTTTGTCCCATAGCTAAAATAGCTTTAACTAGAGTATCTTCACCAGACCCCTGGTTGGAGTCTCTTATAAACGACTGGTCTATCTTCAATGTATCAATGGGAAAGCGGCGAAGGTAGCTTAAAGATGAATAGCCTGTTCCAAAGTCATCTACAGAGAGGGATATACCCAGATTTTTTAACTCGGAAAGGCCGTTTAAAATCAGTTTAGAGTCTTCTAACATTAAGTTTTCTGTGATTTCTAACTGAATAATATGTTCGGGTAACTGATTTTGTTGAATCAGTTTTTTTAATAAAGTAACACTGTCTGCTTTTTCTTCAAATTGTCGGGTAGACATGTTAATAGCTATGTGCAGGTCTGAAAAACCTTGCTCATGCCATGAGCTTATTTGTTTGCATGCTGTGGTTAAAACCCATTTTCCTACTTTTAATATCAAATCACTTTCTTCGGCAATGGAAATGATTTTATCGGGGGATACCTGCCCATGTTTTGGATGTGACCAACGTAACAGAGCTTCGACCCCGCAAATGGTTTCATCTTGCAAATTGATAATCGGCTGGTAATTCAAATAAAGCTCATTGTTCAGTAATGCACTATACAAGTCTTTTTCCAGTTCCATGCGTTGATTGGCATGTTCTGTCATGTCTGAGGAAAAAAAGGCATAAGCATTTTTTCCTTTTTCTTTCACTTCGTACATAGCCATGTCAGCATTTTTTAACATGGCATGTAAATTTTCTCCGTCGTTAGGATAGGAAGAAATGCCAATACTACAACCTATGTGTATCAGTTGACCATGTATTTCAAAAGGGTGGGATAGTTCCTTGATGATTTTTTCAGCAACAATTGCAGCATCTTCTTTTTTATGTAGCTCTGTTAAAGTAACAGTGAATTCATCGCCTCCTATTCTTGCAACTGTATCAACACCGCGCAAACATGTTGAAAGGCGTTGCCCAACTTGTTCCAGCAATAAATCTCCTATGTGGTGACCTAAAGAATCATTTACATGTTTGAAACGATCCAGGTCAATGAGTAATAATGAAAAGGAAGAATTGTTCCGTTTGGCCAGCTTGTAAACGTATGCCAGACGTTCGTTGAATAAATTTCTGTTAGGTAGCTGGGTTAGTTGGTCATAATTAGCCAGGTAATGTAATTTTTCGTAGACTTTTTGCTTTTCAGTTATTTCACGAGTGAGTTCTTCCGTACGGTGAGCAACGAGTTGTTCAAGTTCAAGCGAATGTTGTTGTAATTTTTTATTTGCCTTTGACAAGGCAATTTGCGTGCCTACTCTGGCTTTAACAACAGGGGGACTAATGGGTTTTATAATGTAGTCTACGGCTCCCAGATTAAATCCTTTTATCTCATCTTCAGTTTCATTTTTTACGGTAAGAAAGATTATAGGCGTCTTACGATAAAGCTCAGTTTGTTTGATGGTTTTACATATTTCATAGCCATTTAAATCAGGCATAACTATATCTAGCAAGATTAAGGCAATATCATGCTTAGTGAGTAACTCTATAGCCTCCTTACCATTTTTTGCAATAACTATTTGGTATAGGTCTTGAAGGATATTTTGTAATAAATTACAAAAAAAGCGCTCGTCATCAACTATTAAAATGGTGTCTTTAGACATGAGGTCTATGTGCTATAGAAAGTAAGGGATTTCAACGAATAGAATATACCCATTTGTTCAGTCAAGAGCAATATTTAATTGTACTGATATTTCTTTTAAAAAAGTGACTGCCTGTTCAAAATCATAATCTTCAATTGCTTGCTGAAGACTTTTTGTTTGATTTGCAGATATTTCATATAAATTTCCTTTTATATTATTTAGAAGGGTGACAGCATCACTGTCACCCTGATTTAGTGATTGGTATAATTTTTCGATTTGTTTTAACAGTTGTTCTTTCGATAAGCTGACTTTAACGGTACTGACAATTAATGTTTGTTTAAGAAATTTTTCAAACTCGGTCATTAATAGAATAAACTCCTGAGTAAATAAACTTAGAGCTGTTGCATAGTTATCCAGTGAATTAATGTCTTGTTCCAGCTCAGATGCCAACTGTTGCAGTTTATGTGCACCAATATTTCCTGTGATACCTTTAATGGTGTGAATAATTCGTTTGGCGGTTTCAATCTGGTTGCTGTCAATAGCATGTTGTAATAGTTGAATATCATTGTGATGATCTTGATGGAACTCTTTGAGTAGTTTGTAAAAGAGTGATCTATTGCCGCCTATTCTTTTCAGTCCCCATTGCACATTCAGGCTGTCTGAGTAGTCTGGTAATGGGGTCAAGTCATTCTGATGGCTTAGTATTACAGCATTGCTTGCTTGTGAAATGGAGGGCTGTAACCAGCGCTTAAGTGTTTTGTAGAGTTCATCAGGGTCGATTGGTTTGGTAATATGCTCGTTCATTCCTGCATTCAGTGATTTTTCCTTATCGCCAACCATGGCATGAGCCGTCATGGCGACGATAGGTAAGTCTTTAAATAGCGGGTTCTTCCTGATTTCCTGGGTGGCTTGTATACCATTCATCTCAGGCATTTGGATATCCATTAGTACAATGTCAAAAGCAGAGGTACTATCGGTATTCTGAGTGATTTTATGTAACGCATCCAAACCATTGACGGCTATTTCTACTTTTAAACCGAAAGAATTGAGAATTTCTTTCGCAACCAGTTGATTAACTGAGTTATCCTCAACTAATAGAACTGAACCATTTAATAGTTGTGTTACTGGGGGTATTTTTTCAATGGTTTCAATTATCGATGGTTTCATTGCTTTGATAACTGAATCAAATAAAGTAGATGGAGTTGCGGGTTTTAGAATAAAGCCATCCAAACCAATGTTTTCTGCTTCTTTAACAACATCCTCCTGAGCATAAGCCGTAACCATAATTATGGCAGGTATTTTACTCAACTGGATGTTGCTTTTAATATGTTTAACCGCATCCAGTCCATTAATTTCAGGCATAGACCAGTCCATGAGAATTAAGTCGAAAGATTTTTCGGATGTTGCTAATGTCGAATACGCTTCTTTTGCACTAGAAACAGTGGTTATCTTAAATGATAGCGAAGCTAATTGATCGCGAAGTACATTGCGTGCAGTTTCATTATCGTCAACCACAAGAATACGCAGTCCTCTTAAGTCTGTTTGAAGTAGTTGATGAGGTGTTTTATATTGAGGGTCTAATCCAAATTCGGCAAAAAAGAAAAAATTACTTCCCTGACCCGGTTCACTTTCAACGCTGATAATGCCATTCATCATTGCAACCAGCTTTTTGCATATTGTCAAACCTAAGCCTGTGCCTCCATGTAGGCGAGTCGTAGACGAGTCTGTCTGGAAAAATGAATCAAATAATCTATTTTGTAGATGTGCCGGTATGCCACAGCCTGTATCTGTTACAGAAAACTTTAAGATTGCTTTGTTTGTGGAAATATTTGCCGGGTGCACTGAGATTTTTATTTCTCCCTGATCAGTAAATTTGACCGCATTACTGCATAAGTTGATTAAAATTTGAGTGATACGAGTAGGATCACCAATCAGTATTATAGGTATTATAGGGTCAACATCAAAAATCAATTCGATATTTTTTTCTTCACATTCAAGGCGAAATAGATCAGCTAAATTTTCAAATAGAGTGTCCAGTTGAAAGTTGACGGATTCAAGATGTAATTTACCGGCTTCAATTTTAGAAAAATCAAGTATGTCATTAATAATGGTTAACAATGACTGACTGGCAGCCTGTATTTTTTTAATATAATTGCGCTGCTGGGAAGTTAAGTTCGTTTTTAAAGCTAAATAGCCCAGACCTATAATTGCATTCATAGGGGTACGTATCTCATGGCTCATGTTAGACAAGAAGTCACTTTTAAACTGACTGGCTTTTTCTGCGGACTGTTTGGCTTTTGCCAGCTCAATTTCAGCTTGCTTGTTTTCTGTAATATCGAAAATGGCGCCTTGTAGATAGAGTGGTTGGTTTTGCTTATCATATATGACAGTGCCTTTTTCATGCAGCCAACGTATAGATTGGTCTTTGTGGATAATTCGGTATTCAATGGTAAAAGACTGGTGGTTTTTGATTGCAGTTTTTACGTTTTCCAATACTCTTTGTTCATCATCTGGGTGAGTGATTATAGAAAGGCTCAGTTTGTTGTTGGTAAAATCGCTGGATGGATAGCCGCTATTGGATTCGATTTCATCAGTTATAAAAAATAGTTTCCATTTACTTTCATATATATATTGATAAAAGGTACTGGGAATATTGTGGATTAATGAGCTAAATTGCTGCTCACGTTGTTTAAGTTTTTGTTCTGCTATTTTTCGTTCCGTAATATCTGTACGAATTGCGATATATTGATATAACTTTTTCTGCGTATTGAACAGGCCGAGTATGGTGCTATCCACCCAGTATAAGGAACCATCCTTGGTCTTGTTGCAAATCTCATGGCGCCATGGAATTCCCTTTGATGCTTGATTAAACATTTCTTGCCATAAAGATTCAGGGTGTACACCTGAGTTCAATAATCGATGATTTTGACCAATAAGTTCTTCTCTGCTATATCCGCTAATGCGGCATAATCGGTCATTGGCATAAGTAATATTTCCCTTTACATCAGTCATAGCAACAATGGAAGAAGAATCCAATGCAAATTTTTGTTGTTCCAGAGCAGTTTGAATTTTTTTTCGTTCGGTAATGTTTTGCTGTGTGCCTAAAGCACGAGTTGCTTTGCCTTTTTTATCGGTACAGACAACTGAACCTATCGAACGAATATGAAGATAGTGTCCAGATTTATGGCGTAACCTGAATTCATGTTCATATTGCTGGGAACAATTTCTGATGGCTTGTGCTAAAAAATTTAAAGCGAAATTTTTATCTTCAGGGTGTAACAGGTTTTCCCAGGTTAAATGTGTTGTTTCAAGCTGCTCTTGTTTATAACCCAGCATTTCTGCATAGCCGGGGCTGAAATAGACGTCGTCGGTTGTTAAATCCCAGTCCCACAAGCCTTCTTTTGAGGCATGCATTGCCAGTTGAAATCGCTCCTCGCTAAGTCGAAGCGCTTCTTTTTGTCTACGAATCTGCCATACCCAAAGGCTAAAAATCAGAAAAATAAACAGAGTGATAGCAGAAACCTGCCATAACAATGTGTTGTTAATAGTATGCTCGTAACGTATGGAAAACCATTTCTTCTTAAAGGCATTTTTTTCTCTTGGAGTGATGGTATTCAGTGTTTGCTGGATCATAGGAATGAGTTCAGGCCAGTCTTTACGCACAGCAAATGCCAGATCATTGCTGAATGGGGTTGGGGCAGCTACTTTTATGTTAGTGATGCCGGTTTGTAAAATTATATGGCTCGTTGCAGCCAGGTTTCCCATGTAGGCATCCGCTTTACCCAGTAAAAGTGAAGACAAGGCTTGTTCAGTATTATCAACAAGCACAAGATTTATATTTGGGAATTTCGCTTTTAAAATTTCATGGTTGGCATAATTTCTTTCCACGACTAATTTTTTATCTATTATTTCAGATAACCCCGTGATTAACTCTGCATCATTTCGAGTAAAAATCACGTAAGGAAATTTAAGGTAGGGTCTAGTGAAATTAAGATATTTCTCTCGTTCCGGTGTTTTTGAAACGGCTGGCAAGACGTCAATTTCTTTTGCTTTTATTTTGTCGATCACCTGTTTCCAGGTCAACTCGGGGTTAAATTGCGTTTTTATGGAGAGTGATTTTTCAAGATAGGCAACATATTCTGAGGCAATGCCTTGGTAAGTTTTTTTGTAAGGGTCTATATATTCAATCGGAGCCCAAGCCGGATCAATTCCGATGCGGATGCTTTGGTGTGCTTTTAACCATGATTTTTGTATGGCGTTGAGCTTTACGCTGGGTGTATTTTTGCTAATAGCACCAAAATTGATCCATTTTCGAAGGATTGCTCTGTGTTTTTTGTTAGAAATCGTGTCCAGTCCTTTTTGCATGATGCTATGTAACAGGCGCCAGTCCTTACGGATTGCGAATGCTAATTTAGATTTTTCTGCAGGTAGACGGTTATCGATTCTAAGATTGGTTAATAAATCCTGTTCCATAATATGACTGATGACGGCTAGATTTCCTACATAGGCATCAGCATTTCCTAAAGAAAGTGCTTGTAAGGCGTCTTGGTTGGACTTAACAAACAGGAAGGTTATGTCCTGGACATTGTTTTTAAGTAGTTCATGAATATAGGTTCCTTTAGGCAAAGCTACAGTTTTACCAACCAGATCTGATAATGAATTAATCGAATTTTGCTGTTTACGGCTAACGAAAACAGTGTCTATTTCTATATAAGGTGTAGTGAAGTTGAGATATTGTTGTCTTTCTTTAGAGATAGATGCACAAGCAAGCATGTCCAATTCATGAGATTTAACGGCATTAATGACGTTTTTCCATATGTCTGGCGTTATTTTAAACTGGACATCCAATATTACTGAGAGTATTTTTAGATAGTCGGATGCAATACCTTGATGGTTATTAGCATTGTCAACAAAATCAAAAGGGGGCCAGTTTTGATCAACACCTACTTTAATTATGGGATGCTTTAGCAACCAGGCTTGTTCTTCATCTGTTAAGTTGAGTTGGTTAGGCGTAGAAAACAATAGACTAGAAAATAAAAAAAGATAGGGAAGTAGAATCCAGTATTTAAATATAAATTTCAATAATATTGGTTGAGGCATAATTAATCAGGTAAAACAGCATTAAAATGCTGGGTGATTGCTTTAAATTCAGATTCTATTTCGATAAAGGCATTCACCATGTCGGGATCGAAATGAAGTCCTTTTTGCTGGTTTATATAATCAACGGCGTCCTTATGACTGAATGCGGGTTTATATACTCTTTTATTGACTAATGCATCATAAACATCAGCGAGAGCCATGAGTCTGGCACTGATAGGTATTTGATTACCCTTCAAACCCTTTGGGTAGCCGCTGCCATCCCATTTTTCCTGATGTGCATAAGCAATTTCTCGTGCAAACGTTAAAAACGATGAGCTGCCAGAAAGTTTTTCAGCCTTGCTGATGGCATCTCCTCCATAAATCGTGTGCTTTTGCATTTCCAGCGTTTCTTCAGCGGTTAATTTACCCGGTTTTTTCAGGATGTGATCTGGAACAGCGATTTTACCTATATCATGTAACGGAGCTGATTTAAAAAGTATCTCTATGGTTTTATCATCAAGAAAGGATTGATATTTGGGGTGTGTTTGTAACTTTTGAGCCAGCAATTTGACAAATTGTTGGGTACGTTGAATATGCTCACCTGTTTCCTGATCTCTGGCTTCCGCCAGCAGACTCAGGCTATAAATGGCCGCTTCTTGAGTCAATTCTATTTCGTGAGTGCGTTCACGCACTTTTTGTTCAAGAAATTGATTTTGTTTTTCTAGGGCTTTCCTTGTCTTTAATAGTGACAAATGCGTTTTTATCCGTGCTTTTACCGTAGCAGGGGTAATGGGTTTGCATATAAAATCTACAGCGCCAAAATCAAAGGCTTTAGCCTCTGCCTCCTGATCCGTTTTCCCAGTCAGAAAAATAATGGGGATAGATGTCCATAATGGATTTTTTTTAATTTTTATACAGGTTTGGTAGCCATCCATGTCTGGCATCATAATATCCAGAAGAATCAAATCAGGTTGATTGCTTTTAATTCTTGTTAAAGCCTGTTCTCCACTTTTAGCAATATAGAGTTTGTATTTATCTTTAAGTAGATCTACTAGAACATTGATATAAAACCTTTCGTCATCAACAATGAGAATGTTAGAATTTTTTTTCATATCAACTATTGTGTTAATTTTGGTCTAGGAGGCTGTCCGAGAATAGAAACCGTAGCGAGGGAAAGGTATTTTGAGTCAGGTTTTTCGTTCATTTGAGGCGAATAATGGGTTATTTAACGAAAATGAACGGAGAATCTGGCCAAAATAGCTTTTCCGCAGTAGGTTTTTCTATTCTCGGACAGCCTCCTAGGTCCTTAATTCTACTTTGTCAGATTATAAATGTAGGGTGCGTTGCACGCACCTAAATTATTTTATATCCTTCCATTGCCGAAAGGGTGCGTACAACGCACCCTACGAAGATATTTTTGTAGAGTATCCATTCAAATGAGACAAAGTGGAATTAACTAAGGAACGAGTATGAAATTGAGGTCGTATCCATATAAACGAGTATAGTTGGGTTGTTATAAAAAACAGTTTATTTCTGGGGGTTTATTGATTTTAAAAAAGAACGAGATGTTAAGTTGACAGATGCATGGATGCGTGATAGTAAGTGAGTTGATAGAAGTTAGCTGTTAGTTGAATCTGTTATTTAACAATGTTTTCTTATGCGGAACACAGTTTTCTGTGTTAAAAAGGGGACGGGGTGAGTCGATATGTCAACATTTAAAATAAATCTCCATGAAACTATTTTTTTCTTGTCGGATGCACTTAATCTGGTTGCAGGCAATCAAATAGATCATGGAAAACGCGTTGCGTTCATGGTGGCAGAATGTGCTTTAGCTCTTAAATGGGATAGAAAAAGAATTGACGATTTATTTCTGGCTGCCATATTGCATGATTGTGGAGTATCCAAAACAGCGGTTTATGAACGGCTGGTAAATTTTGAAGGTAAGAATGCTGGAAATCATTGTTCAAGAGGCGAGAAATTATTAAAGGCCTCTCCTCCATTGGCCTATTTATCGGATTGTATTTTACATCACCATGTAGACTGGGTTGATCTTAAAGGTATAGATTTACCTGATAAGGTAAAAATGGGTGCCAATTGTATCTATTTGCTGGATAGGGTAGACCTTTTGGCATTGGATTACCTTCGCATAGATAGTAATATTCTGGCAAGTAAAGAACATATTCGGAAAAAAATATTTGAAAAAAGAGATACTTGGTTTCATCCTCAATTAGTTGATACTTTTTTAGAAATTTCAAAGCCTGAAGCCTTTTGGCTGGCTTTAGAGAAAGGGCATAACTCGGGATATGCCCGTTCCTGGATCGAACATGATTTAATGAGTGAAATCGATTTTATCGATTTAAAAAGCATCGTGATGATTTATTCCCGTATCGTTGATGAAAAAAGTTACTTTACAAAACAGCATTCTGAGGGCGTGGGGTGTTTATCCCGCTATTTGGGAGAGTTGATGGGTTTATCAGAGCATATTTGCGATAAATTAGAAATAGCAGGTCTATTGCATGATTTAGGTAAGCTAAGGGTTCCAGATCATATTCTGGATAAGCCGGATCGATTGACTGAATCAGAGTTACTGGTGATGCAACGTCATAGTTATGACACTTATGACATCATTAAAGACATTAAAGGTTTTGAAGAAATTTCAGTCTGGGCTTCACAACATCATGAGCGTAATGATGGCAGTGGCTATCCCTATCGTTGCAGTAAAGAGGATCTGTCTCTGGAAGCAAGAATTATTGCTTTAGCCGATGTGTTCCAAAGTCTCGCACAAAACAGACCACACCGAGAGAAGTTAAAGCCAGAAGAAATTTTGAGTATGTTAAAGAAACAAGGGAATAAAGGAAAACTGGATAAGGATGTGATTTTAATGGTTGAGAAAAATCTGGCTGGATGTTGGCAAGCTGCCAAACCTGTTGGTTGTTAGGTTCGATAGACACAAAAAAAATAGATTGATAGCAGTATAGGATTAGTGTTAGCATTGGGCTTCTCGTTCCTATAATTCCTGTTATTATGACTCGTGTTATTACTAATATAAAAATACTACTTTTTTTTATACTTTTTTGTCATTCAGCGGGGGTATTTGCAATGTCTATTTTTAGTAAAAATATTATGTTTTCAGAAGTTACTGGTAAAGTTACTTTAGGAGGTAAGCTTGTTCAAGGTGCTGAAATAGAACAAATTTACCGATGGTCTTGGGATAGCAATGAAGTAATGGATAAAGCAATAACTAATGAAAATGGAGAGTTTAGATTTAAACAAAAAACAAAAGCAGGGGGGGGCGTCTAAATTTTTGCCTCATGAACCAGTTATTTTTCAGAAAATAACGATTCAATATAAAGGCCATAAATACATTGCTTGGCAACATACCAAACATAATTATGATGATTTAGGGGAATTAAAAGGCAAGCGATTGATAATGAATTGTGAGTTGTCCAATGAAGTAAAAGATGATGGTGTTTATTTTGGAATTTGTAAAATTAACTGATAATTAGCATATTTACTTAAAGAATAGAGCTTTCACTATGAATAAATTAACACCTAAGCAAGCCGCACAGTTAGCCAATGAGGTCTATAACGTTAGAGACGAGAGGGATTGGCTAGATACAAAAGAAAGGTATTCTCAAACAACGGTACCCGCTCTTTCAGGTTTTCAATTAAATCCAACTCGAGGTGTTGGTCAATCGGGTTGGGGGCAGAAATCGGGGTTTGTTTATATGGCGCAAAGAGGTGTGGCAAATGAACATGTAGTAGCCATAAGAGGAACTGCTTCATTAGCTGATGTTATAACCGATGCAAGGGTTAGTTTTGCTCATTCTCCATCAGGATATGTTGTTCACCGAGGATTTTCATTGGGTTTTGAATCTATTAAATCATCTATTGACAGCTATTTTGAAAACATTAATTCTAGTCAAAGTACTGTGCATGTTTTAGGTCATAGTCTAGGAGGAGCTTTAGCTTGCTTATCAGCAGAGCACCTGAAAAATAAAAAATATAATGTTAAGTTATATACTTTTGGTTGTCCTCGAGTAGGAAATACTAGTTATTCCAATTATTTAGATAAATCAATTGGTGTGAAAAATATTTACAGAGTTTACCATGAAGCAGACCCAGTAAGTATGATACCTTTGTATCCTTTTGTACCAGTATCATGCAGTGATATGGGGCACCAGCTTGCCTGGAGAGGCTACTGTATTTCACCAGCTGCTCATAAGATGGATAATTACATTACATCTGTGGGCGAATCTAATTGGCAAGGGTTGATGAGTGCTAACAATCTAGATTTCTTTGGTGCTATGGACAAATGGCTTGAGCAAGTGGGAAATGGAGGAGGAAATATTACAATGTTTTCAAGTTCATGCTTGCGCCAAATACTTAAGGGGTTGAATTGGGTATTATCTTCAATTGGTACAATTGGAGCTGTTACAACTCAATTTATAGGCTCTGGTGCGGTCATCGTTGCTGATGTATTAGCATATATCTTATATCAGGGCGTTCTGCTGGGAGGGACGATTGCAAAGTATGTTCAACATATTTTGGTTGCTATAATGAAATTTCTTGGTAGAGCTGTAGAAGACATAGGTAATGTAACGGTTTATTTTATTCGTTATATTTTAGATATATTTTTTAGAATTATTTCAAATTTCGCCAGACAATCTTTTTTCTGAGCGGGACGGGGTTAGTTATCCTGTCTAGCCGCAGGTAGAAAGTAAATGCAATGAAATAGGGCTTAGATTTCTCTATGCCCTAATCTGTATTAATTTTATTGTTGGTGGTTTTTTTGCATTGTTATTTAAGCTTATCCTTTAGCATCTTATTCACTTCGCCAGGGTTAGCTTTCCCTTGTGTTGCTTTCATTGCCTGCCCAACAAAAAAGCCAAAAACTTTGTCTTTACCACTTAAATATTGCTCGACCTGTTTAGGGTTATCAGCGATTATCTTATCAATAATCGCTTCAATTGCTCCGCTATCAGTGATTTGTTTCAGACCTTGTTGTTCAATGATTTCATCCGCAGTTGCATCAGACTCCCATAAAACATCAAACACTTGTTTGGCTATTTTCCCTGAGATTGTATTATCTGCTATGCGTTTTAATAATCCGGCCAGGCGCTGATGACTAATTGGTGTATCGTTAATATCAAGTCCCGCTTTATTGATAGCCCCCAGGAAATTACCTGTTACCCAGTTAGTACAGAGTTTGGCTTCACATCCAGATTCTTTAATGACAGCTTCATAAAAATCAGCTAACTGGCGAGATGAGGTTAAGATTGTTGCAGATTCGCCATCCTGTCCATATTGTTCTATAAAACGAAGTTTTTTAGCGGTAGGTAATTCAGGTAAATCGGCTTTTACTTGTTTACGTAATTCATCTGTAATTTCAACAGGTAATAAATCGGGGTCAGGGAAGTAGCGGTAATCATTTGCTTCTTCTTTACTACGCATGGAGCGCGTTTCATTTTTGTCTGCATCATACAACCGGGTTTCTTGTATTACAGTACCGCCTGATTCAATTAAATCCATCTGCCTTTCAACTTCGATGTTAATGGCTTTTTCAACAAATTTAAAAGAGTTAATGTTTTTTAATTCGGCCCTGGTACCAAATTTTTTTTGACCTTTGGGGCGTATAGACACGTTGGCATCACATCGGAAAGAGCCTTCCTGCATGTTACCATCACAAATATCCAGATACCGTACCAGTTCATGGATTTTGCGCATATAGGCAACAGCTTCTTTAGCTGAACGCATATCCGGTTCTGAAACGATTTCCAGTAAGGGGGTGCCTGCACGATTCAGGTCAATGCCAGTCAATCCATGAAAATCTTCATGTAATGATTTACCGGCATCTTCTTCCAAGTGGGCGCGGGTGACACCAATACGTTTGGTTTTACCATCGACTTCAATATCCAAATAACCGATACCAACGATGGGCAATTCCATTTGACTGATTTGATAGCCTTTAGGCAGATCAGGGTAAAAATAATTCTTTCTGGCAAATACCGAATAAGGTGCTATTTCGGCACCTATGGCCATACCAAATTTAACTGCCATACGTACAGCTTCCTGGTTTAGTACAGGTAATACACCTGGAAAACCAAGGTCTACAGCGCATGCCTGAGTATTGGGTTCTGCTCCATACGCAGTAGATGCGGCAGAAAATATTTTAGATTTTGTGGCCATCTGGGCGTGAATTTCCAGACCAATCACTGTTTCCCATTCCATTATGTTCTCCTTACTCGAAACCTTGGGGTGTTTGTTGATGCCAGTTGGTAACCTGTTGATATTGATGAGCAATATTCAACAAGCGAGCTTCTGTAAAATAATTGCCTATCACTTGTAAACCCACGGGTTTGTTATCTACAAATCCAGCGGGGATAGACATGGCCGGTAAGCCAGCCAGGTTAATGGCAATGGTATAAATGTCAGCAAGATACATTTCGATAGGATCGCCGGTTTTTTCACCTTGGGCAAAAGCAGTGGAGGGTGAAACAGGACCCATTAGTACATCAACTTCGGATAGTGCTTTATTGAAATCTTCAGAAATTAAGCGACGAACTTTTTGTGCCTTAATATAATAGGCATCGTAATATCCCGCAGATAATGCATAGGTGCCCATTAAAATACGACGTTTAACTTCAGCGCCAAAAGCTTCACCGCGTGAACGGATATATAAATCATTCAAGTCAGCAGGATTATCGCAGCGATAACCAAAACGCACTCCATCAAAACGGGATAGATTGGCAGAACATTCTGCCGAGGCAATGACGTAATAGGCGGGTATTGCCAGCTTCATATTAGGTAGCGAGACTTCTTTGACTTCTGCTCCTAATTTACGATATTCATTAATTGCTGCTTCAATCGTTGTGGCTATATCGTTATTTAAATCGGCACTGAAAAATTCTTTAGGCAAGCCAATCTTTAACCCTTCAAGGCTGTTATTTAATCCGGCTGAATAGTCCGGAACAGCTTGCTCTACACTGGTTGAATCCTTGCTGTCAAAGCCGGCCATGGTTTGCAGTAATAATGCTGCATCTTCTGCAGACCTGGCCATAGGGCCGCCCTGGTCTAGGCTGGATGCGAAAGCAATCATGCCATAGCGGGATACTCTGCCGTAAGTAGGTTTTAATCCGGTAATGCCGCATAATGATGCGGGTTGGCGTATTGATCCGCCGGTATCTGTGCCAGTAACAGCAGGGGCTAACCGTGCGGCAACTGCAGCAGCAGAACCACCTGACGAACCACCGGGGACAGTGTTGGTATCCCAAGGGTTTTGTACTGCGCCATAAAAACTGGTTTCATTGGATGAGCCCATGGCAAATTCATCCATATTTAATTTACCCAGCATGACTGCACCCGCATTATTGAAGTTTTCAATAACGGTAGCATTATAAGGTGCGATAAAGTTATCCAGCATTTTTGAAGCACAAGAGGTTTTGATGTCTTGTGTGCAAAAAATATCTTTTTGGGCAATAGGTATTCCTGTTAATAGTTTCGCATTACCTGCTGATAATTGAGTGTCGGCTATTTTTGCATCTTCCAGAGCGTGTTCTTCGGTAACCGTAATAAAACAATTGAGTGCTTTATGTTTTTTTATTCGTTGCAGATAAGCTTGTGTCAACTCTACGCTGGAGTATTTTCCTGAACGTAAGTCTTTAGCCTGTTCTGTAATTGTTTTGTTGTGCATAGTGATTCTTAGTCGATAACTTTAGGTACTAAATACAGTCCTGCTTCAATTTGCGGGGCAATAGACTGGAAATTTTCGCGCTGATTGTGTTCTGAAACGGTATCCGGGCGCAATCGTTGCATCTGATCCATAGGGTGTGCCATGGGCTGGACGGTATCGGTAAAGGTATCACCCATTTGGGTCATTAAATCCAGCATATTAGATAAATCTTTAGCGTAAGCATCGGTATCTTGTTCATCAATTCCCAGTCTTGCCAAATAGGCAATTTTTTTTACTTCATCAGCCGACAACGACATTTTTTAACTCCAAAGGTTACTTTTTATAAATATGATACTTTATATCTTGCCCAAATACCTGCTTGATTGTTAAAGTAGTAAGATTTTATATCGCTAAGGATAATGCTAAAGATGTTCAAAAGAATTCGCGGACTTTTTTCAAATGATTTGTCTATTGATTTGGGTACCGCTAATACCTTGATTTATATACCTGGACAGGGGATTGTATTAAATGAACCTTCTGTTGTGGCTATTAAGGAAGATAGAATTCGGGGGGCAAAAACAATTGCAGCAGTGGGTGCTGATGCAAAAATGATGTTAGGTCGCACACCCGGTAATATTACGGCTATTCGACCCTTAAAAGATGGAGTGATTGCCGATTTTGCAGTAACTGAGAGAATGTTACGTTTTTTTATAGAAAAAGTACATGAGTCCAAGTTGTTTCGTCCAAGCCCACGTATTCTGATTTGTGTGCCTTGTGGCTCCACCCAGGTTGAACGACGTGCTATTCGTGAATCAGCAGCAATGGCAGGTGCCAGAGAAGTTTATTTGATTGAAGAGCCTATGTCAGCAGCTGTAGGCGCTGGGTTGCCTGTAGATGAGGCGCATGGTTCCATGGTACTGGATATTGGTGGAGGGACTTCTGAAGTTGCAGTTATTTCGTTGAATGGCATTGTCTATTCTGCCTCAGTGCGAATAGGTGGTGATCGGTTTGATGAAGCGATTATCAATTATGTGCGTAGAAACTACGGTACTTTAATTGGTGAAGCTACGGCAGAAAGAATTAAACATGAAATTGGTACCGCCTATCCCGGTAGTGAGGTGAGAGAAATTCATATTACAGGCCGTAATCTGGCTGAAGGTGTGCCACGCAGTTTTTCTTTGAATAGTAATGAAATTCTAGAGGCCTTACAGGAACCTTTATCAGGTATAGTGGGTTCGGTAAAAGTCGCTTTGGAACAGACACCACCTGAATTGGGCGCGGATGTTGCCAGTAGGGGAATAGTTTTAACCGGGGGAGGGGCTTTGTTATCAGACATAGATCGATTGATTGCAGAAGAAACAGGTTTGCCTGTCTATATAGCTGATGATCCACTGACTTGTGTTGCTAGGGGTGGGGGTATGGTTTTGGAAATGCTGGATGAAAAAGGTTTATCTACTTTTTCTTTGGAATAATTGATATTGATATAGGCATTTGTGGCTAGGCTTATGTCTGGCCATTTTTGTTTTAGATGTATCGTCTTTGCTAAACCATTCTTATTCCACTTAAAATGGATTTTTTAGATTGAACAATGATGATGTTTGCAGTACTAATGGGTAAAAATTTTGTGTGTGAGGTTTTGTTATAAAACTTTTATTTGCTTCAGGTCCTTCTCTTAACACCCGATTACTTATTGTAGTTCTGGTATCAGTTATTTTACTTGCTGTCGAGCATCGTAGCTCACGGATGGATAATACACGTTCGATTTTATCAGTACTTGTTTATCCAATTCAGTTACTGGTGAGTATGCCTGTAGATTTTGTCGAAGATACTTATGAAATGCTGATTTCTTATACTGACTTGAAGAAAGAAAACGCGATTCTTAAACAAAAACAGTTGATTGATAGTATCAAGTTGTTGAAATTTGCTGCTTTGGAAAATGAAAATATTCGCTTACGAAGCTTATTGGAAAATTCATTTAAATTGGGTGAGCAGGTTTTGGTAGCAGAATTGCTATCTGTTAATCTTGTGCCCTATGAACATGTGGTAGTGGTTAATAAAGGATCCAGATTTGGAGTGTATGCCAAACAGCCTGTTTTAGATGGTAGCGGCGTTGTGGGACAGGTTATTCGATCTTTGCCATTGAGTTCAGAAATCATGTTAATTACTGACCCAAATCATGCCATTCCGGTACAGGTTAACCGGAATGGTTTAAGAACAATTGCTATAGGTAGTGGGCAATTAGACCGTTTGATTTTACCTTTTTTGCCTAATAATGCGGATATCTTACCCGGTGATTTGTTAGTGACTTCTGGTTTGGGGGGGACATTTCCTCAGGGCTATCCAGTGGCCGTGGTAGATAATTTTACTGTTCAACCAAATAAGCCTTTTGCCAATATTTATGCGACTCCAAAAGCACAGCTGGACAGAAGTCGTGAATTATTAATAGTCTGGACTGATTCAACACCAGTACCACTTACATTTCCACAACCAAAAACACAAACACAAACACAAACACAAACACAAACACAAACACAAACTAAAACTAAAACTAAAACTAAAACTAAAACTAAAACTAAAACAGAAACAGAAACAGAAACAGAAACAGAAACAGAAACAGAAACAAGTGCTGAAAATGCAGCACAATAATCAACACAATACCCAGCGTTATCTGGTCACTCTTTTGTTGGCAATGTGTTTGAAAATATTACCACTACCAGTGGTTTTAAATTACCTAAATCCAGACTGGGTTCTATTGGTTTTGATCTACTGGACCTTGGCAACACCCGAAAGAGTAGGTGTGTTTAATGCCTTGGTTATCGGCATATTGGTAGATGTTTTGACAGGGCGTTTATTAGGGCAGCACGCGTTGATATATGCATTAATCAGTTATACCTGTTTAAAACTCCATAAACGTTTACGACATTATCCGGTACCTCAGCAGGCATTGTTTATTTTTCTGTTACTGATGTTTTCTCAAATGATGATGTTCTGGATAGAAAATATACAAGCGCCTGTACAATTAACAGTCTCATTTTGGGTGCCTGTATTTACGGGAACAATACTCTGGCCTTTAGTTTATTCAGGGTTGCGTTATTTTCGTATTTTTGGATTTCATGGTAGACATGACTAGATATAATGCGATAAAAGACCCGTTAGCTGAAAATCGAATTTTTCTCAGTCGTGTTGTTGCGGTTTTCATTATTGTTTTGCTATTGACCTTTGGTTTAATTGCCCGGCTTGTCTATTTACAGGTTGTTGGGCATGAGCATTACTCAACTATGGCAAAGTCAAATCGGATCAAGATCGTCCCCTTAATCCCAACACGAGGCATTATTTATGATCGGCATGGACGAGTATTGGCAGAAAATATTCCTTCCTATAGTCTGGAGTTAATTCCTGAGCAGATCAAAGATCTTGATGATACCTTACAAAAATTACAGCAATTATTAGATATTCCAGACGAAAAAATTGAACAGTTTCTGAAACAGAAGAAAAGAGAAAAAAGATTTAGCAGTGTCCCTTTATTACTGCGAATGAGTGATGAAGAGGTAGCAAAATTTTCTGTAGTCAGACCTTATTATCCAGGTGTTGATGTGCATGCCAGATTGGTTCGTCATTATCCCTATGATATTTTGACAGCACATGTAGTAGGTTATGTAGGTAGAATTAATGAAAAAGAGTTGAAATCCCTGCCTATGTCTGAGTACAGAGGGACACATCATGTAGGTAAAATCGGCATTGAGAAAGCGTACGAGTCGCAATTGCATGGGCAGACGGGGTATTCAGAAATTGAGACCAATGCACAAGGCAGATCTGTTAAATCTGTTGCATCTGATGATCCTGTTCCCGGTGCAAACTTATATTTGACTCTGGACATAGATTTGCAGAAAACTGCCTATCAGGCTTTAGAGGGATATAACGGTGCTGTTGTTGCTTTGGAGGTTAAAACAGGCGATATTCTGGTCTTCACTAGCCGCCCGGGGTTTGACCCTAATCCTTTCGTCTATGGTATTAGCAGTAAGGCATATAAAGCACTTCAACTGTCTGATGACAGACCCATGTTTAACCGTGCTTTACGAGGACAATATCCGCCAGGATCGACAATTAAGCCTTTTATGGGGCTGGCTGGTCTTGAATACAAGGTGACAGATTTTCAGCATAAATTGTATTGTCCCGGTTATTATCAATTGCCTAAGGTAAAACATAAATACAGGGACTGGAAAAAATGGGGGCATGGTTGGGTTGATTTGAATGATGCTGTAACTCAGTCGTGTGATGTGTATTTTTATGATTTGGCACGCACTTTAGGAATCGATAGAATGCACGATTTTCTACAAAAATTTGGTTTTGGAGAAAAAACAGGGGTAGACTTGGTTGGAGAAAAATCAGGGCTGTTACCTTCCAGAGAATGGAAAAGAAAGACCAGAAAACAACCCTGGTATCCCGGTGAAACATTGATTGCGGGTATAGGACAGGGGTTTATGCAAGTGACACCTTTGCAATTGGCAAGAGCTACTGCTACTTTGGCTAACCGGGGCAGAGTAGTGATGCCCCATTTAGTTGATAGGATTGTTAATTCAAATTATACAAAGGCGGGTGTATCAAAATCGAAATCGCAGATTAATTTGAATCCAAAAAATGTTGAAGACATTGTTTCAGCAATGGTTAATGTTGTACATGGTGCAAGGGGTACTGCCAGAACATTGAAACAAGACATCAATTATTTAATAGCGGGTAAAACCGGGACTGCTCAGGTTTTTTCGGTGAAACAAGAAGAAAAATATAATGAAGATGAAATCGCTTTCAAATTAAGGGACCATGCTTTATTTATTACTTTTGCACCGGCTTATGATCCACAAATAGCGGTCGCCGTTATTGTGGAAAATGGTGGTCACGGTGGTTCTGTTGCAGCCCCTATTGCAGGCAAAATAATGAAACAGTTTTTAATGGGTCCAGAGGAGGTTGTTGATGCAAACTGAAACCAGAAGTGAACAATTTGTTCCCTCTTCTTTTATTGGGAATTTGCTCAGAAAACTACATATAGACATTCCTCTTTTTATAGGTCTGTTGCTAGTTTGTAGCTTAAGTTTTCTGATTTTGTACAGTGCTGGTGGGCAAGATATAAACATTTTAATGCGACAAGGTGCGCGGATAGGTGTGGCTTTTATTTTGATGATAGTGCTGGCTCACATAAATCCACAACATTTTCATCGGCATTCTGCAGCACTCTATATTTTTGGGGTGTTATTACTGCTAACTGTTTTATTGGTCGGACAAATTGGGAAAGGTGCTCAGCGCTGGCTGGATTTGGGTTTGTTTCGTTTTCAGCCATCAGAAATGATAAAAATTACCACCCCGATGATGATTGCCTGGTATTTATCGGGTTATACATTACCACCGAAACCAATGCAGCTTTTCAGAGCAGCCGTTTTAATTATTATTCCCACTTTATTGATAGCAAAACAACCTGACCTGGGGACCTCTTTATTAGTCGCAAGTTCAGGTGCTGCGGTATTATTTTTTGCCGGATTATCATGGCGGTTTATGTTAATAACGGTAGCGGCATTAGCTTCATTAACACCTGTTTTATGGCATTTTATGCGTGATTATCAGAAGGGAAGAGTGTTGACGCTGTTAAACCCTGAAGCCGATCCTTTGGGCAAAGGCTACCATATTATCCAGTCTAAAATTGCTATTGGTTCTGGGGGGATACATGGTAAAGGCTGGCTGGGTAGTACTCAGGCGAAACTGGATTTTCTTCCAGAAAGTTCGACCGATTTTATTTTTGCTGTTTACGCAGAAGAGTTTGGATTTTCGGGTTGCCTTGGGCTATTAGTTTTATATTTGTTGATTATTAGCCGCTGTTTGTATATTTCCGTACAAGCCCAGGATACCTATAGTCGGTTACTGGCAGGTAGTTTGACCTTTACTTTTTTTGTTTATGTTTTTGTAAATATTGGTATGGTGATTGGTATATTACCTGTGGTCGGTGTACCTCTGCCTCTCATAAGTTATGGGGGGACATCAATGGTGACCTTGTTGGCCAGTTTCGGCATTCTCATGTCTATACACACGCACAGAAAATTATTACCCACTTAGGACAATTTAAAAATGAAAAAAACAGTTAGCTGTTTATTGATATGCTGTGGTTTTATAGTTAGCTTCAATTCATTTTCTGCTCTTGAAGAAAATGAATTATTTAATAGTTTTGTGACTGGTATGGTTAAAAAACATCAGTTTAAAGAAGAACAGTTAAAACAGTTATTTCAATCGGTTGGTATTAAAGAAAATATTATTAAAACCATGAAGAAACCTGCCGAAGGGTTGCCGTGGTATAAATACCGAAAGATTTTTATGAGCGATAAACGTATCCAAGGGGGAGTAAAATTCTGGCAAGATAATGAGGCGACATTAACGGCTGTAGAATCTAAATATGGGGTGTCTGCAGAAATAATAATAGCAATTATTGGTGTTGAAACCTTATATGGAAGAAACACTGGGCATCACAGAGTGATTGATGGACTTTCAACATTAGCTTTTGCTTATCCGAAACGAAGCAAGTTTTTTCTTAGTGAACTGGAAAGTTTTTTGATACTTTGTCGTGAAGAAAAAATGAACCCATTGGAACCCACAGGTTCTTATGCAGGAGCAATGGGAATCCCACAATTCATGCCGAGTAGCTATAGAGCATATGCAGCTGACTTTGAAAATGATCAAAAAAGAGATATTTGGAATAATCCGGCTGATGCAATAGCGAGTGTTGCCAATTATTTTTTTAAACATCATTGGCATAAAGATGAGGCCATCGCTTTTCCTGTTACTACTGAAGGTGAGGTTTATCAGCAGGCTTTAAAACAAGGGCTCAAGCCTGATATGAGTTGGGCTGATTTACAAGCACTGTCGGTGAATTCATTGCAACCAATAAAAGCGGATGAAAAGGTTAAATTATTGGCTTATCAGCAGCAAGAAAGTCGCGAATTATGGATAGGGTTGCATAATTTTTATGTGATTACCCGTTATAACCATAGCCCTTTATATGCTATGGCTGTGTATCAATTGAGTGATGCCATTTATAAGGAAAAGCATAAAGATAGCTTACCAAATGTTTTAGAAAATAAAATGGCTGAAAAAGTCCCTAAGTTAAAACTTGATAATGAATAAAGTAATTGTTGTTTTAGCCGTCATTGTTAGTAGTGGTTGTACTGTAGAACCAACCGTTAAAGATAGTGCGCCTGATTCTATTCCTGTTGATGTGATGGCAGTGCCGGATGCAGTCCCCAAGTATGAAAAACGTACCAGGGCAGGGAACCCGATACAATATAAAGTGTTGGGAAAGCAATATAAAGTATTAGCGGATAGCAAAGGTTATCAGGAAAAAGGTATTGCTTCCTGGTATGGAACAAAATTCCACGGTAGAAAAACTGCGAATGGTGAGCGTTATAATATGTATGCCATGACTGCGGCACATAAAACCCTGCCCATACCTAGTTATGTACGGGTGACAAATTTAAACAACCAACGAAGTGTCGTTGTTCGAATTAATGATAGAGGCCCGTTTCATAATAATAGAATTATTGATTTATCCTATGTAGCGGCAATAAAACTGGATATCCAGAAAACAGGAACGGGATTTGTAGAAATTACTGCTTTGCAACCCAGAGCATCAGCAAAGAGTATTAAAAAAGACTATCAATCTATGCCGCAGCAGAAAAATAGTACATTTTATTTGCAAATAGGTGCATTTAACCAGCAAGTAAATGCCTGGCAAATGCGAGAAAAGTTACTGGCAGGGCAGATAATAGACTCAATGATCAAGGTTGCCAAAAATCAGAATAATGATTTATATAAGGTGCAGGTTGGGCCTTTGTATTCAGTCTATCAGGCTGATAAAGTCACTAAAAAGCTTGACCTATTGGGCTTTAGAAATACACAGTTGGTGTTCGAAAAATAAAGTTGCTGCTTAAAATCCTGACTCCTTAATTCTACTTTGTCACATTTGAATGGATACTATACAAAAGTATTTTCGTGCGTTGTACGTACTATTTCGGTGATGGAAGGATAAAAAAATAATTTGGGTGCGTGCAACGCACCCTACATTTATAATCTGACAAAGGAGAATTAATAATGTCTCTAATAATTCGTGGCAACCATCTATAAACATATAATCCTCGCTATGTATTCAAAAATTATAATTGCATATTTGCTCAGACAGAATTATTAGGGCTGCCCTTAAATGCTACAATAACAGAATCTTTTTTAGAGTTACTTCGGATAATAATAATGCCCTTATTTATACGTAATTATTTTATTTTGTTTTTAGTTTTGTTTTTGTTTTTGTTTTTAAATACGGCAAAGGCAACAAACAAGATTTTGATTCCAGCTGCACCTAGTGTAGCCGCAAGTAGTTTTATACTGCTGGATTTTAATAGTGGAAAGGTATTGGCTGAAAAAAATGCAGATCAACGGCTTGCGCCAGCAAGTCTAACCAAGATAATGACAGTTTATGTCATATTCAGAGAATTAAAGAACGGTCATTTAACCCTCGATGAAAAAGTAACGATTAGTAAAAAAGCCTGGCAGACGCCTGGTTCAAGAATGTTTGTTGAAGTTAATAAACAGGTTGCTATAGAAGATTTACTACATGGCGTTATAATTCAATCAGGTAATGATGCGAGTGTTGCATTAGCCGAACATGTAGCGGGTGATGAATCAACTTTTGCAGCAATGATGAATCAAAATGCGGTACGGCTTGGTATGATGGATACTCATTTTGAAAATAGCATGGGCCTTCCCCGTGAAAATCACTACACAACAGCAAGAGATCTGGCTAAATTAACAACAGCAGTGATTCGTGAATTTCCTGAGTATTACCGTTGGGATTCAGAAAAAGAGTTTACTTTTAATAATATTACTCAGCCAAATAGAAACAAACTTTTATGGCGCGACAAATCAGTAGATGGTGTGAAAACAGGTTATACGGAAGAAGCAGGTTATTGCATGGTGGCTTCGGCAAAACGTGAAGGTATGCGTCTGATTTCTGTGGTAATGGGTACAGCGAGTGCCAATGCCAGAGCCAATGAAAGTCAGAGTTTATTAAATTATGGATTTCGTTTTTTTGAAACGCATAAGCTTTATTCAGAACTTGAAGCTTTAACTGAGACCAGAATATGGAAAGGGGATAGTAAAAAATTGCCTATGGGACTGACTGATGATCTATACGTTACTATCCCACGTCGACATTACAATGATTTAAAAGCAGAAATTAAACTGGATAAAAAAATTATTGCACCTGTTAAGCAAGGCGAAGTGTTTGGTGCGGTCAAAGTTTCACTTGCCGGAAATGTAGTTGCAAGCAGACCATTGAAGGCATTAAAAACAGTTAACAAAGGCGGTTTGGTTCAAAGGCTCTATGATGAAGCTATGCTGATGCTAGATATGGAGTAGCAAGTGACTGACTTTATAGATAAGCAAGTGTACCTAAATGGCAAATATTTGCCATTATCTGAAGCAAAAGTTTCTGTGCTTGATCGTGGTTTTCTGTTTGGTGATGGGGTTTATGAAGTGATTCCTTCTTATGCAGGGCTATTTTTCAGACTACAGGATCATCTGGATAGATTAAAAGCAAGTATGAGTCGCATTCGACTTGAATTTGATTATGATTTAGAAAAATGGCTGGAAATACTTACTCCGTTACTGGATAAGACCAAGGATCAATATATTTATTTACAAATCACCCGTGGGGTTTCATCGACAAGAGATCATGCATTTCCTAAAAACCCTGTTCCTACGGTTTTTGCCATGTGTTCTGAAATCTTACCTTTTGCCGGAGTAGAAACGGGAGTTAAAGCATTAACCATAGAAGATAGTCGCTGGGAAATGTGCGATGTTAAAGCGACTACGCTGTTAGCTAATGTATTGCTAAGACAGAAAGCTATAGAACAAGGCTGTGCTGAGGCCATTCTGCATAAACGAGGCTATGTGACAGAAGGTGCTGCCAGTAATTTGTTTGCAATAATAGATGGTATTTTAATGACTCCTGAAAAAACAGCCGAAATATTACCTGGAATTACACGCCAGGTTATTCTTGAACTGGCAAAAAAAAATGACTTTCTAGTCAGCGAAGAAATTATATCGCTTGAAGCATTAAAAACAGCAAGTGAAATCTGGATTACCAGTTCTACCCGGGAAATCATACCGGTTGTAGAGTTAGATTCAGAAAAAGTGGGGGACGGTAAACCTGGACCAGTCTTCCATAAAATGAACCAACTTTTTCAACAATATAAAAAAACTTTATGAGTGAAGAAGAAACATTACTAAAATTCCCATGCCAGTTCCCAATAAAAGCAATGGGTAAGAACACTGCTGACTTTGATGCAATAGTGATTGAGATTGTTCGCCAACACGTGGGTGATATAAAAGAAGGTGCGGTGCTGAGCCGATTGAGTAAAGGTGATAAATACTTATCAGTTACAGTTACCATAGAGGCTACCAGTAGAAAACAACTGGATGCGATATACCAGGGGTTAACTGATTGTACAGAAGTATTAATGGCTTTATAAAACTTGTATAACTTACCTATAGTCGGCGTCAGTGCCTGTTTGCTTGGGCAAAGGGTGAGATATGATGGATGCGATAAATATACCTCACTTATCGCGGAAGGGTTAAAACAATACTGTCAACTGATTGCTGTTTGCCCTGAAGTTGAGATTGGTTTGGGTATACCCAGAGCAAAAATACAACTGACTCAGGTAGGGTCGATTATTAAAGTGTTAAAAACGGATGAGCTAAATGTTGATGTGGCTGATCAACTGGCTGAGTTTGCGGTCCGGTTTATTAATCAATATTCTTTGTCTGGACTGGTGTTACAGGATAAATCACCCAGTTGTGGAGTAGGTAACACAAAATTGTTTTCCCAATCAGGTGAGGAAATTGGTGTGAGTAGTGGTATATTTGCAAAAACAATTATGCAGTTGTCACCAGATTTGATTGTAGTTCAAGCCAGTCAATTACAGAATAAATATGAGATTGAGCAGTTTGCCGATAGGTTAATCTAAAAGAGGTAATTCAATGCATAAATTAAGCAAAATACTACTTCTGATGGTGTTCACTACGGCTGTTAATGCCACCAGCGAAGAGCAAATGATTGAGGAAAGCAAACAATCTATAAAGCAGTTTTCTCAACAATTAAAAAATAAATTACAGCAAGCAATGAAAGTGGGTGGCCCCGTGGAAGCCATACATGTATGCCAGGCAGTAGCAGAACAAATTTCTAATAAAGTCTCAGAGCAATTTGGTTGGAAAATAGCCCGCACTTCATTAAAGGTTAGAAATATAAAAAATACTGCGGACGCCTGGGAAAAAAAGGTGTTGCAGGATTTCCAGCGACGGACGAAAAAGGGAGAGGCTGTAGAGCAGCTGGAATTTTCAGTAATCATTGACGCATCCAATAGCCAACCGGTATTTCGTTATATGAAAGCAATCCCAACACAAGGGATTTGTTTGAGTTGTCACGGAGAACAACTATCTACAGATGTTGCAGAAAAAATACATCAACAATATCCAGATGATCAGGCAACAGGTTTTAAACCAGGTGATATCCGAGGTGCATTCACCATTACTCGTAATATTAAATAATGCAACCGGTTATACGAAGGTTAGATCTTCGAGAATATGAAGCTGTCTGGCGGGACATGCAGACATTTACACTGGATAGAGGTAAAGAAACAGCTGATGAAATCTGGATTGTTGAACATCCCCCAGTTTATACCTTAGGACTCAATGGTAAAAGAGAGCACTTACTTAATATTGATAACATCCCGGTTGTTGAGACTGACCGTGGTGGTCAAGTGACATATCATGGTCCAGGGCAATTAGTTGTTTATTTATTATTAGATATAGAACGTTTAAAGATAGGTGTCAGAGCAATCGTCACAATGCTTGAGCAGGCCATGGTTGATTCATTATCTCAATACGGTATCCAGGCGATAGCAAAACCTGAAGCTCCTGGCGTTTATGTGGATTCAAAGAAGATAGGATCAGTCGGGCTAAGAGTTAAAAGAGGTTGCTGTTATCATGGGCTCAGTCTGAATAATAATATGGATTTAAGACCTTTTAATCATATAAATACCTGTGGTTATTCTGAGCTGGAAGTGACACAACTTTCCGATATGAATGTCAATATACAAACTTATGAACTTGCAGTTCCTGTCGTTCATCATATTTTACAAGCGATAAAGCAATGAGTCTAAATGCACCTTCCAGGTCAACCCCAAAAACCCATCAACGTAATGCAGAAAAGCTGGCCAGAATACCGATAAAGGTTGAAACCAGTGGCACGCTGTTAAGAAAGCCAGATTGGATACGGGTAAAAATTTCTGCCAATGAAGAGATAAGCCGTATAAAAAAAACCTTAAGGGAAAATAATCTCTATACGGTATGCGAAGAAGCGGCTTGCCCCAATCTGGCAGAATGTTTTAGCCATGGTACTGCGACCTTTATGATTATGGGGGACATTTGCACGCGCCGGTGTCCTTTTTGTGATGTAGCTCATGGTAAACCTAAACCTTTAGATCAAGATGAACCCATTAATTTGGCTAAAACCATCAAAGCCATGTCTTTAAAATATGTAGTAATCACTTCGGTAGACAGGGATGATTTGAGAGATGGGGGGGCAGGACATTTTGCCGAATGTATTAAAGCAATACGAGAGCACTCTGCAGAAACCAAAATCGAAGTATTAGTACCTGATTTTCGTGGGCGTATGGATAAAGCGGTTGAAATACTTAAACTACAACCTTGTGATGTATTTAATCATAATCTGGAAACGGTGCCGAGACTGTATAAAGAAGCCAGACCAGGAGCAAATTATCAAGAGTCCTTGACTTTATTAAAAAAATATAAAGAGGCTTATCCTCATGCGATGACTAAATCAGGCATTATGCTCGGTCTTGGCGAACAGGAGGAAGAAGTGAAGCAAGTGATGAGAGATTTACGAGTCCATGGGTGCAGTATGTTGACGCTGGGCCAGTATCTTCAACCTAGTAAGGATCATTTGGCTGTAAAAGAATATATTACGCCTGAACAATTTGATTGTTATGCAGAAACAGCAAAAGCTTTGGGATTTAAAAATGTAGCCAGTGCGCCATTGGTACGCTCCTCTTATCATGCAGATATGCAGGCAAAAGAGTTAACATGAGTTTTAATATTCTATGATAATTTTTCTGGAATGTATTGATTTTGACTTAACCCGTAATTTTTTCTAAGTTTAAACAACAGAGGTTTTGTACGCCTGCCTGATAAAAATGTTTCCAGTCTCTTCTTAGAATTGTTTTTCTAGGATGTCCAGGCAGGGGTATCACCGGAATACCCTGTAACAAACAAAATATCGCTGATTTGTTCATTTGCAAAACGATTCCGGAATTCCTGGGTATCGGAAAATACCAGCGTCCACTTTCCTACCGGCGTTTCACCGACCAGTGGCAACCAGCTGGTGGCATTGGCTCGGCGGGTACTGATAACACCATCAATAGAGCTTGCCCCACCGTAGGACAGGCTATTGCCTGTTTGATTAGCTTCAAACAGCAAATCCACTACCTCGATTTCAAATTCAGCGCCATCCTCTCGCACGAAGAAAACAATCAACTGATCCATCGTGAGCGCTTCAAGGTTGGGAGGAAAATGTGACCTTTCGAGGACGATCTGCGCCTGGATATCCGTGCCGTTTTCGCTAACCAGCGCATCTGGCTGATGCAGGTGGTACCATAAATCCGGAAAATCCTGTTTGATACTGTAGGCGCGTTCAGCATTAAAATTTCGATCCAGATTCTGAATGACCAGCTGTTGATAATCATGACTGTGCAAGGCAGTGTATTCTATGCTGAAAATCACATCTGCCAGAGAATCAAAATTAAAGCGGTTGGCTGCTTTGGGCAAACGCAATTCCCAGTTGGCATCTACCCCCATGGTTTCAAATGGCAGCAACAAATCATTGTCCGGTTGTAATTCAAACAGGCCGCTGGCGTTACTGGGCGAGGTAAAGGCAATTGTTTCCGAAGGGCGGCGCACCTCGGTGCGTCGAAAAACATCACCCCCGGTCACCACATAAGAAATCCCGCCAGAGCTAAGCGTTGCACGAATCCCCTGTGTAGGTGGAATCAGCCCCACAACAGAAATACGCACCCGTTTGATTAAACGCAGATAATGCCCGGGAAAGCCCTGATCAAACAAGGCCATCGGTGTTGAAAACGGCAAAATACCCGTTTCCCGAAACTGCTGAAACTCAAAAGGCACCAACCGTGCCAAGGAAAAGTTTTCGGCCAGCTGTAATTTGCGCTGATTAGTTTCGAAGGCATGCTGATCGAGTTGAATGATATCCTGTAACAAACGCGCTGATCCGGTCAGCCCGCGCCGGTCCGGACTCTCTGCCCCCTGATTTACTGCGCCGTTACTGTCATCAGGTGCCAGCCAGTAATCACTGCGAATAAAGGCCGGTGGTCGCTGTTGCCGCTCAAAAGCCAGTTGACTGGCGGCCAGTTGCGCCATTGCCGTGGCTTGTTGCAGAAAATAACTGTATATCTCGCCAAGTATGTCACTCATCCATTCATACAGCTCGACATTGGTAAATTTGTTATGGAGGAATTCCACCACCGCCTGTGCCTGATCCGAACGCAGGCTGGCAATGGCTTTTTCCTGCGCAACAATCGCTTTATTGAAGCCGGCCTGTAAAATCTGCTGTGCGGCAATTTCAATATCCTTGTTCGCCAGCGTGCTTTGTAGTCGCCATTCATCTTTACGGCGTTCGAGGTTGGCGTTGAAGGTGTTTGTCTGCGATTCAAGTTCGAGATTGTTTATATTTTTCACTTGCAGTGATTGATGTACAGCCGCGAGCCCTAGAGCCTCAACAGCAACCAATCCAGCCGCGGCACCTAGACCTGCAGAAACAGCACTGACAGTCGCATTGAGTACTGTTGTCAAGGCATTCAGATCAGCAAGCTGGTTACGTTCATCTCTTAAGTTCTGATAGTTATTAAGCATCGCTCGCTCATACTGGTTGGCCCCTGCATTAATCCACTCATCGTATTTATCGTACTGTGTCTGTGCGCGATCCTGATGTAATGTCATCAGCTCGATATTGCTATCGGCTTCTTTAATGCGAATATCCTGTAGTTCAACGGTTTCTTTGCTGAGCTGCACATCGTGTTGCGCATTTAACAAGGTATAGGCTTCCGCATCACGCTTTTCCAATGCGGCAAAAAAATTGGCTTCAATCTGCTGAGCCAGCGTCACCAGTTGTTTGGCACGTTCAATCAGCGCAACATAACGGTATATCGTCGGTCGCAATCGCGTTGTTGGTGGGGGCACTAATCCACCCTCGCTGACGACCAGCTCTGTCGCAATGGCTTCGTTGCGAATCCGTTCCAGACCGGCAATGTTCAATCCGTTGCGTAATTTTTTAAGATTCAGTTCGGCGTGTTGACGCAAGGCATTGATGGCCGGGTTTGCCGGGAAGATATCAATTTCGGCCAGGGCAATCACGGCATCTGCACTCAATGCCCGGTCAAAAATTCGTATTTCATCAACCAGGGCATTGATACCGTCAAGTTGCAGATTTTTGCCAATCAATAAAGGCGCATCCATACTGACTGACTCAGCCGTCAAAAGCGTTTCACTGTCGAATTGGCCATTGATATAAAGCTTCAATAAGCTACCCTGTTTGACACAGGCAATATACGTCCACTGGTTTACCTTAATCTCTGCCTGGCTAACAACAGATTCATTGTCACTGTCTTTGGTTGCAATTCGGAAATGAATGCGATTAGCATTTGCTTGCAGGCTGATGCCTGGCGTTTGCTTGTTTGCATTGCCTTTTTGAAACAGACTTCGAACACTACCCGTTGAGCTTTCCCTTAAATACACGGCAAAGCCTACGCTGAAATCGTCCCCATCCTTTCCCAGCGCAAGCGCCTCTGCATGGGGGACTTTAATACTGCTGCTTGCATTCAGGCTGATGGCGCCACCTCGCCAGCCTGCGGCTTCCCAGCTTGTACCCGTGAGAATGGCCGCATGCCCATTTCCGGTGATATCAGATGCCGTTGCACCTTCATCTTCGATGAAAGACCAGTGTGCAATCGCTGCGGGCACTTCGAGTAATTTAACTAGATTTAACGCGGTAATATACAAACGCCGCGCAAAGGGAATGGACTCATTGGTTTCGCTGGTGAACTCTGCATCCGCAAACGCCAGATAGCAACGCACAATGGAAAGCAAAGTGAAGCGTGTCAGCGCATTGGCGCGGTCCCTGGCGATATCAAACACATCCAGACCATCTAACAGCCAGGTGTCCGGGCTGCGACGAAACTGGGTGCGTATGGCTTCTTCGGCTTCCAGACCAAAAAATATTTTGCGCGCTTCCAGAGGTAGCTCGTAAGCATAGATGGTTTGATACCAGTCCAGTGCCGCGAGATATTCCCCTTTTTTCTGCAATGACAAGGCCAGAAACATTGGTACAAAAAAATAAATTTCTTTAAGATGAGCTGGCGTTTCAGGTGTCAACCCTCCGTTCACCGGGTCAACAAAATTGGCAAGCTCTGTTTTGGAGCGAAGCCGGCGTTCACGCAGCTCTTTTTTTGTGAGTTGGCTGGTGAGCTTAATGTCATACGGAATCCCGTCGCCGGGATTCTCTGCATCCGTAGCGCGATTAAGCGTTTTTACGTACTCTTCTGCAATAGCCTCAGCCCTGCCTGCTGTCAATCGACCCGTCTGACGGACACGTTTGACCAGTAGGCTGAATGCAATTGTCCATTGTTTTTTCTCGCCACGTGTTTTAGGTCGCAAGGTGGGCAGTAAATAATTCTCAGGATAGCCAAAAGCAAACATCGCGCCACGCCAAGTGGCATAGCTACCCATCCACTGCCATTCCTCATCAAAATCATTTTCACTGTAGCCGCCTGACACCAAAGCAAGCGCCCATTTTGGGGTTTCGCTACCCACCGGTAATTTTGCCAGCTTTGCTAACCGGCCTGCACGTGACGCTAACAGTAAATCCTGTAAAGTTTCCACCCCTTGCTGCAGCCGGGAAATGCGCTGGTCACCACTGTACTTGAAACTGAGCGAGAGTCGCTGCGTCAGCCAGTCAGCAATGTCTATGTCGGGAAAGCCCTGACGGTCAATGGTGTTGATCAGGTTGTCACGCAACAGCGGCAGGACAACTTCCTCGGTCGCTTCAATCCCGGAGCGATGCGCTTGTATCAGCCCTTGCCGCTGATTAATGCGTGCTGCCAGCTTTTTCTCCCAATCACGTCGGGCACGCCAGGAAGAGCGCCAGGGCGTCAGTTCAGGACGGCTGTTACTTTGGGTGAAATAGGCCGGTTCTGCAACCAGATTGGCACTCACTTCTTCGCTTGCCCATGGTACAAACTCGCGCTGTTTCCTGGCTTGCAGTAAAATATGATAAAGCGCTGTCCATTCACTGTCTGTAAGCACACCGGTTTCGGCCAGTTTTCGCATCCCTGATAACGCGAAAAATCCGTTTAATGCCAGGGGTAAGGCCTGAAGTTCTGGCGCAATGTCCACGCCATCTTCATACTGCTGTTGCAGAGCAGGCAGATCGACATTGCCTAAAATCATAGCCACAACATGGTCAAAGCCTGCCAGCGGTGTGGCTTGTGACTCTCTTGCCAGCTTGATAGCCGCATACTGATCAGCGAGCCACTGCTTTCGCGCAACAAACAGATCATAAGCCGTGTTTCCTGCAACAGGGTTCTTTATATCGGATTCATCGATAATATCCGGATCGATAACCGGGATGGGAAATTCCGCTGATTCAAGATCCTGCTGATCCTGCTCCAGCCATTTTGTATGCAATGTACTGAGTTGCAGGGTTAATAGCTCAGCCTGATCAACAGCCAGCCGTATAGGGTCTTGCGTTGTATCGATCAAACCAAATACATTTTGTAGCCCGGCCTCTGTCAGTAGTTCAGGTGCGATAAAGAGTGTGTCTAGTCCTGTCGTTGCAATACCCAGTCGATTTGCTAATGCCTGGCGTGTATCGGCATCCGCCGTACGCATCAAGCGGATTTCAGCATGGGAAGTCCCCAGGTTTGACAATAGTAAACGATAGGCAGTCTCCAGGTAATCAGGGAATGCCGAGCTGTTAGCTAAAAAACTGCGCAGCACTTCAATCGCGATGCGCACCTGCGCGACAGGTTGGGTTGCAGCAGGGCCGAAATCAGCTAGCGCAAGCCGATCATAGTGTTGATGAAAAGCACTTTTTAGCAGTGCTATTTCGACAGGTGCAGGATTATTCATTTGCCGTATGCGTCTGCGTGTGAATGACATTAAATCCTGCAGATAAGGCGCGAAACCGATGTCGTCGAGTTCGAAGGGAATGGCAGCATCGATGCTTACAACATCGGTATTACTATTGTCTCGGATGTCCGTCGCAACAACTTTTATTTCATGTAAACCGGGAGAGGGTATGTCAGCGGTAAAACGCCAGTTGGACCAGTTTCCGGAAACATTGCTGGCATTTTTCAGCTCACCACCATCGAGTTGCCATTGTACCGTTTCGACACGGGTATCTTCATCAACTGCCGTTCCGGATACCTCAACTGCCACACCGCCTTCCTTGAATGTCACAGTATGTGCACCTGTTGCAGGGTTGGGGGTTTTGATTTCGAGCAGCGGCGCGTTTGTCTCTCTAAACGTCTTGAATGATACCGACTTTGTATCCGTACTATTGTTGTGTTGGTCAGTGGCGCGTACCTCGATATTGTGAACGCCGGCGCTAAGCCCCATGAGCAGTTGGCTCCAGTTCCAGCTTTTCGCACTCCCCGAATCCTTGACCACATTCTTGAAATTGCCGGTATTATCGACCCGGTACTGTACCGACTTAATATTGGACTGATCGACGGCCTTGCCTGCAATGCGCACATCATAAGCAGGGCCCGGTCCTTCAATTTGAGCACCTTGCGCTGGTTCACTTATGGTAATGACGGGCGGCAGGGCATCGACGACGGTGAATTTGGCTATTACTGTTTTTTTATTTGCCCTGCCTGGTACTCGAGTAGTCGCTATAACGGTAACCGTTTTTTGACCTTGTGTAACATTGAACGTGGCCGCCCATGTCCCCTTTACTGCATTACGCTGTATTGTTCCTGAACCGGACAAGGAAATCGATAAGTCAACTGGGAGTACCGTGAATATTGGATCAGCATTAGGATCATTACTAATTATCTGTGTTTCAGTCTCCGATGCGGCTCCCTCAACAACTAATCGAGAGCCGTTTACCCTTTCATTATCGTTTGGCTTTGTAATAGAAAGGTTGATTTTATATGTTTTTCCTTTTGGTGGCATAATTTAATCCTCCTGTTAAAATTTATTTATGTACGCTTTTCTTTTGCAGGACAGGATATTTATCCCGTTCGTAATGTTTATGTTTTTTTTGCATATCAATACACTTCTTTGTGTCAATAATGTTCCAAACGTTTGAGATGGGGTACAAACCCCGTCTCGCTCATGGCTGACTTCTATTGTTCCTACTGCATTCTGATTGAAATTCTAGATTTAGGAACTGGTTTCCCAGCATCACGATGATCATTTGGGTAAGTAAGTGGAATTTCACTGGGCTTAGGAATGTTCATTGCGCCAATAGGAACTACCACTTGATAATCATAATGACCAGGTTCAGTTGGAGCCTCTATCCATTCAGGTCTTATTGGCGATGCAGCACTAAATTCTGGGGGTGTCGCAGAATCAAACATCGTGGGTACCGAGAAAACATTTAAAACTTTGCTCAGCATAGAAAATACTACTTTGGCGCTCTTAGTATATTTTGCAAATCGACCCTTCCTAAGAACTGCTGGTCTACCTTTTTTATTTTCTGGCGCTGAATACGCAGAGCTTGAGGCTGCAGACGCTAAACCAGAGTCAGTTGAATCAATGTTCGGATCTGCATACACAGCTAGTCCATTATTTGGCTTAGCTTTATCATGTAATGAAAAAGTATTGTTTTTTTGAGGAGAACCAGAAAGGCGCTTATGAATCTTTTTTAATCCCTTACCTTGTTTCTTCTTAGGTTTCCCTAGTGCTGAAGAATTTACATTTTTCGGAGGCAGAGGTTCAGGTTTAGGATTTAATTCATAGGCTGGCTCTATTTCACTTACATGAAATTTTTTTAATCCCTTACCTTGTTTCTTCTCAGGTTTCCCTAGTGGTGAAGAATTTACATTTTTCGGAGGCAGCGGTTCAGGTTTAGAAATTAATTCATAGGCTGGCTCTATTTCACTTATACGTTCAAGTAATTTTGGAACAGCTCCTGATCCAGGCACATTAGTATTTCTAGCAGCATTCAGACCAACAATGAGCTGAAATACTTTTGAAAAAACTGTATTTCTAGCCCAATCTCTAAATGATTGTCTAGGTCGTTTTGGTTCGTTACCTTCTAAATCAAAAAAACGTAGTGGGTTATTACTAGCATAATGATATAGATTCGTGCCATCCACCAATCCTTCCGGATCAGCACTCACCCACCGCCCCAACCAACTCAAATAATACCGCGCAGAATGATAACTAAACCCACTCTCCTCATCCCGCTCCATGCCCGTATACCGATACCGTTTGCGTGGCACTTCGGTGGCACTGCGCACCGCCTGATACGATGTACTGCCGTACGGTGTATATTCCTCATAAGAAATAATCTGTCCCTGGCCATTCAGTTCCAGCCCGGTTGAGCCCAGGTGATTGGTAAACTGGTAGCGAACAAGCTGATTGGCTGAACCATCGTCGCCCACTGTTCTCGTTTCCAGCAGAGCAATACGCTGCTGGTCATCCATGATATGCAGTGTCTCGCGTTCCAGTTCGATTGAACCATCTGTGTTGTATTTCCTGAAAATCTCAAATCCGCCGAGATAAATTCGCTCCTGCTTGATATTGCCATTTGCCAACTCGATCAATTTCCGTACGCGCTCACCACTGCCATCGTAGACATACCAGGTGGTTTCCGGCATTGACTCACCATTCACCGCTTGTTTCGCCGTTGCCTGTAACTGGTCACGATAGTCCCACTGCATCTGTGATAAATGCGGCATGGCGGTAATATTGCCATGCAAGCCAGCCGAGCCTTCATAAGCGTAAGTTTCAGTCGTGGTGCCAACGGTGGTGGTGCTCAGACGATTGCTGACCTTGCCCGCTTCCAGCAAACTGGCTTCGTTATATGCATAATCACGCGTCCAGGCCGGGTGCGCCAGATTGCTACCCCGATGCTGCATAGTGAGAATATTGCCCACCGCATCGTAGAGGTATTGTTCCGTATAGCGTCCCATCGCATTGCCATCACCGGGTTGCAACAAACCCACCCGTTGTGCGTCATTATGGGAATGCAGAACGGGCGCACCGCCCTGCCCCAGGTGCTCGCGTCCTGTCGCATTGATCAACCGATAAATAGCATCATAGGAATAGTCGTTACTCGGCTCTACCCGCTGATTACGGAAGTAAACCGTTTGCTGGGCATCATCACGAATATGGGTGATATTACCGACCGGATCGTAGCTGTAATGTAAATTTTGAATCTGACAACCGGGTGATCCTGCAGGTGGAGGTTGCGGACAGTCATCGGGGAATGTTATTGCATCGCGCTGTGTGATCATATGCACCAGCCGATACGTTAACGGGTCGTATTCATAGTGTGTACTAGCGCCATTACCGTAAGCAATGCGCTGGCGCTGGCCTTTGGCATCGTAATCGATATTGCTGACGAACACGGTGGTTTCGGCCTTTCCCTGTAACTGGGTAGTGACCGATTCCAGTAGATTGGCTTCGTTGTAAAGCGGACGAATGCGACTGTTATCGGGGGCGGTTACCTGAACTGGCCGGTTAAGTGCATCGTAACGCGTACTGCTGCGATACCTCTCTGTTTCCAGCGCAACATCGCTCGACCAGTCCAGCGTTGTTTTATAGTTTGTCGCTAATTGCCGCTGATTGCTGAGCAGGTTGCCTTTAAAATCGTAGTGATCGCTACTGGCTACACCGGCCTGATCAAACACCTGCACGGCCTGACCTCTGAGATTTTTGTTTTCGGGATTGGCAAGTGATTCACCGTAGACAGTCTTTTCAACCATTTGTTCGGTTGTTGAATTTTCGGATAACCAGGATTCCACAGGCCGTCTGAGTGAATCGTAGTGATTGCGAAACTGATGCCCGCGACTGTCCCAGGTGCGAATTGGGTGGCCTGCGACATCATTCAGCATCCAGCGCTCACCGGCTTCCATGCTGGCTTGATGCAGTGCATTACCCAGCATGTCAAAGTCGTAATGCATAACCTTGCGGCCCAGTGCGTCTATCACTTCATGCTGGTTATTTTCGATATCCAGCACCACACGGGTGGCATATTGTTGTGCCTTGCCTGCCTCGTCCTGTCCATTATCAGTGATGGTCAAAAAAGGCCGCGCCAGTGTGTCGAGGTAAGCAACGCTCGGGGTATTGGCATGGGGTTCGGTTTTTTCCGCTGTGGCTTTGGTGACGGCATCATCACTCAGAATATGTGCCTGGTACCAGGTTTGTGGTGGCACGCCATGTTGTTGCTGATACGCTCGGTCATATTGAATGAAATAGGCATCGACGTATTGCATGATATCAGAGTCAATCCTGGGGTCCAGCAGCAGGGTATCGTTCGTATCCCAACTGGTTTGCTGCCAGGGATCGAACAGCACTTTTTCATAGCTGTGGTTGGGGTGAACGGTACAGACTACACGAGCCAGTGGATCATAAAACACGGTGGAGCTGACGCCCTGCTGCTCAATACCGTGATGATGATCATCACTGAAAAAAGGTTCAAACTGCTGAACGGCTTTGCCCTTGTTGTTATAGACCGTGGTACCGGTGCCCACCCAGCGTGGTTTTGTGGGGGTCGTGCGATCAGGTTCTGCCTGCACCTTGGTCTGCGATTCACGGCCAAAGCCGTCGGAATAAACAAATGCATGCTGTATTCTGGCGGGCGTACCCTGTTCACCGGATACGTGGGTTTCCCGCGATAAGGTGTAGACAACATTGGCTTGGCCGGTTTCTGCATAACGATCAAGGGCATAGAGCAGCCGCGTACTGGCGCTTTTTAGAATATTATGCGGGTTACTGTCGTGTCTGGCATCAACATTCAATGGGTCATCGATGTGCTGATTGCGTACCGCGTCGGTTAAATCTGCCACAAACCCCGCCAGCGAATCCCCCTGTATATTGCCTTCTGCATCCTCACCCATGACTGCTGTGCCGACTACCAGACCCAGGGCATCGAAAGCCACCTGGCTGCGATTGCCGTTAGGGTCGGTCATTTCGAACGCTTGCAATACGCGGTAGTCATTTTTGGCAACGATTACATTGGTCTGCGGCGCGGGCAGCGCGTCTTTGGCTGTTTCGGTCAGTAATGCATAAACATCGGAGAGCACGGTTGTGGTATTGCCAAAAGGATCCTGGGCTTGCTCACTTTGATAAAATTTCTGCGGGTTGAAATTTTGCCGGCCTGAAGGTATCCAGCGGTAATTTTCAATACCGCCATTGCCTTCTGACTCCGCATGATTCAGGTGCGGGTGATAACCGCCTTCACTGGCCAGATCTATGCCGGCAATACGCTCTGCATAGATGTTTTCTAGCAGGGTGGTGGTGAACACGGCCTGATAGGATTCGTAGGGTAATGCCAGAGAATCAATCTCACCCAGCGCAAGTCGGTGATCGAGATTACCGATTGGATCAATTTGATCGGGGTCGCTGTTGCTGCGGAAATAGCTGCGTGTCCATTCAATCATGCGCCGCTGTATTTCAGTATCAGCTTCCTTGCGCTGCCATGGGTAGGGCTTGAAAGTATTTGTATCCACGCTGGACGACGCATCCAGCACGCTTGCAAAGACCAATTCTTTTAGTTGAGATTGACCGGATTGCCAGTCTAACCCTGTCACTTCGTATTCACGGGTCTGAAAGGGGATGCCTGCATAATAGAAGGCAGAACCGGTTGCGGTGGACGCTTGATAGACATTGATGAAATCAATATGGCTATATACAATGTTGCTTTCACCTTGTTCAGGCAATGCATCCGGTACTGCCCGGCGCGGGTAGGCAATCGCCACGCTGTCGGTGACATTGCCATAATCGTCGATACCTAGGGTGAGATTCTGGCTGATACGCGGGTCATCAGGATTGCGTTCGTAGTGATAATTAACATTCTCCTTGCTGGTGGTCAGAAAGACGGCATGGTTATTTCCATTCTTTGGCTGTAATGCTGTTATCCGGTAGCGATGATCCGACACCGTGTAGGGATGATCTGCTTTATCTGACCCGTCACGTGCATACACTTCGGTGTGCAGTACGGCACCTCGCAATGCACGGGAGGCTTCATGAGGCGTGTCGCCCATGCCTTGAAGTCCATCTGATTGTTCAAATTCGTGTTCTTCCAGCTTAAATGCCTGGGTATCCCCCCGGTAATACTCCCGCTGATATTGTTCACTTAAAGCGCGGTGATCCAGATGCCGCTCTGCATCGAAATAGATACCGGTATGAAACCAGGTACGGGTTTCCACGGGTGGGATGTGAAAACCCGATTGCCCGTTGTCAAACAGGATTTCTTCTCCATGCAGACTCGCAGTATTAAAGTCATCAAAGAATTCGGTATCAAACTGGTCAACCCGGCCAAAACCACGAAATTCACGTTCTCGTCCGTCATAATAGCCGTGATGATATTGATAGCGTGTGACCTGTTTGGTCTTGCTGATATGATCGATGACTTCCGTTTTTTCAAGCACCTGGACCGGAAAGGGCAGATTGGTAATCCAGGGCTTGCCATTGACTTTGTCTTGCAGATAAAACTTTGTGGAAGCAGCATACTGTACGCGTGTCGTCGCACCCATGTTGTTGTCCATTTCAACCAGCAGGTTGGGTTTTTTACCGCCACAAAAATCAAGTATTTTGTAATTGCTGCTACCAGCGTGCTCACCAGCGTCATAACTCCAGAGGAGTGTTGTTGTCCCGGTGCCATAAAAATCTATAAACTGTATGGCGGTGAGATCACTGACCTTGGGGGTTCCCTTAATGGTCTGTTGGCTGCTCCAGGCATTACCAGACTGGTTGAACCAGAAATGTACCGCTTCCCGGTCAACATAGACCAGATCAGTGCCACCGGAGCCATCGAGATCGGCCAGAAACATACGTCGCGGATCGAAACTAAAGCCGATACGCGGTGTGTTCGACATCGTCAGACGTTTCCCGAATCGTCCATAACCCAGATTAGGCCAGTAATCGATACGGCCATCATGTACCAGCACTATATCGCTTAAGCCATCACCTGTCATGTCTGCCAGGCGAACACGACCTGCCGGATCATCAAAAAATACATCAGGAAAGTGTTCCAGGTTCTGTTTTCGAGGAATGCGCCTGGGCTGGTCATAGCCTGACTCGCCCAAACAGCGAAACCAGAGGAAATGATTGTCGCGGGTAACCAGCACGTCACTCAGTCCATCGCCAGTCAGATCGAGCAGACGGGTGTTCGGGTCAGCAAGATCAAAACCCGGCATGGTTTTAAAGCGCTGGAAATTTTTCCAGCGACCGTCCGGCGTACTTTCATAAAAACCGGAAACCGGGGGGTCATCAACCACCAGATCCACCAGTCCATCCCCCCCCATATCTGCAAACGAAACGCTGGACTGGCTAAAAGAATGAGTCGGCTGGTCACCTGACTGAGGCTGGTTTCTGTCAAGATGACCCTGGCCCAGGTTTTGCCAGTAACGTAATCCATTGCCTGTGTCTTGCAAAATATCCGGCATCCCGTTACCGAATACATCCATGGCAGTAAAATCCGGCGCAGCCAGTGAGCGTGGTGGAATTGCCTCTCCATTGGCAGTGACAGACTGATAATGCTGTTTATGCGGTTCGAATGTAGAGTATTTGAAACTGATTGCGGGCAGGCTGCGTTCCAGGTATTGCTGTACATTGTCTGGATCTTTGCGATACCCGGTAACAGTGGCCGTGCTGAGAAACGAGAGTTGTGTATCGGCATTTACTGTGTATTGGAAGTTGCTGGATTTTACTAACGGTGCAGCTTCCAGTTCACCCTCCCTGAAGTGATGCAGCATCAATACACGCTGGCAACGGCGCAGGGTACGAATTTCAAAACCAGCACGAAAACTTGAGAACGGGTCTTCCCTGACCGGCCAATTATCAGGAATTATGTTTTCTATATCGTGATTGAGATCATCTGGAATTTTTGGCTTCTGTGGTAAGTCACCATAGTCAAACAATACTTCAAAAAGATAATTGCGTTCACGACGCTTAAGTGGATTGGTATGATCCGTGGTTGTTCGAATAGGTCCTTTGGTGAGATTCGCATCTAGGGTAGCAGGTGTATTACCATACAAGATACGACGGATATAAGCCTGTGTATAGTGACGGTTCTGCTCATGAATACCCGCTAACTGTAAAAAAGGGTCCTCCTGAATATATTCATACAGTATGTGGTTGCCTTTGTTGTCAAAGGTTTCCTGAAGCAACCACTCAAATACCTGATCAGGTTGTTGTGGATCGACAATACGAGCCGACGCAGTGCGGCCATAGATGCTGGTAACATTTTCTTTAGTGGTCGCGCGCCAATGTACATTGCCATCAGGGTCTGTCCAGCGTTCGATTCTTGCAAACTGTCCTTCAGTTCGGGGGCGAAAGAGACTAACAGAGAACGCCCCTTGTTTTGTAACGACAGGTTCCCATTTTTCGGGCGTTTCTGAAACAGCTTCCAAATACGGTACCAGGTCTTCAGCACCAGACATCACAAAGACATCCTGATCTGTGTAGGTGGGAAGGCCTTTTTCAGTTTTTCGAGTAATCCTGGGCATCGAGAGCTGCCAGCCAAGACCGAATGGACCATTACCGCTTCCGCTGCTGTATTGTAATGTTAGTTGAGGACCAAAACCGTCGCGCCCAGGTGTGGTGGCGATGGGGATAGAAAAATTGCCAGTGCCACTGAACAAATTAGGCTGAAAAGTTTCACCAATGCCTTTGATTGCTCCACCACCTTTAGGTAATGAGATGGGGGTTGTTGAGTTCCCAGCATTGTCAGCCATATTGATCTCTTGGATGGATATGCGTACACGAGTGTAAAGCTACGTTAATTTAAGACTCTTATCATTTGTAAACAATGAAAAAATCTAGAACCATTAATGGGAATGGTATCACTGGTTATTTTAATTCGGCAAGCGCTTATGGGCGTTTTGGTAATATTACCATTTATGTTATTTGGTCTATTTTTTGCTTTTAACTTGATATGAATCTCATTCTAACTATTTTAGATGAGGTCACTAAACTGTCCTGATTATATTATTTTACGACCAAAATATAATGGTAAATAAAAAAACGGGTAGGTTTCTTGGATTTTTAGATCAGCGACAACAGTAGCAGGATGGAGTTTTGATCCTGTTCGTTAGGTTTAACCTAGAAAAATCAGTTGGATCACAGTTTCTAGCACAAGCTCTTGATTCCACAGCACTTCAAAAAAATACCCACCTAACCTAACGGGTGAGGCTCAGATTTTTTCAAAGCACTGTGAAACCAATAGCTTGCACTATAAATCCGCGCCCAACTGATTATTCTAGGTTTAACCTAGAAAATTCGGTGGGACATAACGTGTGTGGAAAATTGGGGCGAGGCAGAAAAATGCGCCTGCATTTTTCTGCATTCAATGCATCACTGTATTTCAACCTAGAAAAATCAGTTGGATCACGGATTCTAGCACAACCCATTGATTCCACAGAACTTCAAAAAAATACCCACCTAACCGAATGGGTGAGGCTAAGATTTTTTCAAAGCTCTGTGAAACCAATGGATTGCACTATAATCTCGCGCCCAACTGATCTTTCTAGGTTCAAAGATAAATAATCACTCGCAGATAATGGATATAGTCTTTATCAAACGTGATTCTGCAGGATTTATAGTCCGGATTTATTCACACAATTATTGTGAGAGATACTCTCACCAAACGGGGTGCACGCCATCATCTTGACCACTCATATTTTTCCATCGATTGGGTAAATTTTCAGTGCGCAACTGATTTATCTAGGTTGATAGCTTAGTATCAGAAAAGCGAACCGAAATCAATTTGAATCACGCTTTCTTTTTGTGATAGATTGTGTCGGACAATATTTATACTTAATAACAACAATAATTTAGGAAAAACAATCATGTGTTGGAGTGGTGAGGCATCTGCAGTAATGGCTTTAATTGGGCTGACAGGGGCCAGTTTAGAAGCAAGAAAAAGTTTTACATACCCTTCTGAATTGGGAGGCGGGACGGAATGGAAAATAGAAGGGCTTTCTGGAAAACACAATTTACGTGCTTTAACCTTAGCCTATTTTTCTTTAATGGAAATTTTACAGGCATTTAACTATACGACACTCGGCTTTGATGATCCGGATAATGCTTTATACGCATTGTTAGGATATGTTCATATCAGTTTTCAGCCTCTTTTTATTTCATGGTTTTGCCTGTCGTTTATACCCAAGCGACGTCGGATGTATTGGATAGCATCGGCTACTATTTTATCTGCCGCAGTGTCATTCTTATTTTTAACGGGATTAATTATTAATCCTTCTTTGCCTGGTTGTTTTGCGATTCCCTGTGAGCCACTAACAGATATTAAAGAACTCATGCGGAGTAGTAAAATGGCAAGTTGTTCATCGACAGAGTTTGTTTCTAGTATGGGTGAATGGCATATTGCATGGCAGTGGGCATCAAATGATTGTCATTTCATTCGAAATAGTTATTTCGTAATAGCATTTTTTCTACCTATTGTTTTTGGGGCTTATAGAGTGATGCTATATTCACTAATATTCGGTCCACTTCTATCTATAATGCTAACAAATAATCCACATGAATTGGCTGCTATTTGGTGTTTATTATCAATCGGTTTTTTAAGTGGCGTGAAAATTCCGTGGCTAGAAAAATTTCTAACAAGTAAACATGAAAGTTGGAAAGAATGTTTTGTTTCATTAAAAAAAATAAGGTGGATTCAACTCTGATTTATTATTTCTATGAACGGGTAGCATATAAAGGTGGGCTAGGACTTCGTCATTGTTGTATTGACTAAGTGCTAGTGCTCCAACAACTTTGGTTTGATGAATTTTAAATATGTAAAATTAATTTTATGGCTATAAACAAAGTACAGGTCAAACTTTAGATGAATTGTCATTTGGACCAGCGGAAGAAATCTTGTTGCTCAAGTTGTGCTTAGACTCAAGATTCCTCCCGCTGGTCGGAATGACACCGTTTGCGAAGTTTACCTACAAACGTCAAAATCGAGAGTAACCTGAGATAGGTTAATAGTCATTGTCAATTTTTCTATTGAATTTTATAAGATATTAAAAATCAGTTTTTTATTTCCCTCTTTCCAGGCCGGATATTTATCCATAATGGAAACAAACAAAGATGATTCGAGATGCTTTTTTAACCATTGGTTTATATTTTTGTACTCTGAATTTTGAAACCAGTCGCTATTAACATTAGCAAACTGACGGATAAAAGGAAAGATTGCCATATCAGCCAAACAACATTTTTCACTACAAAGAAAAACGTGTTGAGACAGTCTTTTTTCTAAATCGATTAAAAAAACTTCACCTTTTCGTCGATAATATTGCTCATCATGCTCTGGATAACGATCAGCATATTTGTATTGATCAAGATAATATTTAAATTCGCCATCATTGCATTGGATTAGCTGATTGATGTCTTCTGCTATATCTGAGTTTAACCAATTCTCTGTATCTTTGTGAGATAAAGCCCAACGCATAATATCCAGGCTTTCATCTATTACTGTTCCATCATCTAATAACAAAACTGGTACAGTAGCTTTTGCTGAAATATCTAATAATTGTTGGGGTTTGTAGCGTAATACAACTTCCCTTAATTCGACTGCAATGCCTGCGTTTGCAATTGCCAGTCTTGCCCTCATGGCATAAGGACATCGACGGAAACTGTATAATATTGGTAGGGTTGAACTCATTGGTGAAAATAGCAGTTAAATTACTGTTAAAACAATGGTTTACACTATAGTTGTGGGCCTAACCGATCTTTCTAGGGTTAATGCATAGCGCTGGATAAATTCCACATAGGTAAAAAGATGCCTAATGCCAGGACTAACACCATAATACCAATCACAACCAGTAAAAAAGGTTCTATTACGCTGGCAAGGTTTTTTAATTCAGTATCAACTTCTGATTCATAAAAATCAGCAACTTCCAGTAGCATTTCACTGATATTGCCAGTTTCTTCTCCCACGGCTATCATTTGTACTACTAAAGGTGGAAACAGGCCTATGCTCATAGCCATGCGACTGATACTGTCTCCTTTTTCAATTCCTATACGCATTTTATCAAGTTTTGAGCCTATATAGATGTTACCAATAGCATTGGAAACAATGGTAATACCTTGAATTAAAGGTACACCTGAACTGAGAATCATGGCAAAAGACCGGGAAAACCGTTCCATGGTGGCGCGATGAATAATGCTGCCAATGGCAGGTATTTTTAAAATTAATTGGTCTTTTTTTAAATGGCCTCCGGGTGTTTCGATGTATTTGACCACGGCAAAAAAACTTAATATCAATCCGCCTATAATATAGGGCCAGAATTCGACGGTAAAATCAGAAATCCCCATCAGTAATCGAGTTTGCCAAGGTAGGTCTACTCCAATTTTATCAAATACACCTTTAAAAGCCGGTATAACGTATACATTGACAATTGCCATGGCAATACTGATTGCTATGATCACCATGGTGGGATAGCGTAATGCCGATTTAATTCGGCTTTGGGTTTCTTTTTCCCGTCCCAGATATTGTGATATTTGTAAAAATCCCTGATCCAGTCCGCCAGTCTCTTCACCCACATTAATGATACTGACATAAAGGTTGGAGAATATTTTCGGATGTTGTCCCATAGACTGGCCTAGGGGTAATCCTCCTTCAACTGAGTGAGAAATTTCTTTAAGCGCATTAGTCAGGGCAATATTTCGAGTCGACTCAACCAGGCTGTGTAATGCTCTGATAATGGGGACGCCTGCTTTGGTTAAGCTGTACATTTGTCGACTAAATAGCATTAAGTCGTCAAGTTTTAAGCTTCTGACGGCCTGCCATTGATTAAACTGTTCGGATATATCAATCTTTACGGTATGTTCTTTTATTGATATGGGGATCATTTCCTGGCTGGTGAGTCGTTGGGCTGCTTTAGCCTGGCTGTCAGCTTCAATAGTTCCCTCAGTCAGGTTTCCTGAGTTATTACGTGCTTTATAGTGATAATGAGGCAACTTAAACTCCTGAGCCGGTGATACGAATAACTTCATCCAGTGAAGTAATACCTTGGCGTACAAACTCTAATGCGCATAGGCTAAATGGTTGGTAGCCGGAAGTATTTTTTGCTGCCAGGGTAAATGCTGCAGAATCATTTTTGCGCAATGCATCCAGTGTTTGGTGGTTCATTTCCAGTAATTCATAAACACCAATTCTTCCTTTGTAACCGGTATGATTACAATGCTGACAACCTTTGCCGTGTTTAAAATCTATACTTGTGCTTTCAATGTTAAAGGAATCGGCAATCCAGGTCTGGTGCGCATGTTCAATTTCTGTACGACTAATACAATGTTGGCAGATTCGTCGGACGAGTCTTTGTGCAATAATAACTTGTAGTGCGCTGGCCAGAATAAAACCTTCAACGCCCATATCTAAAAGGCGGGTGGCTGTTTCTATAGCACCGTTAGTATGCAGTGTGGAAAAAACCAAATGGCCTGTAATAGAGGCTCTAATAGCTATCTCAGCAGTTTCTGTATCTCGCATTTCCCCTACCAGGATGATATCGGGATCCTGTCGTAAGGCGGAACGGAGAACACTGGCAAATGTTAAGCCTACTTTTTCATTAACTTGCGATTGATTGATTCGTGGCAGATTATACTCAACAGGGTCTTCAGCAGTAATGATTTTGGTATCCGGTTTATTGACTTCAGATAATGCTGCATAAAGTGTTGTGGTTTTTCCGCTACCAGTGGGACCGGTAACTAATATCAGCCCATGAGGATTTTTTATATGTGTTCTAAAACGATTCAATAAAGCGTCAGGAATACCTAATTTATCAAGGTTTAATAATCCTTGAGAATGATCAAGTAGCCGCATGACTATAGATTCACCATTAGTAACAGGTAAGGTAGATAATCTGATATCCAGCATTTTTCCCTTTACCTTAATACTGAAGCGGCCATCTTGAGGTAACCTTTTTTCAGATATATTGAGTCCAGACATCAGTTTTAAGCGCACCACCAGTGCTGAGGCAATTTTAACTTCATTTAAAACTTGTTCATTCAATATTCCATCAACCCGTTGTCTGATGCGTAGCACTTTTTCATCAGGTTCTATATGTATGTCAGAAGCATTAATTTGTGCAGCATCTTCAAAAATAGATTGCAAAAGTTTGACCACTGGCGCTTCGGCGACTTCATTTGAAGTGAGTAGGGATTCAAAGTCAAAATCGTTATCAGTTAATTCTTCGTGTAATTGGCCGGCCAGGTCACTGATTTCTCCAGTACGTCTATAACACTGGTCTATGGCATGAAGCAGATCGCTTTCTCTAACCACGGCTTGACGTATTCTTTTTTTCAGGATGCGCGTCAGTTCATCCAGTCCCATTAAATCTGTTGGGTCTGCCATAGCTAATAACACATCATGCTGATTGTCTTCCAGCAGCATCACCCTAAAACGTCGGGCCAGGTTTTCCGGCAGTTTATTGGTCACTTCATCATCCCGTGAATATTGAGCAATATCAATAAAGGGAATTTGTAGTTGTCGGGAAAGAAAATTAAGCAGATCTGTTTCGTTAATAAAATTTAGGTCAATCAGAGTTCGGCCCAGTTTTCTACCGGATTTTTTTTGCTCAGCCAATGCTGACATAAGTTGTTCGTGGGTAATAATACGGTTTTGAACCAGTAAATCACCGATACGAATCTTTTTTTTTGGTTCCATGCTTCTATTTCAGGATGCTTATTCTCTGTTTAATATAGCTCACTATGATATTTTTTAATGTATTTTTATCGAGTGCTTGCTGGTATGCGCTCAGTGCTTGTTTTGAATCACCTTGTTTTTCCATCGTAATGGCAAGGCCAAGCCAGTACTCAGCCTTGTGAGGATTGATTTTTAACAGTTTTTGATATGTGAGCAGAGATTTTAAATTATTATTGTTTTGCTGGTAAGCAGAGGCTAATAAGCTTAAATAGGTTTCATTTTGTATATGCTTAGCATCCACTTTCTGCAGCATAGTCAAAGCAGCTTGAGGTTGTCTGTCTTGTAACAATAATTGACTACGAAGATTAATAAATTGTAGATTCTGAGGGAACAGAGCGAGGCCTTGGTTCACTAGATCCTCTGTTTGATTGGTTAAGCCCTTGCTTAATAAAACCTTTGATAGTAAAAGTCTGGCGTAAATATGTTGTGGATTGAGCTTCAGGACTAATTCCAGTTTTTTTTGTTTTTCTGTTTCTTTTTGCTCTAGTTTTGCAGTTCTAAATAGTTTCTCTGCCTGCTGTGTCTTACTCACTATTTTAATCGTAATTTTTTTTGGCTTTTCGGTAACAGGGGCTGGATCTATTGTTATTTCAGGTGCTTGAGGCTTTTGAATAGGACGGGTGAAAGTGCTGATTTTTTCAGGTTTTGGATGAGAGATTTTTACGGTATTATAGGTGTTTTTTATAATTAGCTTTTTCTTCGGCAGAATCAAAGGTTTTATATTTTTTGGACTGTTATTAAAATTTGCAGTGTTTTCTTCTTCATTTAAACCGTAAATAACAAAGAACATCATCCCTGTGAAGATAATTAATACTAATGGTAAAGCGTATGATTTTTTTTGTGAAGGGGAGATGGTTTTTACATTGCTAAGCAGGTGTTGTTCTGGCGCAGCTTCTGCGTTGCGCTTTTCCAGATCTAATAACACTTGATTTAATAAACTCATAAATAAATCTTGGCAAGTTGAATTATTAATAGGCAGAGACTTAACAAGAAAGAAAACAGAATGCTTTTTCGACACTCGAAAGGAAGTCTATGTATACAGGTATCTTCAGTATCTCTGGCAGCAAGTATGACCTGTTTTAGGCCTATTTTTTTAAGGCCTTTGCCGTATGCTGATAATAATGCTTTATGAGCCAGTATATTGACTAATCGGGGTATGCCTTTACTGTAGAAATGTAATGCATTGTTTGCAATAGCGGAAAAAACAGTCGGTTTGTTTATATTTGCAATAGATAAGCGATGCTTGATGTAGGCATTTACATCTTGAGTCTCTAGTGTTTTTAAGGCATAACTAAAACTGATGCGTTGTCTGAGTTGACGGATAGATTTTTTTTGCAATAATTCATCTAACTCAGATTGACCGAACAGCACAATTTGCAGTAATTTTTTCTTTTCAGTTTCCAGGTTTGTCATTAACCGTAATGCTTCCAATGTTTCCAAGGGCATAGCCTGGGCTTCATCAATAATTAAAACGGGTTTTTGTTGATTGGCTGCCGCGTTTAGCAGGAAGGCATTGATTTGTCTTAACAGTTTGCTTCTTCCGGCAGATTGAGTGAACGAAATTCCAAATTCTTCAGCCATAGTCAAATGTAAACCATCAGCAGTTAAATGCGGGTTAGGAATATATGCCGTTATAAAAGGGTCCTGTAATTCATGCAATAGTTTTCTACATAACATGGTTTTTCCTGTACCCACATTGCCAGTGATTTTTATAAATCCTTCACCATTTTGCAAGGCAATCAGTAAAACATTTAATGCTTCTCTATGGCTGGGTAAATCGAAGTAAAACTGGGTGTCAGGAGTTAATGCAAATGGAAATTCGCTGAGTCCAAAGTGGGTTAGATACATTTAGCTATATACAACGGATGCATTAGAATATCGAGAGGGTGAACGGTGGTTATGCTATGTCCAGTTATGCATTCCCATGGGGAATATAGGAGCGAACAGTATCTTTCGTTTGTTCCATTTTCTATTTCCATAAAGGATGGTTTTGTAATTGTTTAAGCTGCTTTTTACTTGTATTCATAGTGGGTAGCCAATCATCATCACTATTAATAAGGGTTGGTTTTAGTAAAATAACCAGTTCCGATTTCTTGACTTCTCCTGTGTTTACTCTGAATAAATTACCGAGATAGGGGATTTGAGTCAGCCCTGCGATGCCTTTTTTATTTTCTTGTTTGGACTCTTGCATCAACCCTCCTATGACAATAATCTGGCCGTTTTTAGCTTTCACAATACTGTCGGACTCACGTACCGTATTTAAAGCCATAGGCAATGAACCGTCTTCGCCATTGATAGTGAAGTCTTTAATCTGGTTTTCCACTCGGGTAATTGAGGGATGAATATGCAGAGTGATTTCATCATTGTCATTAATTTGTGGAGTAACATCAAGGGCAATACCAGAGAAAAATGGGGTCCAGGTAATATCAGGATTGGTAATAGTGCTGGAACCGCTAGTGACAGTATTTGAAGAAACATTAGTAATAAAATATTCATCACTACCGACTTTAATAATGGCTTTCTGATTGTTTAAGGTGGAAATTCTAGGACTGGAAAGTATATTGGTTTTACCTTGAGTTTCCAGTAGTTCCACCATGGCAGAAAAATCACCCCAGGTACCACTTATCGTAAAAACATCGCCTATAGCGTCAATAGCGCCTATACCAGTTAGAATCGGTGCAACATTAGCTGCGGTACGAGCCAGACTTTGCCAGTTAACACCTGCCTGGTGAGAGTCATCAAGAATAATTTCTATGATTTTGGCTTCGATAATGACTTGTCGGTTCAGTTGCTTTTGAGTGGTCTTAATAAACTGTTCAACTTCTCTCAATTGCATAGGTTTTGCTCTAACAACAATAACACCCGTCTGACGAGTGATTACAACGGAGGCTTGAGGGTCTATTGCAATAATTGACCTTAATGCGGTGTTTATTTCAAGCCAGAAGTCTGTTTCTGTTTTGGTTTTAATCCAGCTGCCAGAAGACTGTGTGTTCGAACTTGAATCTGTATAGGGTTGATTTGTTCTATTGTTATCTGTGTCAGTATCGGTATTGGAAATCTGGCCTGAAGAAACTCGTGTGCTTGATTCACCCGCTCTGATAAGATCAAGCCGATTAAGTTTAAAAATTTTTGTTTGTAAGGTAGCCGGGTAGACGATGTAGCCTATGTCATTTTTTTTGTAATCATAGCCATAAACCTTTTGTACGGCATCCATGACTTGAGCTACTGTTACATTTTTTAATTCCAGCGTAATTAAACCACTGACATCGGGGTGAACCAGCATATTTTCATCGGTATCAATGACTAAACCCATAAAAAATTCACGGGCATCAATATCATGTAGTGAGATATTGAATTGGGTCGGGCCTGAATTTTGGGTAGTGCTAAGAAATGTCTGATTGATGTCAGGTATTAGGGCATTGGTGATAGCTGCAGGAGGAGTATGCGTTTTGAGTGTGTGATTGGGTATTTCTGGGTTAGCAAAAGACATATCGATGGTATGCTCATTTGATGTGGGTATTATTGAGCAGGAGAGCAACAGAGAGAATATTAGAAATACAATGATTTTATTCATGGAGAGAGCTGCTTTTGTTTTTACCAGATTTGAATGCGTGGGTTAAAAGATATATTTTTCTATCTATATCATTTTGTTTTATTAACACTGAATTAGTTAAAATTTTTACAATTTTAATATCGGAGAAAATAACTTCTCCTTGTCTGGCTGTGACGCCATTGATTGTTACTCGTTTGGAATGGCTTGAAATCCAGATAGATGACAATTTTAAATCTTCAACAGGCTTGAATTCGGTTTTATTTGTTGCAGAAAAAAAGGCAGGTTTGGTTGGATCTCTTGATTCTGCACAAGATATATTGCCATGTAGCAAGGTCAATAGAAAAACCATAATTATTTTAAAGTCCAAGCCAGTTCTCCTCAAAACTCAAGGTGTATACAAGGAGTGTCGTTTCAGCAACAGGGTATTGTTTAACCTGATAATCTATGCTGTCCCAGTTAAAACGCCAGGGCAGTAACTCCAGGGATTTTAAATAATGCAGCGTATCAAAATAGTTGCCGCTAAGGGTAATAGACAGACCGTGTTGATAAATCCATGATTTATCCAGGTTAGGATCTGATAAAGGTGTTACTGGTAATGTTTCCAGTTTGACTAATTTTAGGCGATTGTTTTTTTTAAGCATGTCATGTAAAACTTTTGTCATTAAATGAGGGGGAACAAACTGTTTCTCTCCCACGCCTAATTGTGCTTTCAAATTAATAAGTTTTTCTTTAACCCCTTTTAGCTTATTTTTATTTTCCAGGTTGGGATCTATATTCCCTAGAGCTTCAATTTGATTGGCCGCTTGTTGTTGAACTGATATCTGGCGCTTAATACTGGTTAGCTGCGTAGCTAATTGATTTTGACTGGTTTTTATCGGTTGGTATAGCCATTTATCCCATGCACCCCAAACTAAAACAAGCACAGTGGCAAGAAATATGATCTTTTCTCGTGCCGTTAAACTGTTAAACCGTTCAAGAAGTGTTTCAGTCATGGACAGTTTCTTCCAATATTTCGGCGCTGGAGCTGACGATAAAATCAATCTGGTTGTCAGTTTTTTCAACTTCTTCCATAATCAATTTTGCAAAGGACCTGCCTCGAAAAACACTTTCTTCATGTAGTTTTTGCAAAAAAACAGCTAATTTTTCTGGTTTATAAGTACTGCCTTGTAGTTTCAGACTATGTTTTTGTCCGTTGATGACAATATTTGTTAGCCAGACATCAGCAACATTTTGTCTGGCAAGAGCAGAAAAGTATCTGGAGAACCCTTGGGTTTGATCTGAATTTTTATCAGTTAATAATTCAATGACTCTGGACAGGCTGGCAAGTAGTGTTTGTGAACGCGACACCTCTTGAGAGAGTAGCGAGTTGATTTGTTGTTTTGGGTATTGAACTTGATTCAGTTTTACGCGTGTTTTAGCCTCTGAGAGCTGTTGTTTTGCTAAAACCAGGCTTTTTTTTGTGCTGTCCAGTTCTAATACCAAATAAATACTATAACTAATGATGAGTAAAATAATGACAATCAAACCCAAAAAAGTGTTGTTTATGACAGGTTTGGTTTGCCCCTGTTTTAATATATCCTGATATAGGTTGATCTGCTGTATCATGAGAGTTCTAAAGTATCGTGTTGCGCAAGGTTGCTCCAATAACCGGTGCACAAAGAGCCTGCGTTTTATCGTCTAACATAATGTCACCATCAATAATAGTAGATAAGTCCATTATGCGAGCAGTAATGCCATGATTACTGTTCAGCACATTTATTAACTCTGAGGTTTTATCCATTAATGGTATAACTGCAAGCCAGGAAATAGGTGGTAGCCCGTAGTAGCTTTCTACATAGTCAAAAGAACGTTGGATTTCCAAAGCCAATTCACTTTGTTCCAGGACAATTTGTTCATCACTTAAGAAATTATCAGTTATCCCGAGTCGGTCATACCCCATTGATAGTTTACGACTTATATAAATAGAGCCTTGCTGTTCAATAATAATGCGACCAGTTGTTTTTTGTAGATGCAAAACAGCTATACCACGGTCATTTTCAGGCAGTAAAGTTGCCAGGTTTCTTAAGCAGGTTTCTTGAATATCTATCACTTTTATTTGTAATGCACAGTTAGTGCATAAATCAACCAGGGGCTGAATGGTTAATCTAGGGCTGGCAATAACTTCCAGCATTTTATCGCTGTTTACACGTTGTGAAAGGGGCTGTGGATAGTATTCAATGAGTGCATCATCAGCTTGAAACTCAATCAAATCACTTATCTTCCAACGTATTGCTTCAGCAAGCTCATTATCAGCAACTTCAGGTGCTTCAATAGTTATTAATCGATAATCATCAGAAGTGAGTACTAAATAGCAGTCATAATTCGTAAGTCGATGCTTTTCAGTGAGATCTTTCAAAATTAACTGTTTATTATTGGTGGGGATAAATTCACAATGAATTAAAGATAGTGTTTGGTTTTTAGTATATTGCGAAATAGCAATTGCAATTCCATCCGTAGTAAAGCTGAGTGCAGTAACACCTTTACTGGTTTGTTTTTTTTTGAATAATTTTTTATATAAATGCACTATATTAATCCTGTTAATCAGTGTTATTTAGTTTATATTAAATTTATTGAAATACAAGGTGTTGACTGAGGTTATTAGAGGAGAACCTGAAGCCAGTTGCTTGCTTAGGCTAATTTTTCCATGATTATTAGCGTCTAATTTGAGTTAACCTAGAAAAATCGGTTGGACATGGGGGATTTGGAAAATCTGGGTGATACATGTATTTCAAAGACAAATAATCACTCGCAGATAAAGCTTCCGTATCCTGCTTACGCCCCTTACCCACTTATATGGACCCACCCCGTTTTGCAAGATATACCCCTTGCTTCACTTTGACCCATTTGGGTCATGTATTTTGTTTGCAAATGATGTAGGCTTACCATATGGTTATTTTATAAGACCTGGTGTGCTGTGGAGCGAGGATTTAATAATTTCTGGATCTTGACTTGTTTTTTTATCCGTTTTCCGCGTTGTAGCAATAATTGCTTAGCTTGCTATGCGCCTATTGCTACGCCTTGAAAACGAACAAACATCCTGCATCAAACTTACCTTTATTATTAAGTCCTCACTCCTCAATGCCCAAACTCAAGCGAGCAGTTCGTGCATGTTTCTTGAGTAACTTTACTTTAGGCAAAATCATATGACTGATGCAAAATCCTTATTCTGGCTTAAGTGTTTAATTGTATTTGGGGTGTTAATACTGTTGGTATTATGGCTAACATGGGCACCCGCAAAGACTCATAAGGGTATTATTAAATTTGGCGCCCAGGTTACGGTCGTTCTTGAGCCATCTATGCAAAATCATGATAATCCTAATTTAAGTCACCCACGAGATTTAGCATTTGCACCCGATGCAAAGGGTACAGAATTATGGGTAGTCAACCGTGGCGCTCCCTACCAAATAATAGATGGCACGTATTATCCGAACCAAAGCGCGAAATGCCAATGGCGCTATGGCGGTCGTTCAACGCCACCCGAAAACTCCCGGTTCTGGCCATCGTTTACCGTAATCAAAGGTTTGGGAACTACTAAGCAAGTAGCTGAAAATAGTGTAGACCCATGGGCTATTCATTTCCTGGCAGAAGCGTCCAGTATCGCTTTTGGAACCCAGAGTTTTTCGCCACAGCATCATGGACCAAGTGAGTTGGTAGACAAACAAGGGCATTATTCTTTTGCAACCTGTGGCGAAAGTCGTAACGAAATGAAGGGGTGTGTAGACTGGGCAAAAGGGCAATGGGAAACCTCTATACCGCTAGATTTTCAAGGGCCTACTTTGTGGACAACTGATACTGACGTATTTGCTAAGAAAAATGCAGTGGCAGATCTATATTTAGCCAAATCATTTTGTAAAGGCAGCGAAGATCCAGAGTGTATAGAAAAATATACCCAGCCTGTTTGTACTGAAAAAAACCAGCCTGCCTGTGAGATAGGGGATCAGGGCAAAGCTTTCACTTTAGGCTCACATCTGGATATGCTGCATGAATCACCTCTGTGCATGGGTATCGCGTGGGAACAACGAAATACCTATTGGGTCTTTGACGGCTGTGGTGGATCACAGGCATACGTTCAAGCTGGAAAAGCGCCTGATCTAGAAAAACTACTGGTCAATGGTCATGGCGAAGACTTCAATTTATTGCAGGCAAATCTGGGAGAAAATTCCGCTGACGATAAGCCATTACCGCGCGCTGCCTGTAAAGAGAACGGTGATATTGTTCGCTATGATTTTCGGGTTGATCATGGCGTTGGATTTGATGACCATTGCGATGGAATTATTGAGCGTTATGCTATCGGTAAAGTAAAGCGGAAAGAGGGTGTGCCTAGTCATATGCTAGTCTGGAAGGGTCATCTGTTTATTGCCGATACCGGTAATCACCGTATTGGCAGGCTTGATCCACATCAGGCTGGCGGGCGTGCAAGTTACAATAAAAAACCTTTAAGTGAGCGTGTTAACGATGCCTGCACGGTAGTCTGGGATATGCGGAACGCGACTAGTGAAGATATTGTCGTTAATTATTTTAAGCCGACTGATCTAAGTGGTTTTGATAGCCCATCTGGCATGGCTATTATGCCCAAATCAGCTTTACCCATACAGCATAGTGCTAATAATTCAGGTAAAGATATTTTAATCGTGGGGGACAACGCCAGTAGCAAATTATTTTTTATATCCCTCGAAGAAGACCCAGGTATCAGCGGTAAACTTTTAGGGACAGTCGACCTGCAAACTCATATAGCTGCGGGTGGCTTAATGGGGCTGGCAGTTCATCCGTTAACGCACGATATTTATGTAACTGATGCTGTAAGCAATAAAATCCTGGCGATAAAGTTAAAAGGAAACTGAGCTTGTAACTTGTAATGTAGTAACAAATAAATAATGGGTGAGGATGATATGACTAACAAATGTGATGATGGTGAAAAAAAATCTGAGAACAAAGTCAGTTGCTGGGATTGCGAACAGAATGCCACGGAGCGACTCAAGGAAATGTTTGTCGAAATGGGACAAAAGCACAGAATTGCAAGTGGTACCAAGCCTGCGCGACGAGCTGTATTTCGCAAGCAACATGGAATCGCCTATGGGCAGTTCAAAATAAATGCTGATATAGATCCCGCTTTCAAACTGGGTATTTTTGCAGGTGATGCGTACGAATGCGCAGTTCGATTCTCCAGTGATACCGGACCGACAGATCCTGATTTGAAATCTACTTTAGGTTTGGGTTTAAAACTGTTTGGCGTACCAGGTGATAAACTGTTCGGTACAGGAGAAACGGCAGACTTTATCATGCAAAACATTGACCGTTTTTTTGCCACAGATGCCAGGCAAATGTGTGCCTTCACCACGGCAGGTGTTGTTGATAAGAACTATCCCGCTTATATGGCAGAGCACCCGGAACTTGCCGAGGTGCTAGATGCCATGGAAAAGGTGGAAGCAAGTTGTTTAACCGCAAATTACTGGGCCATTTTACCTTTTAAACTGGGTGACAATCAGGTGGTAAAATATCGCTTAGTGCCTGATAAAACTGATGTGGGAGCGCCGTTTGACAATAATGATTATCTTGCCCTGGATTTACAGCGCAGACTGAGCTGTGGTTCGGTAAAGTTCCGTTTTGAAATCCAGTTGCGCACTAGCGATAAGATGCCGATTGATGATGCTCGCGCAGTATGGAGTACTAAAGAAAGCGCTTATATCTGTATTGCTGAATTGAGTTTACTGCAACAGGACATTTGTGCTATCGGTCAGGGCGAATTTGGTCAAAACCTTGCGTTTAATATTTGGCGCACACTTGCAGTACACGAACCACTGGGTAGTATTGCGCTGGCACGCAAGACTGTTTATCAGGCCAGTGCTGAGGCGCGGCACCAGGCCAACGGTCAATTACAACAAGAACCTGACAAGATAAACCCACCATTTGAAGACACTGCAGATGATAGCAGCGATTGTATTGTTTATGCCGGTATTTATCCGCCAATTGGCGTGATGCGGGTAGGCAACAGCAAGGAGGCTTATTATATTGGTCCAGAAGTGAAAACAGCGCAACCCGATTGTAGTGATTCTCCTTACCGGGATGTAACCGGCGCACTCAAACGTCAGGCCGCAAAATTTCGCATATACGGTTTTAATGCTGCGGGTAAAGCTGTCAAAGAATTGAACCTGGATAATGCTGAAATAGAATGGATGACACACCTGGCAAATCAGAAATCTTCATGGTATGAATTTCAATTGGCGCTGGATATCCCTGAAGCGGCTGATGCTCCACCGTCCCTGCTACGTAATAATAACATTAAAAACCGGGGTGACTTACTGATCGATGGAGGTAAACAGCATATTTCAGGGCGTACTCTCAAAGGTTGTGATGACTACGCTTTTACAGGTAAATTTATGGGTACTGAAGTATATCTTGGTGAAATGCGTACCGATGAGAAAGGTAGATTGTTGATGTTAGGCGGCCACGGCAAGGCAGAAAATATCAATGGAGATTTGGCGATCACCTTTGCTAATAATGAAGGCTGGTATGACGATATCGCAGATGGTCCGGTGACGGCGAAGGTAAAATATCAGGGTGTTGAACTCAGAGTGTTACCCGCATGGGTGATTAGTGCACCACCTGATTTTGCGCCTTTGCAAAAATCGGTGCGCACTATGTGGGATTTGATGCGCGATGTGGCCATTCAAAGCGGTATGAAAAATCGACCTGCCCGCCCCTCTTTTAGGCACGATATTTTGCCCATTTTTCAGCGCATGAGCGATTTACAATGGGTTAACGCTGGGTTTGCCGGGGCTTTTGGTTGGGGTGGCCAATTTAATTACACTACGGACGAATGGATCGCAAAGCTAAATAATCCATCATCCGCTTATTATGAAATGCGCAGGACAATTTCAAATAATTTCCGCCGTTACTCAGTTGATGGCGCTAATGCCTCACAACTATGGCCCTGGGTTTATGGTGATGCCATGAGTGTTCCATCTTCCGGGTCTGTGCGGCAAAGTGCGACTCTTTCTGACCTGCAGCTTGAATTTCTGGAACAGTGGGTGGACGGCGATTTTGATGCAGACTACGATCCTGAATATCAACCGCCTACAGAAATTGATCAATTACCAGTTGATAAACGACCGGATATGCTTACTCAGGCAGCGATGGAGTTTTGCCTGGCAGATGCTTTCCATCCTGGCTGTGAAATGACCTGGCCGATGCGTAACGCAGGTATGTACATAGCTCCGTTTCGCTTAAAACATAAGAAAGCTACCGAACCCACAAATGGGCATTATTACGGGCCCATTATGAATGATAATGTCATTACCTTACCTAAAGGGCCGTTACTGGGCGGTCAGGTTGCAGGCGGGATTACCCGGTGGATGGCAATACCGTGGCATTGTGATACAGCCAGTTGTCGCGATGGCTACGAAGCTAGCTACGATCCTTATTTACCCACTTTTTGGCCGGCACGGGTACCGAATAATATTCTTAGTGAAACCATGTACGCGAATACCATCAATGACCAGCTTTCAGAACAAGAGCGTACGCAATCTTTTGCCTATCGTACTGCATGGCTGAATGATCTACCGATTGATGAACCTGTGACTTATACCAAACAGATTAATAGCATGATTCATCATTTTGACAGTTTAGCTGTGGTGCAGGCACGCACTGGAGTGACTGACGATGCAAATTTTCCAGCGGAGATGCAAGTAGGGATTGCATCAAAAAAATTACCCAGTGGTGCAAGAGAACCGCAGGTAACCATGAAGAGTTTTGTTGATGGTAGTTCGATGCATGGTGAAGCGCACCATCGTACAGTTGACTTGAGTAGCATAGAAAAAGCACACCGCTTAAAGCGTAAGGACTGAACTTTGTTTGATGTTGCGATTATTGGCGCGGGGGTAGCAGGTTGTACGGCTGCTATCGCTCTTGCAGCGACCCATAGAGTGGTGCTTATTGATAAACAGGCTGAACCTCCTGAGCGTATTGGTGAGAGTTTAGCACCGGCTGCGCGGCGTATTTTTCATCAACTGGGTTTGCTTGCAGAGTTTAATCAACAGCCCCACTTGCTCAGTCAAGGTATGCAGTCATACTGGGGCAGTGAGCAAGTGCAGGTGGTTGATAATATACGCAATCCTGATGGCTTTGGCTGGCATTTAAACCGCCAGCTGTTTGAAGCTTTTTTACGCGAATCCGCTAGACTACGCGGTGTAGAATGTCGCTGGCCGGTAAAACTGACAGCCTCATATTATGACCAGGGTCACTGGTGTTTAACTACGGATAGCTGTGGTTATATTAAAGCGAAATTTGTGATTGATGCTGGCGGGCGACAAGCTCCGTTTGCCAAGCAACAAGGGATGCAGCGTGAGCATATCGATAAGCTTATTGCCTGCTGGGCAACAATCCCTGATAAAAGTACAAATCGCATGGGGCTCATTGCGTCTACTGATATAGGATGGTGGTATAGTGTCGTTACGCCGAATAATAGGCGGGTCATTACCTTGCAAACAGATTCGGACTTGATTGATGCTGAGATAAAAAAAGACCTGACACGATTTATACAGCTAGCATTATGCAGCCCGCCGATGGCGCGACTGTTACAAGGTTTAGATTTCACTGCAAAGGCTGATGGCGCAGCTTATCATGGTGTTACAGCCGCCAACACAACACGCCTGCAGCAGGTGGCAGGTAAACACTGTGCGGCACTGGGTGATGCTGCGATCAGCTTCGATCCATTATCATCTCAAGGCATATTTAATGCTATGGCTAGCGCTATGCAGCTAGCCGATTTGCTGCGCAGTCAAAAAGAAGTACAAGTAGAATACACAAAGCAAATTGAACAAATCTGGCAATATTATGTAACCCATAAAAACACATATTATCGTCAGGAAAACCGCTGGAGAGATGCGCTATTTTGGCGTAGGCGTCATTTAGCTAATGTTGTGGGACATTGAGGTCAAAGACATTAGGGTCTTTATTATTGCAGCAAAAGTAAAGACCCTTTCCCCTTTCCCTCTTTCCTGTGCTGACATTGAATGCAGGAACGGCAAAGTTATGTTCTGCTGCATAATCCAAAAGTTGTCGTAATGATACTAAAGCCATAATCCTAGAAAAATCAGTTGGGCGCTAAATTCCATGCAAATCCTTGAGTATCATGTTTAATCAGGTTTATTCACACTCACCCATTTGGTGGGGAGGAAAATCGCTCCATGGTTTTGTGAAAAATTTCGACGAAAAATTCTTCAGAATCACTCTTGATAAGGACTATGGCCATTATCTGTGAGTGATTCTTAGTCTTTGAAATACATGGATAATGGTATGGACCCACGCCACTTTCAATCTGGCCTGAATAAGGTCAGAATGGAATTTCTACAAACCATAAAAAAGTGGAGTGAGTCAGATGAAGATTACTACAATTGGCGTTGATATAGCAAAATCAGTTTTTCACCTTTTCGCGGTTAACCAAGCGGGGCGATTAGTAAAAAAGAAGCAACTAAAAAGAAAACAAGTATTAAATTATCTGGCAAACATTGAACCTTGCCGGGTTGTAATGGAAGCGTGTGGGGGTGCCAATTATTGGGCGCATGAAATAATAGCCCTTGGGCATGAGGTAAAACTGATAGCTCCACAGTATGTAAAACCGTATGTTAAAGGCAACAAAAATGACTATAATGACGCAGAAGCAATTGCAGAAGCAGCACAAAGGCCTACCATGCGATTTGTTCCGATTAAGTCAATTGAACAACAGGATGTTCAAAATTTTCATCGTCAGCGAGAATTGATTAAAAAAGAGCGTACAGCCTTAGTGAACCAAACGCGAGGCTTGTTAGCCGAATAAGGTGTTGTGATTCATCAAGGTGTTTCGGCAGTGCGTTGTCAATTACCTCTGATTATTAAAGATGCAGAGAATGGACTAACGAGTTTGAGTCGAGAACTGTTTTCCGAATTACTTGATGAATTGCGTTTATTGGATGCACTATTAAAACAGTGTGAGCAGCGAATAAAAAGAATGAATCAGAACAATGAGGTCTGCCAGCGATTAGATGATATTCTTGGGATAGGGCCTATTATAGCAAGTGCCACTTATGCGGCGGCAGGCGATGGGAAAGAGTTTAACAATGGTCGTCATTTTTCAGCATGGATGGGTCTGGTTCCAGGGCAACATTCAACAGGAGGAAAGCCCAAGTTACTTGGTATTAGTAAGCGCGGTGATGCTTATCTTAGAACCCTTTATATTCACGGGGCGAGAGCAGTGTTACGCCATAGCGCAACAAAACAAGATCGATTCAGTCGCTGGGCACAATCTGTTTTAGCACGCCGAGGGCACAACAAAGCATGCGTAGCCGTTGCCAACAAAATGGCGAGAATGGCGTGGGTCATTATGGCAAAGGGAGAAACTTACAGAGTCCCTGTTTAATGAATAAATAGTTTGATAGTTGGTTGAATTGAATTTTAGCCAGGCAAAAAAAAGAACCCCTTTCAATAGTTGCAAAAGATAATTTGATCTGATGGCGAGATAGGTCAGACCGGCTCATTCAGAACCTGTTTAATACATTGGCCATAATAGGCCGTATGGATGATGAGGAGTATGAGCGCAGATAACCATTAGGGCCAGGAAGTCAAATACTTCCATAAACAGACCGAATATATGAGAGCAATGATTTTCTCTCACATCAATGATTAAATGTCTTGCAGAACGGGGTGGGTCCATATATGTATTGAATTCAGAAAATGCAGGAGCATTTTTCTGCCTCGCCCAATTTTCCACAAACTTCATGTCCAACCGGTTTTCTAGGTTTATTATTAATAGCCATATTTATTAATACAGATCACTGTTTTAAACCTAGCACGCCATCAATGTTGTATTGATGGCGTACTAGGTTGCTGTCCGAGAATAGAATACCAGCTACAGAAAAATCTCTTTTGGCCATTTTTTTCCGTTCATTTTCGTTAAATAACGCAAATATTTGCCACAAATGAACGAAAAAATAGACTCAAAAGAGCTTTTCCTCCCGTCGGTTACTATTCTCGGACAGATTCCTAGATTAAAACACACACCTATTTTATTCATATGATCTTACCTGATTACCCATGAGCTTCCGCCATTTTCAAAAATGTTGCCACATAGGCCCGTCATTACTGCATGCTCTTAGCAGGAATCTAATTTTGCATGAATAGATCCATCCCCGACAAAACACCTAGGGGATAACGGTGTACAAGGTGTCACCATTTTCTCATCTATAAGGAGGACATATGGGTATAATCAGCTGATCTTATGCTTTTCTTTCATCCATAAAAAAGCCCCCATCACCCTAAAGCGATGGGGGCCTTTATCCCTATCTAAAAACTAAGTTTTTAGATTATTTCATTAGATGAATGATGGGATTAATGGTGCGTCAACCATAACCATTTGACGTTCGCCATCTTCGTTAAAGAAGAATAACAAACCAGCAAAACGGCTGTCTGGATCGTAGATCAAGTCAGCTAAACGGTAAACTTCCCATGCAGCATCAGAAGCTGTAACTTCCATAGTTCTTGTCTCACCAGGAGCAATTGGAGAACCATCACTTACAGTTAAACCTTCTTCAGCTAACAAGTCATCAGGATAACCTGTTTCATCTTCAAGAACATCAGCGTCTAAGAAACGAACAGATGCAGTCATGAATTCGCCTAGACGAACTGCTGAATCACCGTTGTTAGTAATAGTCAGTGTCATTTGCATAGCACGACCAGGTACACGGTAAGTAGCATCTTCAACCTTAACAACAACTGAAGGCTCAGGCATTTCAACTGGAACCATACCACGCATCAAGCCAGCTTGAAGTGGTGTAGTTACAGGGTATTTATCATTTGTAGACCCCATGGAAACCGCTACGATTGCCATAGTACCCACTGCAAATAGAATACCTACTTTCTTATCACCAGCTGAGATTAAAGTGTCTCTCTTTCCAGTTGTCATAGCGATATGACGTGGAACGAACATAGGACGCTTACACCAGAATAACAACCAAGCTAAACCTATTGCATACCATAAAGCATGCCAAAAATAGATATTGCTTAAGCCATATGTTTCCAGATCAATTGTTTCACCAGTCAATGTAACTAATGGATTTACAAAAGAACCCATAGAACCAGTAATAGTTACCCATTTACCTGGACCAATGATTGGACCACCGCCTTCAACGTTCATCATAGTATGAACGTGCCAGTCACCTGGACGACGAGCTTTTAATAAGACTTTAAATGTATAAGTCTCGCCCAATTCCAATGTTACAGAACGTGGAACCAATTGATTACCAATCCAAGAACCAGCACGAATAAATACTGGACCAGGAATACCAATGTTCAAGAAAGAAACTTCTGGTTTATCAACAGTTTCTGGCCAACCAGCAAATACATGCAGTTTTCCAGAGATTGACATAGTTTCGTTAACTGCAACTTCGTCTTTTGACCAGTTCAAATCGAACCAGTGAATTGTACGCATACGCATGAAAGCCGCTTGAGACTTTTCACCATGTGCGGACGCTGTTGGTGTGTAAAAAATCGCTGCTGTCATTGTAACCAGCAGTGCGACAAAGGATAGTTTAGCAACCTTGTCTTTTATCAGTTTCATATACCCTCCTCTATTTCTAGAGAAATTTGTAATTTAAGACTTTCTGACGATATACATCGCCAGGGCTATCGTTTTTTTTATTATTTCTTAAGACTCATCATCTTGGATAAAATTGGTTTTATTGAACCATTTACCGAAGAAATGCCATAAGAAGTAAATAATCACAGATACGAAGCCAGAGAAGAACGCTGATACTGGAGCAACGTCTTTACCGAAAGTTCTTAATGTACCTTTTTCAACCATTCTGATGTACTCAGGAGTACCTGTACGTACGTAGTGGTAACCTTGTAAATCAGCCAATGTAAACATCATACCGTTGTATTCAACAGGCACGTGTAATGGAGCAATGATAGGCCAGTTACCTGGATAGAACAGTAAACCCCATGCCAAACCACCAACAACAGCGGTTAAAGTCATAGAACTACCTAACATCAAGATAACATCAAGTACGATAGCACCTGGCATTAAGTTTGATGGGAAGCAGAAGTTTACTGGGAAATATGTCCATCCCCAGAAGTTCAAGTATCTGTTAATCCACTCACCTAACAACAGAGCTAAAATACAAACTGTTGCACCGATTGGCAAACGATAACGATACCAAAGCATTGCTTGGACCGCAGCAGGGAATGTAATTGAAACGATAGGTGCTACAGTTACCCATAAACGTCTATCTTTCCAGTCAGACCAGAAATCCCAGTCACCACCAGTTAACATGTAATGAATGTGATATCCACCCAGTACTGCAGTAAATAATGTAAAAAGAATCATCCAGTCGAATGCGCGTGAAACCGCAACGGCTTCTGCACGAGATCGTACAGCTGATTGAGATGCGCTCATTAGCTTACCTCCTAAAAATTAAAATTATATTTTTTATTTACTTTCTTCCAAGTTCGTTCTGTATGATTAAAGCACACAGAACAAACCGGAGATAGTATATTATTACTTCAAATCGAACTTAATATTAAGCTAAGTCTTTTTTCAGTAATTTTGTAATTGCCATTACTTCTGTGTTTACAACACCCATAATAGCTAGTGCCGCCCATCCAAAGAATACGAAACCGTAGTGCAATGGAGCAACGAACAACTCTTCCATGAACCAGAAAGTATGACCCCATTCGTTCAGACCAACATTTGGCAGAATCATGAAAGGACCAATAACTGAAACCATATACATCAGGTGTAAACCTTCGTTATATGTAGGAAGTCTAGTTTTAGCATACAAGAATGCAGATACACCAGTGATGATGTAAATTGGGTATGACAGATAAAATTCGATGATGTGACTTGGTGTGAAGTCAGTATCACGAACGATAGTTTGATGCCATGTACCATCTTGCTCTGTGAAGTATGAAGCACCCCAGTAGATAGCCCAACCGTACATGACTAACCATGTCCAGTGTGTGAAGTGTCTTCTTAACTCTTCACGTGGAGTGATAGACATCACTTTACGATCACGAGTTTTCCAGATCCAACCCCACAAGCCAGCTGAGATCACAACCTCAAGAACCAACTCGATGTACAAGAAATTCATCCAATATGTTTCGAACTCTGGTGCGAATGAATCTAGACCAGCAGACCAGCCATAAACACCTTCATACCAACGAACCCATACATAAAAAACGAAATACAGCATAAACCCGGCAATCAGGTTTCTTTTATTTAAAAGCGGTGCTTCCGCAGCATCAGCCTTCACTGACTCAGTTGTAGCAGCCATTTCTACCTCCTAAATGTTTATATATCACTCAACTATTGTTGAGGGTTTATTAAAATCCTTTTTCGATGCCTATAAAAAAGCATCCACCCAGTCCTTCACGGTGCTAAGCAGTCTACTCAGCTCTGATATTTATGTCAAGACAATTACATTTATTTATTTATTTATTTTTACTAAATTTCATCTTCGTACCCTGCGCTTCACGGCAGCCTATCCATTTGCTAGAATACCTCCATTCCAGACAATTATAAATAGCTTCACTATTATGAATAACAAAATGATTCTTTTTTTTATCATCCTTATTGCACTATTGGTATTTCAAGCTAAAGTCATTATGCCTATACTCTATGACATTGCCGCTTCTGATTTTTTTCTTGAGGATAGTGAGGATGAGGCTAACCGAATTTCGACAGATACTACTATGACAGAAGCTGCGTATAATCAATGTAATTTTTATATCGCAAATGAGCTGTTACCTGAACTCTCCTTTACGTTTTCCGAGCAACCCCTTAATGCATTCAGCCTTGGTAACTATTCATATGTAATTAATGCTGACTTAAAAATAATTCCGAATAATGCTGCATCTTTTACTCGCAGATACGTTTGTCGCATTAAATACCTTAATGAAGATGACAATACTGGCTTATCTGATTTTGAAAACTGGTCAATTGATGGATTTTCAGGGCTAGACAACATCTAATTCCATAATAAAAAAACCCGTATATGCATGAGCATATTCAATTATATGATCTTAATATACGGGGATTTACTATTAAATTAATGACTATTAACCTATCGCGGGTTACTCTTGATTTTGACGGTTGTAGATTAACTTCACAAACAGTGTCATTCCGACCCACGTGAGAAATCTAAAGTCTAAGCACAACTTGAGCAAGCAGAGTTCTCCCGCTGGTCGAAATGATAACTCATTTAAATTTTGACTTGCGCTTTGTTAATAGGCGTATAAAATATTTTAAACCGTAGCACGCCAGTCAATGGTATGCGCAACAAAACTGTTCACACTACAAAATAGCAGACACTCGCTTCCTATTACACCTTACATTTAGATCAAGCCCTCTAAAGGCTGAAATAATTCCAACAAGCCAAGTTCTTTTGCTACTTTTTCGGACACTATCCTCCCTTTATATATATTAATAGCCTTTATTATCCCTTTATCTGCAAACACCCCGTTTAGCGTATTTGTAGCAATTTCCTGTATATATTTTATTGTTACATTTGTAAGTGCTATTGTTGAAGCTTTTGGATAAGCACCAGGCATATTGCTTACACAGTAATGAATCACTCCATGCTTCATAAATACTGGCTTTGAATGACTGGTTGGTCTTGATGTTTCAAAACAACCGCCTTGATCAATACTCACATCCACAACAACCGACCCTGCCCGCATGGTTTTCAACATTTCCTCAGTTAATACCTTAGGTGCTTTTGCACCTCTACAGAGCACAGCTCCCACCACCAAATCTGCATTTACAATCTGTTCGGTAATATTTTTTTTATTTGAATAAATAAATTTCACATCGGCTAATAATTCCTTATTTTGCAATTGCCACTTCACTTCATCCAACCCTGCAACGGTTACTTTAGCACCCATTGCAGCAGCCACCCTGGCCGCATGCCGCCCAACAATACCATCCCCTATGACTACTACCTTGCCATATGCTTTTCCAAGCACTGAGCCTAATTGCATTCCATTTCCATGGTTAAATTGAGCCAGATAATAGCCCCCCATCAGAACCGACATATTTCCAGCAATTGCACTCATTGGTTCTAAAATAGGTAAGCGGCCATGCTCATCTTCCAGTGATTCATACGCTATTGCAGTAGTGCCTCTGTTTATTAATTCATCCGTCAGACTTCTTGCCACACCTGCCAAATGAAAAAAAGTAAATACTATCTGGCCAGCTAAATATTGATATTCGGATACTTGTGGCTCTTTGACCTTAACAACTAATTCAACATCCCAGGCTTCAGCTGTAGATACCAGTTTTGCCCCTGCCTTCTCATACTGCTCATTTGAAAAACCTGAATCAACACCCGCATTTAGCTCTATAAAAACGGTGTGACCTAATTGGACCAGTATTGCAACACCACTGGGAATTATTGCAACTCTGGCTTCTTTATCCTTAATTTCTTTTGGCACTCCAATTTTCATCAATTTGATCTTCTTGCAATACTTACAGCCCCTAATAACCCAACCTCTGGATTCAAACAAACTTTAACCGAAACATCCTGAAGTACAGTTTTATATCGCCCTTTTGATAAATAGCCCCGCATAAAACCACCTTTTTGCATACTCGGTAATATTTTTGCCGCAATCCCTCCTGCCAATACAATTCCACCTTTAGGAAGACATTTTAATGCCAGGTTCCCCGCTTCAGCGCCATAAATTTCACAAAACATTTCCAATGCTTTAGCACACAGTTCATTTTTAGGATTCATTCCTTTGTCACTAATCACAGCCGCAAGGTCCTCTTGTTTCATTCGATTTTCGTCATCATCATCCACTTGAGTATACTGAATAGATTTCAAATACTGATAGATATTGATCAGGCCTTGCCCGCAAATTACTCGCTCATTACTCACATGTTCTGGGTATAACTCTATTAAATAACGTAACAAACCGATTTCCAGTTCATTTCTGGGCGCAAAGTCCGTATGTCCACCTTCGGTTGCTACTACGTGATGCCTCTCATCACTCCATATTACCAACGCTTCACCTAGACCAGTGCCTGCAGCCAGCACAGCCAAATTCCCTACACTTTTTTTTGCTTGCCGGTTTAATTCAACAAAGTCACTTTCTGGTAGTTCCATTACTCCCCACGCAGTCGCTTCAAGGTCATTGAGCAGACAGACATAATCTGCACCTGTCTGCCTACTAATATCCTTTCTTTTTAGTACCCAGGGTAAATTCGTTGTAATGCAATCTCCATCAACCACGGGCCCGGCCACTCCAATACAAATACTCTGCAACTGATCTGTTTCGGCACTCAAAAAACAATCTAATAACTTTGCAAAACTATCATAATCAGCACTGGCAAATATTTCTTTTTTATAACAAACCCAGTCTGTTTGTTTCCGCTTATATAAGGCAAGAATTGTTTTAGTACCTCCTATATCACCTGCTAGAAGCATTACTTTCCCTTATAACTGCTAAATACCTTATAATTTTTTTCACTATCAAATAATACAACTTTATAGGGTTCTTTTTTGTCCCCCATTTCCATACCGGGTGTTCCTACTGTCATTCCCGGTACTGATATTCCTATAACTGAAGGTTTAATTTTCAATAATTTTCTTATATCTGATGCCGGAACATGTCCTTCTATTACATAACCATTCACTAGGGCAGTATGACAAGACGCCATATTAGCAGGAACCCCATACTTGTCTTTTATTGCCTGCACTTCATTGGTTACGTGATCATTGACCTCAAACTTATTATTTTTCAAATGCTCTATCCATTTACCACAGCAACCACAACTTGGGCTGCGATAGACTTCTATCACCAGTGGCTGTTTTTCTGTTTCAGCCTTAACACTGATATTCAAACTTAAAAAAATTATAATCATCAATAATTTCATACTATTCATAACACACCTCATTCACCATTTAATGTTGCTATTATATACCTACTTCCCGCACTATTTCGATGCTCACACAAATAAACACCTTGCCATATTCCCATCTGCAAGCGTCCATTGGAAACAGGTATTGTTAAATCACCGCCTAACACCACAGCCTTTATGTGAGCGGGCATATCATCACTCCCTTCCAGAACATGCCGGTAATAAGGTTCATTTTCTGCAATGGCGTGATTGAAATACGCCTCCATATCACCCCTTACATCAGGATCGGCATTTTCATTGATTGCTAATGACGCTGATGTATGTTGAATAAACAAATGCAGCAAACCCACCTTGATTTGTTTTAGTTCTGGAATATCTTTAATAATTTCACCTGTTACCAAATGAAAGCCTCTGCACCTAGCCTGTAATTCTATTTTGTTCTGCACCCACACTTATGTCACCCATAAAAAAGGTATTAACCAATAACTGATACAACTAATTATAACAACTGAGATTATATTTAGAACAAATCCCACTCTTACCATCTCGAAAACCTTAATCCTTCCACTACCAAAAATAATTGCATTGGGAGGTGTCGCAACTGGAAACATAAATGCACAGGATGCAGATAATGTTGCTGGTAACATCAGCCACACAGGATGTATTTCCATCACTTTTGCCGTTGAAAGCAGAATAGGCATGACTAATTGAGTTGTTGCGGTATTAGATGTTAATTCTGTTAATAAATTCATTCCGGTAGAAATAGACAAAATCAGCAGATAGAGAGAAACTGACTTCAAACCCTGCAACTGTATGGCCAGATGGGCCGACAATCCACTTTCACTAAACCCGTAAGCCAGTGCAAACCCGCCACCAAATAACAAAACAATTGACCAGGGCAATTCTGAAAAAACTTTTTTATCTAAAATGGTAGTTGTCTCTCCCTTATCTCCAGTTGCGGGAATAAAGAACAGTATTGTTGCCATTGCTACAGCAACACTCCCATCATCTATCATTTCCCCATAGGGCAGGTAACTGCTCCAGCCTTGAAAAACCAAACCACCCACAGCAATACCTTTGCGTGTAATCCAAAGTGTTGCGGTCAATATAAAAACAATTAACACTGTTATCTCGGCAGAACCAAATGTCCCCAATTGACTTTTCTCAGTAATAACCAGCTGTTTTAAATCGTTTGAATTTGGTAATTTTCTTAAATAAAGCATGCTTAAAATTGCAAACAGTGCAATTAACAAACTTAATCCGACAGGAATTGCCATCATCATCCATTGAGCAAAGCCTACTGATTCACCACTTACTAGCTGATGAAACCGGGCAAAAACTAAATTTGGCGCGGTACCAACCAATGTCATCATACCTCCTATTGATGCCGAATAGGCGATGGACAACAGCAGACCCAAGGTAAACCGGTGGGCTTGTTGTTCCGTCAAAAACTGTTCATAACGGGAAATAATAGCTAATGCAATGGGTAACATCATTAACGTAGTCGCGGTATTTGAGATCCACATTGAAAGCCCTGCTGTTGCCAGCATAAAACCTAGAACCAGTTGCACAGGATGACCGCCACACACAGCCAGTATATTTAGCGCTATTCGCTTGTGTAAATTCCATCGCTGCATAGCTAAAGCAATGATAAATCCACCGATTAATAAAAAAACCGTTGAATTCATGTATTGAGCTGCTGTTGCTTTACTAGAGGCTATTCCCAGAACAGGGAAAAGTGTGAGTGGTATAAGCGCGGTTGCTGCGAGAGGTATAGCTTCGGTAATCCAAAATATTGACATCATGACAGCACAAGCTGCCATTCTACTAGTTTGTTCGTTTTCACCAAAATTTGCGTATAGCAAAATATACAAAGGCAGAACTGTACCCAATGTCAGCCCCACCCTTTTCATAATCACTTTAACTTAGCTTAATAAAATGTAAAAAACACCTATAAATGATATTGAGGACTAAATTCATGAACTGCATCAACCATTGCTTTCACATGCTCTGGATTCACATCAGGCAAAATGCCATGCCCTAAATTAAATACATGCCCAGAACCCTGGCCATATTTTTGCAAAATAATCTTCACCTTTTCCCTTATCTTTTCTGGCGTTGCATATAGAGAAATGGGGTCCAGATTACCCTGCAATGCAACTTTGTCACCTACCCGGGAACGCGCATTAGCAATATCAGTTTGCCAGTCCAGACCTAAACCACTGTATCCTGCATCGGCCATATCTTCCAGCCATAGCCCACCACCTTTGGTATAGAAAATAGTTGGAACCTCTGTTCCGTCAACATTGGTTTTAAGTAATGAACGCACCTGTTTTGCATAATTCAAGGAAAACTCATTATAGTCTTCGGTAGAAAGCAGTCCACCCCAGGTATCAAAAACCATAACAGCTTGAGCACCCGCTTCTATTTGGGCATTCAGATACAAGGCAACCGATTGAGCCAATTTATCCAGCATTTTATGCATAACCAATGGCTGCTGATACATCAAGCCTTTTACTTTTTGAAAAGTTTTACTGCTCCCCCCCTCCACCATGTATGTTGCAAGCGTCCATGGACTTCCAGAGAAACCTATCAACGGTACTCTTCCCTGCAGATTTTTTCTGATTAAACTCACTGCATCAACAACATAACGTAAATCTGTGTCAGGGTCTGGAATAGGCAGTTTATCAACATCACCTTGTGTTCTGACAGTGTTTTTAAACTTAGGCCCTTCACCTTCAGAAAAATACAATCCCAAACCCATTGCATCTGGAATTGTCAATATATCTGAAAATAAAATCGCAGCATCAAAATCAAAGCGTTCTAATGGCTGCAGTGTTACTTCACACGCTAACTCCGGATTGGTACATAAATCCAGAAAACTACCGGCTTTTGCTCGTGTTGCTCTATATTCGGGTAAATATCGTCCCGCCTGTCTCATCATCCATACTGGCGTTCTATCAACTGGCTGTTTTAATAGAGTTTTAATAAAAATGTCATTTTTTAAAGATGTCATACACTATCGTTAATTATTTATAATTTTTTGTAAATTGCTAAAACTTCTCACCCATGATTTTCTATACTTGACGGGTAAGGATTTCATTTTATTTGCTGCTATCTCTTTACTTTTAAATGCACCATATATAACTGCATATTTTTCCTGGCCCTGTTTCGTCATCTGAAAAAACCGCAGATTCGCTTTTAATTTCTGATGCTTTTTTAAAAATTCAACAACTGCTGCTCGTTTAGATAGTACTATTAATTGTATCGTGTAATTGTTGCCTGCTTGCGCTAAGACCCACAACCTATCATCTTTTTTACCAACGGGTGCATCGACTGGCGGGGTTGCAACAATCTCTTTATCTACTTTTTTGGTAACTAGGGTTTCAGTTTTTTTCGTGACTTTTTTCTTTTCAATTACTTTTTTAGCCACTGGAGCTTGTTTGACAGGAATTTTCTCAATAACGGCTCTCTTCTTTTTCTCATCTATTGTAACATGCTCGTTATCTAATCCTGATACCTTAACAACAATCGGCTTTTGCAATCGCTGAAGTTGCTGGATATCTTTTTCATCATTAACTTTTTTTGCATCAGGAACAACAAAACTACTGGTAACTTCTATCGTTGCAGGCGGAGGAACTGGAACGCTATTATATTTATTGACCAACTCATTCGAAGCTTCACTTATCTGCATATCTATATCAGAATTTACTATGGGAGATGAAACCTTAACTTCTTCAGCCTGTTTCAACATTACTTGTGCATCAGTCATCGCTTTATTGACTTGCAAATCCGAATCATCGGAAATCAACCAACTAATTCCAATTGCACTCACTACCATTATCAATAGAAATGTAGCACCCCCCCATTTATAACCCACGGTTGCGCTATAATTAGATAAGTTGGGAAGTTCAGAAATAATCTTCCCCGGTAACCCATGGGTTTCGCGATATAACTTTTCAACTAGACGATCGCTAATTGCATTAAATGAAACAATTGCCCCCGGCTGGGCAGACAAATTTTGTAAAAAAACAGCACACTGTTTTTCTGATAACGGTGGAATTTCTATAAAATGGCACTCATCAATCGCTGAGTCCGAACTGCTTTTTATATGTAGCTCATCATGAGTCAATGCAAACACAACTCTTAAACAGGTAGTATCAGCTGCATACTGAATGAGTGTTGTTATCAACCCAGGAACCAAACGCCCAGCATCATCAATAATGATAACTATTTTCTGGTTCTGGTTATTCAATGCAGAAAGAATGGATGAAAGCCCCTGGTTTTTAAACTCAGCATAATGTTGGGTTAAAAATTGAAACAATTGTCCCTGTATACTTTCAAAGCTTGAATTCGAAGAACCCTCAATATTGACCATAGGCCAGACATCTTTTTTACACGCTCTTAATTCATTTAATAATACAGTTTTTCCTATTCCAATGGGTCCACAAATAACCAGCGATTGTCTAAGATTAGAAATCAAATGAATTAATAAATCCAGTTTCTGCACACGTTCCAACGTTATTAACGTTGCTTCAACCGACTTTGGCTGCTTACCCAGGTTTTTATTCACATGATAAATGGACGACTCATTATCCGACATAATTTTTCAGCGTTTGCTCAAGCAGCGATTGATCAACATTAGTGGGTAGTGTAGCCTTACCAATAGCCTCAAGTAAAATTAGCCTTATTTCCCCATCCACATTTTTCTTATCTACAGACATTAAACCTAAAAATTGAGTCACTTTCATTTCTTTGGGTGGAATAACAGGTAAAGTTGCCGACTTTAATAAGGCAAGAATCCTTTCAACATCTATTACACTGATCAAGCCCATTCTTCTGGAAAGATCAGCCGCATAACCGATCCCTATAGCCACTGCTTCACCATGCAGATACTTGCCATAACCCATTCCGGTTTCTATTGCATGTCCAAAAGTATGGCCTAAATTTAAAATAGCTCGAATACCTGATTCAAATTCATCTTCTGCAACGATTTTTGCCTTGTTGATGCACGAGCGTTCAATAACGTATGCCAGCGCCTCTTTGTCTCTCGCCAACAATAGCGCTATGTTTTTTTCTAACCACTCAAACAACTGTAAATCACGGATAAGACCGTATTTAATCACTTCAGCTAAGCCTGCAATTAGCTGTCTATCATCTAGTGTATCCAACACCTCCATATCTGCAATAACACACTGCGGTTGATAAAATGCACCTATCATATTCTTACCCAGTGGATGATTAACACCGGTTTTCCCCCCTACTGAAGAATCTACTTGCGCTAATACTGTAGTAGGAATCTGTATAAAAGGGATGCCCCGCTGATAGCAAGCGGCTGCAAACCCGCCCATATCACCTATTACACCCCCCCCAAGGGCGATTAATGTTGTATTTCGACTGAATCTTTTTTGCAGTAGCTGATCAAATATTTTATCCAGATAGGCTAAGTTTTTATATTGCTCGCCGTCTGGAAGCTCTACAGTTTCCACCTGGAATCCAGACAAACTGTTAATAACACGATCCAGGTACAAGGGAGCTATGGTTGTATTGGTAACAACAAGTATTTGCTTTGATTTAATATGCTTTAGCAATATTTCCTTATCTTGCAACAAACCTGAACCAATATAAATTGGATAACTCTTTTCCTTTAATTCTACTCGCAACTGTTTCATTTTAATCAATATGTCTCGTATTCATACAGCTCTTTGCTGCAAGGCCCATTAAATTATCTTGTCATTTGACCAGCGGGAGATATCTTTATGCCAGATATAACTTACCCAGAGTTAATTCTACTTTGTCAGATTTTAAATGTTGGGTGCGTTTCACGCACCCAACATTTTTATCCTTCTATTGCCGAAATGGTGCGTACAACGCACCCTACGAAGATACTTTTGTAGAGTATCCCTTCAAATGTGACAAAGTAGAGCAAGGCATCTGCAAATAAATCATTTGAAACATTATCTATTTATCATACTCCGAGAAACCTAATACATAGGAGGCTGTTGAAAAAACGCTATATAGTTAACCATTATATTCATTTAAAATGGATTGTACGACATTTTTACTCTGCATAGAGCTGGTTTCTATTTTAAAATCAGCACACGATAAATATAACGCTTCTCTTTCCGCAAACAGCGCCTCTATACGTTCTCTTGGGTTTTTGGTATCCAGCAGCGGTCTTTGATTATCCCTTTTGGTTCTTTGCAATATTTTATCGACAGAGCATTGTAAATACACTACAAAGCCATTTTCTTTTAATGCTTTGCGATTGAATTCTGTTAAAATCGCCCCTCCCCCTGTCGCCAGTACAATACCATCAATCTGAGTTAATTCCTGAATCATATTCTGTTCACGAATTCTAAAGCCTTCTTCACCCTCATATTCAAATATAGTGGGAATATCCACGCCTGTCTGCTCTTCTATGGCCTTATCACTGTCGTAAAACGGGGCGTGTATGGCTTTTGCCAGCTGCCTGCCTATGGTTGTTTTACCTGCACCCATCAGGCCAATTAAATATATATTCTCTGTCTGCATCATAATTAACCGAGTACGTTAAACCAATAAAAAAGGGGGCATTATGCCCCCTTTATGATTTTTTTTATAGTATTGTTATCTTGCTGATAAGGAACTTTTTACTATTTTGGGGGTTACAAATATTAATAACTCTCTTTTAGTGCTGTTATCATCTGTATTTTTAAATAACCAGCCTACACCAGGCAAATTAGATAACCAAGGCACTGTATTAGTTGCATTAGAATCTGTTGATTCAAAAACACCACCTAAGACTACAGTTTCTCCATCCTCAACCTGGACTGTTGTAGTTATTTCTCTTTTATCTATTGCAACTGCAGTTCCTGCACCTGATGGGACTGCTACTCCTGGAGCATCTTTTTTAATATTTAGATCCATAATTACATTACCACTCGGAGTAATCTGTGGTGTAACCTTCAATTCCAATACTGCATCAATAAGCTCTGTAACAGTACCATCCTGACTACTTGATTGATACGGTATTTGAACACCTTGTTTTATAATTGCTGTCACACGATCTGTGGTCATAACCCTTGGGTTAGATAGCAACTCGGTATTACCATTGAGTTGATTTGCTTGAATTTCCAGATTTAATATATAATTAGCTCCATCTGATAAAGTCATTGCTAATGCGCCAGGACCTGATGCCGCCAATGCACTCGCCAGATCTGATAAAGCACTTGAATTATTTTCGCTTTTCGTTTCAACGCCCCGGTCGCTTAATTTAAAATCTCCACTGTTATATGCAACACCAAATTCAACACCCAATTGTTTAGAAAAATCAGTACTCGCTATGACAATTCTAGCCTCAATCAAAACCTGTCTAACAGGCACATCTAGCAGTTTTATAAGACTGTGAATTTCTTCCAATTGTTTAACCGTATCTTTAACTATCAGCGTATTGGTTCTTGAATCTACCGTAGAACGCCCTCTTTCTGATAGTAAGCCCGATCTTTCACTTTTACTAGTACTACCTCTACGCTGAGATGTAGAGGATCTACTGCCTAATGTCGAACTATTTGTCTGATTACTTGTAGAACTTGAAGATCTTACAACACTTCGTCCTGTTAACAAAGCCTGTATATCTTCAGCCTTAGCATAATTAATCTGAATATACTCCGTTCTCAAGGGTTCTAGTTGTTCAACTACAGTTTTTGCCGCTAACTCTTCCTCTTCTATTTTTATAATTTCCGAGGTAGGGGCTACTAAAACCACATTACCTGTTTGCCGTTTAGACAAACCTTTTGATTTAAGAATCAAATCTAGCGCTTGATCCCAAGGTACGTCATTTAAACGTAAAGTGACAGTGCCTCCCACTGAATCAGCAGCAATGATATTAAGCGCTGTAAAATCAGCCAGGATTTGTAGAACAGACCTTACTTCTATGTCCTGAAAGTTTAATGTTAATTTTTTGCCCGTATACGGAAATTTTTGCTTCAACAAAGCCTCTTTTTCCGCTGAAGTTAAAGGGATAAAATCTATTGTTAACATACCATCAGACTGGTACGATGAATAGTCATAATTCCCATCTACGGGTGTTATGGTGATATTAACGCCTGCACCTCTGGGTCTGGCATCAATTTTCCGTACTGGAGTAGCAAAATCTGAAACATCAAAACTTTTAATCAGGGTTTCTGGAATTTTAGTGTTTAGAAAGTTTAAAATAACTTTGCCACCCCGTTCTTTCACATCGACCACTGTATTCTCTTCAGAAAGCTCTAACATTAGACGCCCTTCACCTTTGGACCCCCTGCGAAAATCGATATTTTTAATGGTTTGTTCAGGCAGTAAATTAGTGACCCGTCGATCGGCAACCTTTCCCTGGATAGATGTTTCGACTGTATTCATTGAATTTACTGGTTTTAATACAATATAGACATTATTTCCTATAACTTTGGTTTCGTACGGTACAGTTTTGGACAGATTAATAACAACACGCGTCCTGCCAGAGGCCTCGACAACATAAACCGTATTCGCCGCCCCCTGATTAATAGGGTACATCTTTTTAGCTAATTCACTCTTGACGCCAGCAAAATCCAGTGCAATTCTGGACGGGTTATCTGTTTGAAATATCTTAGGTGTTATAGCCGGGCCATTCATCCCCAAATGAATCTGAATTTCATCACCTGATAATGAAGAAAAATTTAACTCCGTAATTGCTGAACCACTTGCCCATACCGAGGAAATCTGTAACAGCACCACAAAGAATCCCGCCAGAAACCAACCAGCAACTGACTGCTCTTGTATTCTCATCGTTTTATTATTTTGCATATTCATTATATAAGCCTTAGTTACTCAGCCAGTGCCAATGAAGCCTGTTGTTCACGCCACGCCCCCGGTTTATCAGGAATAATTTCCATCAACTCAATCCTGTCATCTAAAATCCGTATTATTTCACCGTAATTACGTCCCATATGGTTACCTTGCTGAACTCTATGGATTGTCCCTTCAGCTGCTTTAACCAAGGCCCACAAAGTATTATCCATAGTTAATGTCCCTACCATTCTTAATGTATCCAAAGAATAACTCTCTAACTCTTCTTTTCTTCTCGATCTATCGGGGTGTATACCTGCACCGCCAGAAAACTCAGATCGTTCTTCATCCTGGCGTCTTTCTATAGGTCGAAAAGGGTCGCGCAACCCTGCTGGTTCAAAAATAAAAGGTTCAACAACTTTGATCTCTGGTAAAGGTTGTATCATTCCTTTAGGCTTCGCCTTGACACCCTGAACATATCGGTTTAAATCACTTACATCATTGCTAACACAAGCGCTCAAACCAAGCACAAGATAGCAACAGCTAATACCGACAACTACTTTTTTATTTCGATAAAAACGATTTTTGGCGAACAGTATCATCTTCTTCTCCCTTTTTTCTTCTTTTTCTTAACGCTCCCGGATTCCTCATTATATGTTTTTATTATTGCATCCATTTTTAATAAAGGGGGTTCTGTAGGTGAAATAGCAACATTATGCACTGTGACTATTCGAGGTAAAGAGGCTAAACCACTAACAAATAACCCTAACTCTTCATATTTACCAATAACTGTAATATTGATAGGTAGCTCAGAGTAAAAGTCCTTTCTTATAGCTGCAGCGGGTTTAAATAGACGAAACTCCAAGCCACTGGCCAACCCTGTTTGAGAAATATCAATCAGTAAATTTGCCACTTCAGCTTTTGTTGGCATTTGCTTAATCATTTCACCCAAGGATGCCTCAATCTGCTTAAGTTGCTCACGATAATCAGGCAAATTGATGGCTTTCTTTTGTTTTATTTCAAATGTATTTTTCAGTTCCAGTTCTTTCTTCTCTAATTGCTCTAACTCATTGAGCTGATCAAAGCTAATATAATAAACGCCAGCAGCAGCAACCAAAATGCTGACCAAAACAATGGTCGCTACTTTTATAGGGAATGGCCAGGTTCCTGCAGCATTAAAATCCCAGTTGACTTCAGATAAATTCATTTTTTTCCACCCTCCTTACCCTCAGCCTTTAATTCCCCTTGCTTAGCAGCCATAGAAAAATCACTGAGCAAGCCGTCTTTAGTCTTTCCTTTCCCTGTTATAACCTGTAACACTGGACTATCAAGCCATGGAGAAGCCTCTACACCGCGCATATAGGCAGAAACTCGGGCATTTGATTGCGCTTTACCACTAAACAACAAAGTATTTCCAGTCTGTTTAAATTTAGACAGAAAAACACCCTCTGGCGTACTTTTTGCCAACTCATCAAACAAATGAACAATTTGCGGACGACTTTCCTGTAATCGTTGAATCACTTCAATTTTAGTTAATAACTTGCGTTTTTTAGCTTCAATATCTTTAATTTCATTAATTTTTTTATCAACCAATCGAATTTCGTTTTTAAGAATAGAATTTCGTCTGCTCTGATATTCTTTCATTGCTTCAATTTGCAAATAAACAAGAAAAAAAACAAAACAAGTGAGTGCAACTCCAGCACCTATTGCCATCATAAAGTCCTGTTGCTTTTGATTCCGAAGTTCTTCTCGCCATGGAAGTAAATTAATTCTTGCCATTAATCAAAACTCCTTAACGCTAACCCACAGGCAATCATCATTGCAGGCGCATCATTACTTAGACTTTGTGGTTTTACTTTATTGGATAATGCCATATTGATAAAAGGATTTGCTACATAAGCAGGTATCCCCAAATTTTGCTCTACCAGTTTTTCCAACCCTGCAATAGAAGAACAACCTCCTGCAAGCACGATACTGTCAATCCCTCTATTTGCACTTGACGATACGAAGAACTGTAGTGAGCGAGCAATTTGCTGAACCATGGCTTTTTTAAAGGGATCTAATACATCGGCAACATAGTTATCAGGCAATCCTCCATGCCTTTTTGCCAAACCTGCTTCTTCATAGGACAAACCATACCGACGTTGAATTTCTTCCGTTAACTGCTTGCCGCCAAATCCCTGTTCGCGTGTATAGACAGTCCGGCCACTATGCAATACATTTAAGGTAGACATGGTTGCACCAATATCTGCAATTGCAATAGTCTGGTTATCAATAGCATCTGGTAATTGATCTGCTAATAAAGAAAATGCATTCTCCATGGCAAACGCTTCAACATCAACTATCTTTGCTTTCAAACCAGCTCTTTCCAAGGCCTCTACTCTATCTTCTACATTTTCTTGTCGAGAAGCTGCCAGTAAAACATCGACCATTTCAGGGTTATTTTCTGCTACACCCTGAACCTCAAAATCCAGATTAACTTCATCCAAAGAATAAGGAACATACTGATCAGCCTCAACCAGAATCTGTTCCTCCATTTCATCTTCTGCTAAAGAGGCTGGCATCGAAATAACCTTAGTCATAACCGATGAACCTGCCACTGCCACACAAGCTTGTTTGGTTTTAGTGCCCGATTGTTTAAGAGCCGCTTTAATTGCGTGAGCAATAACATCAATATTGGCAATGTTTTTATCAACAACTGCATCTTGAGGTAAAGGAGAAACGGCATAGCTCTCAACTCTATAGCGGGACCCAGACCTACTCAGCTCTAATAATTTAATTGCTGCCGTGCTTATATCAATTCCAAGAACAACAGACTGTCCTCTGTTAAACCAGTTCATGCATGACCCTTTTTATCTCGTAATAAACTCAAATATCCACTTACTTGCATTACTAACTATAACCAACTCGCATCAATCAATAACAATCAAAATCGCGTTTATGACAAAGTATAGTAGTGTTTTTCTTTTTTAATACTAAAAGGCCGTAATTTTTTTATTGTGTGAACCATTTCCTTAATTAATTGTGAATAGATATTAGTCAACAAAATTAAGCTACCATTGCTTTTTTCTCTATTTACGATTAAGTTACACGCTGCTATAAACTTATTTATTCATTCATGTATACAGGATTGTTGTGACTTCAAACCGGATGTTTTTAAAACAAACTTTAAAATGGTTTTTTTTTCTCATTTTCAGCCTTGTTATTTGCGTAGCAATTGCCAGCTACTTTTTTCTTAATCAGTTACAGGCTGAACTCCCTGACATTAAGCAATTAAATAATGTTGAATACCAAATTCCTTTAAGTATCTATAGTAAAGACGGTCTTTTATTGGCTCAATTTGGCGAAAAAAAACGTGAGCCTATCAACATAGAGCAAGTACCTCAACCGCTAATCCATGCATTTCTTGCTGCAGAAGACGCTAATTTTTTTTCTCACCCTGGGGTTGATTTCAAGGGCCTGCTTCGAGCGGCATGGCAACTTGTATTGACGGGTAAAAAGAAACAGGGTGGCAGCACTATAACCATGCAAGTCACACGTAATTTCTTACTCACCCGGGAAAAAACCTATAAACGAAAAATTAAAGAAATAATCCTGGCCATACGCATAGAAAACGAATATTCAAAAGAAAAAATACTGGAACTGTATTTAAATAAAATTTATCTGGGTCATCGATCCTATGGCATTGCTGCCGCCGCATCTACTTATTATGGTAAAAACCTATCCGAGCTTAACCTTGCTCAACAGGCAATGATTGCCGGATTACCTAAAGCACCCTCTGCATACAACCCAGTCACTGACCCGAAAAGAGCCTTGCAGCGTAGAAATTATGTGTTACGACGTATGTATGAACTGAATTATATCAGTCAGGCTGACTTTGATAACGCTGTCAACACTCCAATTACTGCTTTACTCCATTCAAATCATCTACAATCTCCTGCACCCTATATTGCAGAAATGGTTCGTAAAGAGATAGTTGAACAATTTGGCGACAAAGCTTTTACTTTGGGGTTAAAGGTTTATACAACCATCATCAGTTCACTGCAAGCAAAAGCGTCTTCGGCCGTCCACGCTGGTCTGCACAGTTACGACCATCGGCACGGTTATCGATCCCTGCCACATAAAAACAGGGTTGAGTTCGATGCCTCTGAATATTCGACTATCGCAGACACTCAGTCGGCCCAAGTAATAGAAATAAAACAAAATTTTGCCACTGCAAAACTGAAAGACAAAACATTAATTGAATTATCTTTTGAAAACGTAAAATGGGCTAGAAAATTTAAATCACGAAACTATCTTGGACCAAAGCTAAAATCCATTTCCGATATATTGAAACCTGCCGACCTCATCAGAGTCAGACTTCTCGATAACAACACCTGGGAATTAGCTCAAATACCTGAAACTGAAGCCGCATTCGTAGCACTAAATTCTTATGATGGCGCAATCCTGGCCTTAACAGGTGGATTTGACTTCTATCGTAATAAATACAACCGGGTTACTCAATCCAAACGGCAACCAGGGTCTGGCTTCAAACCGATTATATACACAACTGCTCTAGAAAATGGCTTTACAGCAGCAAGCCTTATTAATGATGCCCCTGTTGTTGTAGATGACCCCACCCAGGAAAGTGAGTGGAGACCTCAAAATTATAGCAAAAAATTCTTTGGATTAACCCCACTCAGAACTGCTTTACGTAAATCCAGAAATTTGATTTCTATACGCTTGCTTAGAGAACTCGGCATTAAACGAGTGACTGACACCGCAATACGCTTTGGCTTTACCCGGGAACAACTACCTAACAGCCTTTCTTTGGCCTTGGGGAGTGGCTATGCCTCTCCTTTGCAGATGGCCACTGTTTTTTCTGTTTTTGCCAACGGTGGCTTTCTGATAAAGCCTTATTTTATTGATCGAATTGAAGATTATAAAGGCACGCTTTTATTTAAAGCATCACCTGATATAGCCTGCCCGACTTGTAATAAAGAGCAACTGAACACACCCGGCTTTGCACCACGAATCATTTCTGCTCAAATTAACTTTCTTATGAACTCTTTATTACGGGATGTAGTGCAAAGAGGAACTGCGACTAAAGCAAAAGTACTTGGCAGATCGGATCTTGCTGGAAAAACAGGAACAACAAACGAACAAAGAGACGCTTGGTTTAACGGTTTTAGCGCCGGCATTGTCGGGTCTGCCTGGCTGGGTTTCGATTCAGCAAAACCTTTAGGACGAAATGAAACTGGTGGTAAAGCAGCCCTCCCAATCTGGATAGACTTTATGAAAACCGCATTAAAAGATAAGCCAGAACAATCTCTAGTAATCCCAAAAGATATAATTAAAGTTCATATAGATTCTAAAACCGGATTACTGGCTCAACCTGGCAGCAATAATGGAATCTGGGAGTTTTTCCGCAAACGATATGCGCCTAGAGAATATTCACCCATTGAAATTGACTTGGAAAACCAGGAAGAAACAGAAGAAGAAAGCCTGTTCTAAAATGATTCTAAATATATCAAATCAGAAAAATTTGTTTAATGTTTATGATTGTCAGCAAGCTACAGGTCGCGAGTTATTTTCACTGTGTTCTCCAAGGCAATTGGCAGCAGGCTCATACCACACCACTCGCCATTCATAGGGATCAGGGCTGCAAGAATATATTCACTCCTAGCCAAAGAAAAGAGGCAGGAGAGATTACCAGTACCTATGTATCACCTTTAAGACGTTAAACTAGCAAAGCCAAAACATAACAAGAATGTGATTTATCTATCGCTCTCAACAACATAATCACGCACATCATTGCCTGTGTATATTTGTCTTGGCCGACCTATTCGCTGACCGGGTTCAGACATCATTTCCATCCAATGTGAAACCCAACCTGCTGTTCGTGCAATAACAAACATCACTGTAAACATATCTTCGGGAATCTTTAACGCTTTATAAATTATACCTGAGTAGAAATCAACATTAGGATAAAGTTTTTTCTCAATAAAATACTCATCTTTCAAAGCATATTCTTCCAATGCTAAAGCCAACTCAAACAAGGGATCATCACTAGGAAACTTTGCTAATACTTCATGACAGGTTTCACGTGTAATTGTTGCTCTTGGATCAAAATTTTTGTAAACCCTATGTCCAAACCCCATCAATCTAAAAGGATCATTTTTATCCTTCGCTTTAGCAATAAATTCTGGAATTCTATCAACAGTTCCAATCTCTGCCAGCATTGCCAGCACAGCTTCATTAGCGCCACCATGAGCAGGCCCCCACAACGCAGAAATACCAGCAGCAACACATGCATAAGGGTTAGCCCCAGTACTACTAGCAAGCCTAACCGTTGATGTACTGGCATTTTGCTCATGATCAGCGTGTAAGATAAATAATAAATTCAGAGCCTTTATAGTAACCGGATCTATATAGTTATTTTTATCAACGTATTTCTGAGAAGGTAATGAAAACATCATATTCATGAAGTTTTCACAATAACCCAGATCCAATCGAGGATACACAAAAGGCCATCCGACAGAATGACGATAGCAAGCTGCCGCAATAGTTGGAACCTTTGCCACCATACGCATTGCAGAAATACGTCGATGTTCAGGATCATTCATATCCAGTTCACTATGATAAAAAGCGGACAAGGAACCCATCACACCAACCATCATGGACATTGGGTGCGCATCGTAGTGGAAGCCATTAAAGAAAACTCGCAAAGCCTCATGAATCATTGAATGGTGTCTGATTTCGTCCTTAAAAGACAACAATTCAAATTCAGTAGGCAGCTCACCATTCATCAATAAATAGGCAACTTCAACAAAAGAACTTTTTGCTGCCAGCTGCTCTATAGGGTATCCCCGATAAAGCAAAACACCTTTGTCCCCGTCAATATAGGTAATGGCACTTTTACAGCTTGCAGTAGACATAAATCCAGGGTCAAAGGTAAAGACTCCCAACTCTTTATTCAAAGTACCAATATCTACTGCAGGAATTCCAACTGTACCTCTACTCAAAGCAAACTCCGCAACTTCACCCGTTGCGTTGTTTGTTATTGTTACCGTATCTTTTGTCATGAATTAGAACCCTTGCTTATAATACCTAAGGTTACTACAGAAAAAATTTAATGGACATTTATTTTCCAAACTTCTTGCGAAACTTATCTACACGGCCAGCTGTATCTACAACCCTTTGCTTTCCAGTATAAAAAGGATGACATGAAGAACATACTTCCACATGCAAATCTTTTGTTAATACCGAGCCAGTTTCAAATTTATTACCACAACCACAGGTTACTGTAATTTGTTTATATTCCGGATGAATTTCTGGTTTCATTTTGATTCCACACTACCCTTAAAATGGGCTACATACATATTAGAGAACTGAGTATAATACGATTTACTTAACAATTCTGCAACCAACAATTTCAATATGCGTATTATTTCGCTTAATGCAAACGGCATTCGAGCTGCTGAACGTAAAGGTTTTTTCCCCTGGTTAAAAAATCAAAATGCTGATGTTATATGTATCCAGGAAACAAAAGCCCAAACTGATCAACTTAAAGCCGAAGCCTTTTGGCCTGAAGGTTATCATTGCTTTTATCATGATGCAGTAAAGAAAGGATATAGTGGCGTTGCTATTTATTGCAAAAAACAACCAACCACAATAAGCAAAGGACTCGGCTGGCATGACATTGATAATGAGGGTCGATTTATTGAAGCTCAATTTGATAATTTAAGCGTCATTTCCCTTTACCTACCCTCCGGCTCATCAGGAGAAGAGCGGCAAGCATTTAAATTTAGTTTTCTTGAACGCTTTATGCCTTACCTGCAAGAACTCGAAAACAACAATCGAGACTATATAATTTGCGGAGACTGGAATATAGCTCACAAAGAAATTGATTTAAAAAACTGGAAAGGTAACAAAAAAAACTCCGGTTTTTTACCTGAAGAGCGCGCATGGATGGATCAATTATTTGCCAACCAAAACTGGTTTGATGCTTTTCGTTTACTTAATAACCAAGAAGAACAATATACCTGGTGGTCAAACCGCGGACAAGCATGGGCTAAAAACGTAGGCTGGCGTATTGATTATCAAATCATTAGCGCCGGCCTTAAAGATAAGGTCCAATCCACATCCATATACAAAGATGAGCGTTTTTCAGACCACGCACCGCTTATCATGGATTATGACATTCAGTTTTAGCGCTTAGCTGATAACGCATAACAACAACTACCAGCACAATAGCAGGCAAACCAACGGCAGATGCATAAACAAAAAAAGAGTGATAGCCGAAATTATCAACGACTACACCTGAAAGCCCACCTAACAGTTTTGCAGGCAAGGTCATCAAGGAACTAAACAAAGCATATTGCGTTGCCGTATAAGCACTATTTGTTAAACTTGATAGATAAGCTATAAACACTGACGTTGCAATGCCTCCGCTTAAGTTGTCAGCACTTATAACACCTGCTAACAACATCAAGTTGGGTTCAGATATAGCCAGCAACGCAAACAGTAGATTGGTCACAGCGACCATAACCGCTCCAAATAATAGAGGCCGCATAATCCCATACCTGACAACCATAACCCCACCCAGTGATGCGCCGACTATAGTCATAAAAAAACCAAATATTTTACTAACATCGGCAATTTCTTTTTTACTAAAACCTAAATCTAGGTAAAAAGGGTTTGCCATCACCCCCATGGTAATATCACTCATTTTATAAACGGCAATCAATGCCAGTATCAACAGGCCGGCTTTACCATTTCTTTTAAAAAAATCGACAAATGGACTGACTACTGCATCAGAAAACCACACCAACAATTTTGAGCCAAATGTCTGCAGTTCTGCTACTCCTAAAACTGATTCTAACTGTCTTTCAATTTGCTTTGTTGACTCACTGATCTTATGTTCAGGTTCATTAATTACCAAAGTCGTCAACACTCCAACACTCATGGTTGCCGCCATCACAAAGTAGGCAACCTGCCAGCTGCTATAATCAGCAATATAAAATGCACCTGCACCTGCTACCAACAACGCAATCCTATAACCTAAAACATAGGTTGCAGCCATAGCTCCTTGATACTCTGGCACAACCGCCTCAATGCGGTAAGCGTCTACCACTATGTCCTGAGTTGCCGAACAAAAAGCAACCCATACGGCAAACAGTGCAATTTGTTGCAGTTGAGACTGTGAGTCAGAAAAGCCCATACCAATCAAACCAATGGCAATGCCAATTTGTGCAACCAGCATCCAGCTCCGTCTTTTTCCCAACAGTTTTGTTAATAGGGGAAGCGGTAACCGATCTACCACTGGAGCCCAGAATACTTTAATTGAATAAGTGACACCCACCCAACTAAAAAAACCAATAACAGACCTAGCAACACCCTCATCTCTTAGCCAAGCGGATAAAGTTGAAAACACCAGTAAAAAAGGTAGCCCTGCCGAAAAACCTAAAAAAATCATCCCCAACACACGAGGTTGAGCATATATAGAAAAAGCTTTACGCCAGGAATTTTCAGTTGTCATAAGGAAGGTGGAAATAAATAATCATCTAAATATCATATAGAATTATTATTTCTGTATAAATTTTCTCAAGAGGAGCATAGTTATTCTACGTGGCGGTTGATAAAATTTAAAAAGGATAAAAAGGCAAGTGAGATTGGGTGATTATTTGTTTCCACCTCCCTAAGCCTACAAACAAAAAAGCATCTTCCAGACTTATCGATACTAGCCTGAAAGATGCTACATAGTTTTCAATGAAAGATCACAGTCACATTTTTCGCTTTGAAAATATATCTGCGAACAAGGTTATTTAACCATTAACCAAATAATGTACTAAGATACTGGCAAAATAGCCAAGTGCTATCACCGGTGTCCATTTGATATGGCTAAAAAAAGTATACTTATGGTCAGATTGGCCCATTAATGCAACACCAGCAGCCGAACCAACTGACAACATTGACCCGCCAGTACCCGCTGTCAATGTAACCAACAACCATTGATACAAATCCATATCCAGATTCATATTTAATACTGCGAACATTACCGGAATATTATCCACAATTGCAGAGATTATCCCCATAAATATGTTAGCTGTTGTTTCCCCTAAGCCATCATACATTGCACCAGAAAGCAATTCCAGATAACCGATATAGCCCAAACCACCCACTGCAAACACAACACCAAAGAAGAAAAACAAGGTATCCCATTCAGCATCACGCACTTTATTAAAAATATCAAATGATTCATCATGGTACAACCTATTAATACTATAGCCATAAATCATCAACACTGACAATCCAACCATCATTCCCATAAAAGGAGGCAAGTGCAGGAATTGCTTGAAGCTAACTGCAGTCACAATAGTCAACAAGAATAAAACACAAACCTGAATCCCACCTTGCTTCAACTTTACAGCAGCTTCATCAGATGCCACTGGCTGGTCATCCGGCAAAGCAAGATACATAAAAAAAGCAGGAACAAGGTAATTCACTACTGATGGGATAAACAAAGCAAAAAAGTCAAAGAACTCAGCATAACCCGCTTGCCAAACCATTAATGTGGTAATGTCCCCAAAAGGACTAAACGCCCCCCCCGCATTTGCGGCAACAACCAGATTAACCAGGCCAATTGCTACAAATTTATCATTGCCTTTACCAACAGCCATGACAACAGCGCCAACCAATAAAGCAGAAGTCAGGTTATCTGCAACGGCTGATAAAAAGAAAGTAATAATACCGGTCACCCAAAACAGCTGTTTATAATTAAACTGTTTTCTTATCATCCAGGATCTCAAGGCTTCAAACACATTACGCTCAGCCATGGCATTAATATAAGTCATCGCAACCAGCAAAAACAACATCAAAGCCGCATATTCTTGTAAATTAGACTCAAAAGCCTCATGCAAATCCTCTGTTGAAACACCGGCCTCTGCTGCCAAAACCGCAGCATGAGCCCAAATTATTCCTGCCACCAGTATTACAGGTTTAGACTTCCGTAAACCGGTAAATTCTTCGGCCATTACAAAACCGTAGGCAACAATAAAAACCAGAACCGTATAAATTCCTCTTTCAGTTCCAGTCAGACCTAAATTAGCAATAGCTTCTCCCGCCATTGCCAATTGTGGCAAAAACAACAAGCCTGCAAAGACCAATAATAAACGCAACAAAACAACCTCCCCCTAACTTGGTAGTAAAAAAGCAACAGATGAATTAACCGCTAATAGTATCACCATACAATTAACTTTGTCATTTAAACCATCTCAGTATATTATTAGAGGTCTTGATTTATTCGCTATAAACTCGCGCAAAACACCTATGTATCAGTACAACGACAATGACCAGACCCTGATTAACCAGCGGGTCACTCAATTTAGAGGACAAACCGAACGCTACTTAAATGGCGAATTAGGTGAAGACGAATTTCGTGCATTACGCCTAATGAATGGCCTGTACATTCAAACGCATGCACCAATGCTTCGTGTGGCAGGACCTTACGGTCTACTTTCATCAAAGCAGCTGCGCATGCTGGCTCATATAGCCAGAAAATATGACAAAGACTACGCCCACATCACTACTCGCCAGAATATCCAGTTCAACTGGCCTGAGTTAAAGAATGTTCCTGACATTTTAGCTGATCTGGCCAGTGTTCAAATGCATGCCATACAAACCAGTGGTAACTGCTTAAGAAACACTACCAGCGATCACTTAGCTGGTGTTTGCACAGATGAAATTGAAGACCCACGCCCCTATTGCGAAATCATTCGTCAATGGACAATTCTACACCCGGAATTTGCTTATTTACCACGTAAATTTAAAATTGCAGTGAGTGGCTCAGAACAAGACAGAGCCGCCACTCAGCTACATGATATCGGCCTCCACATAGTTAAAAATGATGCCGGAGAAACTGGCTTCAAAGTTCTCGTTGGTGGCGGACTAGGCCGTACCCCAATAATTGGTAAAGTAATCAGACCCTTTTTAAAAAAGAAACACCTGCTGTCTTATCTGGAAGCGATTGTCCGCGTATATAACCTAAATGGCCGACGTGACAATAAATATAAATCACGTATTAAAATTCTGGTCAAAGAAAGCGGTATAGAAAACATGACCACCTGGGTTGAAGCTGAATGGCAGCAAATCAAAGATGGCATGGAACTCGATGATGAGCAGATTACTGCTATGCAAGCTCAATTTAAAGCACCTGCTTATGAGAACGGTGCTAATTTGGACGCTAGCTTTCAAACTAACACAACACGAAACCCCACATTTGCTACCTGGATAAAACATAATTCAGAAGATCATAAAATACCGGGTTACCGTGCAGTTTATATTTCATTAAAAGCACCTGCTGCTGCTCCTGGAGACATCACAGAAAAACAACTTGATGCAGTAGCCAATCTTGCGGACCAATACAGCTTTGGAGAAGTCAGAACCACTCATAGACAAAATCTTGTACTTGCTGATGTCAAACAGGAAAAATTATTCGAACTTTGGCAAAAGCTTGACAGCCTGGAACTTGCCACACCAAACATTGGTACTGCTACTGATATGATTTGCTGCCCAGGCCTGGATTTTTGCTCACTAGCAAATGCCGGTTCTATTGGTATTGCCAAAGAAATCAATGAAGCACTAGACGATATGGATTACCTACACGACATCGGTGATTTAAAAATCAATATGTCAGGATGCATGAATGGCTGTGCACACCAAAGTGTCGGTCATATTGGTATTTTAGGTGTCGACAAAAAAGGGGTTGAGTGGTACCAGCTAACACTAGGTGGATCTTCAGAAAATGAAGCTGCAATAGGTGGGAGACTCGGTCCTGCAGTTGCCAAGGACCAGGTTACTAAAGCCATTACCACCATTTTGGATGTTTATATTAAACAACGTCTTGATGATGAAATTTTCCTGGATACCATTAAACGCATCGGTATATCCCCATTTAAAAGTGCAGTATATTGAGACTAATCTATGCAAATCATTAAAGACAAACAAATTATAGACGATAACTGGATTCATATTGCCGACGATCACGAAATTACAGCAGGCAATATTACTGTTTCTTTATCTCGCTGGAAACAAGAAAAAGCAGATTTAATCAATCACAAAGGGAATTTGGGTATCAGACTTTCTCCAGCCGATAAAATTGAAGATATTGCTGATACGTTAAACAACATAAGCCTAATAGCACTTGAGTTTCCTGCTTTTACAGATGGACGCTCCTTTTCTCAGGCAAGATTATTACGCAGTCGATATGCTTTTAATGGTGAAATAAGAGCCATAGGCAACTATATGCCTGACCAGGTATATTACTTATCAAGAGTCGGTGTTAACGCCTTCCAGCTGGAAAAGCCAGAGGAACTTAATGTTGCATTATCAACGATGGATGACTTTACAGTAAAATACCAGACATCAAGCAACTAACCTACTTCACGGAATGGCATTCTGCATACTCAGGACATAAAAAAGCCAGCTAAGTAAATATTCACTTGCTGGCTTTTTTTGAATAAACTGTTATCTATTCATAATACCAAGCCCCTTTAATAAAGTCAGAGCTTCATGTAAAGGATAGTCACGTAAATCCAGGTTGCTTTGCTCACCCTTTTCGTCATCTTTTTCCGTTTTGCTTTTATCCTTATCCTTACCATTTCCATTTTCTAAATGGTGAGATAAATCAGCCTCTTTTACTGGTTTAAACGCAGATGCATCCAAAGTCTCCAGCTTTACTCTGGCCAACACCACATCAGGTTCAATCCCTTCTGCCTGTATAGAACGTCCAGAAGGTGTGTAATAGCGGGCTGTCGTCAACTTTACGGCAGCATTACCACTGGTGGGTAAAATTGTTTGCACAGAGCCTTTACCAAAAGACTTCTTCCCCATAATTATGGCTCGCTTATGATCTTGTAAAGCACCAGCAACAATTTCTGATGCCGAAGCAGAACCTGCATTAATTAAAACTACAATGGGAATACCATTAACCACATCACCCGGTGACGCATTAAATCTCATCTCTGAATTTTTAATTCGCCCTTCCGTATAAACAATCAATCCTTTTTCTAAAAATGCATCGCTCACTTCAACCGCTGCATTTAGAACACCGCCCGGATTATTTCTTAAATCCAGAACCAGGCCTTTCAAGTCGCCTTTGTTTTCTTTTGTTAACTCAACAACTGCATCAATAACTCCTTGACCTGTTCGCGACTGAAAACTACTAATTCTTAAATAGCCGAAATCTTTCTCAAGAATTCTATTTTTGACACTTTTAACTTTAATGATCGCTCTGGTAATTGAAACTTTAAGAGGCGCCTCTTCACCTTCTCTAATCACCGTAAGCACAATAATGCTGCCCGGTTCACCCCGCATTATTTTGACAGCATCAGCCAACGTCATCCCTTTCACCGGTTTTTCATCCAACCTGACAACAAGATCCCCAGCCTTCATACCTGCCCTTTCTGCCGGAGTATCATCAATGGGTGACACTACTTTAACAAAACCGTTTTCCATAGTGACTTCTATTCCCAAACCACCAAACTGCCCTGTTGTACCTTCCCTTAACTCTTTATATTGCTCTGTATCCAGATAGGCAGAATGAGGGTCTAGGCCTGAAAGCATACCTTTAATGGCATCTTCCAGTAATTTCTTATCTGATACAGGCTCTACATAATCTCTTTTAATCCGGCCAAATACCTCAGTAAACATTCTCAGCTCTTCATAGGGTAAAGTGACTGACTCAGCATGAGCAACTGCTTTACTACCCGCAACAGTATTTTCACGTTCGGCAACTACTGTACCACCAATGCTCAAAAGAACACCCAACATGATACCTAGAAATAAAATTGCACTACTTTTCTTTTTAAGCATGTTTTTTAACTCTCCAAAATAACAAATTTCCTGTTTGAAAACGTAGTAACGTTAGTATTATTACTACAGCTTCTTATCCAACTTTGCCATGCCGAATCTTTCGACACCATTTTACCGGATTAACCGGCTTACCTTTCTTTCTAATTCCAAAATACAACCCAGCAGTAGACTGTCCGCCACTTTTGCCTACTGTGGCAATTACAGCACCTGCTTCGACCCAATCTCCAACCGTTTTATATAAGCTTTGATTAAAGGCGTAAAGAGTCATGTAACCTTTTCCATGATCAATAATAGTTAACAATCCATATCCACGCAACCAATCAGCAAAAACCACACGTCCACGAGTTACCACTCTAATATCTGCGCCTTCTTTGGCTTTAATTAAAACCCCATCCCAGTGGCTACCGGAACGTTGTGCACCAAATTTTTTTAGCAAGCTTCCTTTTACAGGCCATGCTAACTTGCCTTTTAACTTAGCAAATTCTTTTACTCCCCCATCCTCAAAAGGAAAATCATCCAACGTTTGTTGTAAAGAATAAATCAGGGACTTTAATTTTTTTTCACTCAATTTAAAACGGCCTAATTGCTGTTTTTTTGAAAAAACCTGTTTTTTAATTTTAGCCAGCAAAGTTTGATGCTTTATTTTAGTTTGCAAAAAAACAGACTGTTCCCGTTTTCTTTTTTCTAGCTTATCCTCTAAAACTGTTGTTTCCTTCAGATGCTCAAGCTCTAAATCATGTAGTGCCTGCATATCTTCATCAATTCTTGCAATTTTTTTCAGCCTGGCTTTATTCAAATAATCATAATAAACCATCATCCGCCCGGACAGTGACGGATTTTGCTGATTTAATATTAACTTTATCCTTTCATTTCTACCCATTCCATAAGCAGCTTTTACCTGATTTTCCAGATCATGTTTTTGAGAATTAATCTGTTGCTGTTTCTTTTGTATCTGCTGTCGATTTCTTGCTATTGAGTGTTTCAGCTTATTAGCCTGATCATCTAATCGCCTTAATATGACAGCACTTTTGCCATATTGCGTATCCAGTTTTTTCAATTCAGTCAGCAACGAATTCTTTTTTGTTTTTAAATTACTTACCGACCGACTAATCTGTTTTATCTTTGCCTGTAAACCGGTCAATTCTGTTGTTTTTTTTGCTATATCTCCCGCTATTGTTTCTAAACAAAAGACATGACTAATAACTAAAACAAAAACCAATAAACGTTTCAAATTCATGTATTCAAAAAAAGGTTCAACACAAAAACAACATAGCCGTCCACAAAAACCGCTACACTCTTTGAACTTGAACCTTTTATCTTTATCCTCTAAATTAAAGACTTACCCGTCATCTCTTCGGGTTGATCAACCCCTAGAATACTCAGCATAGTTGGAGCCAGATCCGATAGCCTCCCACCTTCAGCCAGAGGTTTTTCACCGCCAACATGAACCAAAGGCACAAAATTTGAGGTATGTGCTGTGTGAGGCTGACCTGTTCCATCACCCTCCATCTGTTCAATATTACCATGATCAGCAGTCACCAGCATTTGGCCGCCAACTTCTTTTAGTGCATCTACAATTTGTTGTAAGGATGAATCAATGGTCTCCACAGCAATAATAGCAGCTGCCATCACACCCGTATGCCCTACCATGTCGCAATTTGCATAATTGCATATAATTACATCATACGTTTTTCCCTTAATTGCATCAACCATATGACCAGTCACTTCTGCTGCACTCATTTCCGGTTGTAAATCATAAGTCTTAACTTTAGGAGAAGGCACTAAAATACGATCTTCGTTTTCAAAAGGCTCATCTCTACCCCCATTAAGAAAAAAAGTGACATGTGCATATTTCTCGGTTTCTGCCAACCGCAATTGTGTCAATCCCGCATTAGCTAACACCTCTCCCAAGCCATTTTTTACATCAACTGGAGGATAGGCAACGGAGTAATTAAATTTCTGATGATATTGAGTTAAGGTTGCATAATAACCACGGTGCGGCTCGCAATTCCTTTCAAAGCCATCAAATTCAACTTCAGTTAATGCTCTGGATATTTCCCGAGCCCTGTCCGCACGAAAATTCATAAAAACGACAGAATCTTCAGGATCTAAAAAAGTAACCTGTTCATTTTCATCCAAAATTGCCGTTGGTAAAACAAACTCATCAGTTTCATCTCTTGCATAGGCTTGCTCCAAGCCCTGTTCAGCAGATTGGACTTTATGCGCGGTTTCCCCTTTGGCTATTAGATCATGAGCAACCTGAACCCTTTCCCATCGATTATCTCTATCCATTGCATAAAACCGGCCTGAAATAGAAATAATTTTTCCGGCACCCAGTTCAGCAAATTTCTCCTGTATTAATTTGAGTGAACTCATAGCACTTTTAGGTGGTACATCACGCCCATCTAAAAATGCATGCAAATAGACTTTCTTTAGCCCACGCTTAACAGCTAACTCAGCCATAGCAGCAATTTGCAACTCATGACTATGCACCCCACCAGGAGACAGCAGACCCATGATATGTAATGCTTTATCTTTTTTCAATGCCTGATCAACTGCCTCACACAACACTGGATTAGAGAAAAAACTGCCTTCTTTAATGGCCTCAGACACTTTTGATAATTCTTGCCGCATTAATCGACCGCTACCTATATGTAAATGACCTACTTCTGAATTCCCCATTTGCCGATCAGGTAACCCCACTGCGTCTCCTGCACAATCCAGTAACGTTGCAGGGCTGTTTTTCTGCAATCGATCCCAACAAGGTGTATTTGCCATAGCAATAGCATTATTACTCTGTTCTTCTCTATACCCGAATCCATCAATAATTAATAAAACCAATGGTTTTGGTCGATTTAGCATGTCTGATATTCTCCATTACACCCATTACAATAGTGATGGGTTGATAAAATTTAATAAAACCAACCTACAAAAAAACATTGTGCATTTACAAACACTTTGATAATTTTGCAAGTTTTTATTTAGTTAGTCTGACGAATAGACTATCATAGTATGCTTATACTAATACACGTTAGCATCTTATGTGTATAAATAATTCTCATTATTCAGCATCCTTTTTAAAATTAAGTGACAAAACCAGCAACAACTCATAGGTTCACATAGATGGAAAACAACAGGGAAACAATACTTTACAACGATGCCGACATTAATCGTGCAGCTCGTTGCCTCAAAGCAATGTCACACCCATTACGCTTAAAAATACTCTGCGTTCTGGGCACAGAATCAATCAGCGTACAAGATATCGTTGAACAGGTAGGTACCAGCCAAAGTAATATTTCTCAACATTTAGCTATTTTAAGAGAAAAAGATATTCTTGGTTATAAAAAAGAAGCCAATCGCGTTTATTACTACATTGATGATGATCGCATGCTACAACTCATCCGCATGATGCGTGATGTTTTCTGCACCGCATGTTAACACTACACTAGCCCCATTTACTAAAAAACAAAGCTCTAACAATGGACCAATACATAGAATTTATTTCCAATCACTATTTGCTTTCCCTCGCCCTGGTAGTTGTCTCCTATCTGCTACTCCAGGACCTGGCTGAAAATGCGTTCAAAAAATTTGAACCACTCTCTCCGTTGCTTGCCGTCACTAAAATGAATAGTGCTGATACAGTGATTGTTGATGTTCGCGATACTCACGAATATATCAAAGGACATATAGAAAATTCGATAAACCTTCCTCTAGGAAAGTTTTCTGAAACACTCGATTCTTTGGAACAATACAAAAAACAGCCCATCATTGTGGTTTGTCAAACTGGTACACGGTCAGTCCCTGCATGCAAAACTTTAACAAAAGCTAATTTTAAACAGGTATTTAATATCATTGGTGGTATGCAGTCTTGGGAAGATAATAAATTACCCATACAAATCACCAGCAAAAACAAAGATTAAAAATTTTGCAGAAAGGCATCGATAACTCCTTACTAACCGTAAGAAGTTATCGAAATACCAACATTTGTCTACCGTACAAAAAATCAGATCGATTTATTTCTCATTATTTAATCATTCACATTCACTACAAATATCAACTACAACATAAATCATGGCTGAAGAAAGCACATCAGAAGAAAAACAATTTTCTATTCAAAAGATTCACACCAAAGACATCTCTTTTGAAACACCAAACTCACCTAAAATTTTTACTGAAAAATGGGAGCCCACCGTTGATTTCAACCTGGGTACTAATGTTGAACCACTGGAAAATGATTTATTTGAAGTTTCGCTCTCCGTTACCGTTACCGTAAAATGCAATGACACTACCGCTTATCTGGTTGAAGTAACTCAAGCAGGCATTTTTTCACTTGCTGGTTTTTCAGAGCAGGAAATGGGGCCTATGGTTGGCAGTTTTTGTCCAAATATATTATTCCCCTACGCCCGAGAAGTTGTTACTGATCTGGTTGCAAAAGGAGGATTTCCTCAATTGCTACTGGCCCCGGTCAACTTTGATGCTTTATATTCGCAACATTTACAACAAGCCCAGCAACAGGCGCCCGGCTCTAACGCTGTAAACTAACAACACATGCAATCATCTATCAGCGTTTTGGGTGCTGGCTCATGGGGAACAGCACTTGCTGTTCAGGCGGCCAGAAATGGCTGCCCAACCTTATTATGGGGGCATAATGCAATTCATACCGCAGCTTTATCTACAGATAAAGAAAATAAACATTATTTACCTGGCCTACAACTACCCGAATCTCTGACTATTACCAATAGTCTTGAAGAAGCTGCTCACTTCAGCCCCGTTATTTTAATTTCAGTTCCTAGCCATGCCTTTAGGGATACTTTAATTAATTTAAAACCTTTTATTAATGAAAAAACAAGCATTGCTTGGGCTACCAAAGGATTTAATCCGGATGAAGGTTTGCTATTGAGCCAAATTGTTGAGCAGACACTTTCAAAAACAACGCATACAGCTGTATTATCTGGACCTACGTTTGCTCGAGAAGTTGCCTCAGGACTGCCTACTGCCATCACAATCGCATCAGCTAATCCTAACTTTTCAGAGCATCTTGCAAACATACTTCACAACCATTGTTTCAGAACGTATACCAGTAAAGATATTATTGGCGTTCAGGTTGGCGGAGCTGTTAAGAATGTTCTGGCTATTGCAGCAGGAATTGCTGATGGTCTTGGTTTTGGAGCAAATACAAGAGCCGCTTTAATCACTCGAGGACTTCAGGAAATCATACGTCTAGGTACAAAACTAGGGGGGCAAACAGATACTTTTATGGGACTAGCCGGGTTAGGAGATCTTATCTTGACATGTACAGATGATCAATCAAGAAACCGTCGTTTTGGTTTGGCTTTAGGTCAAGGAAAAAACAGAGAAGAAACGATTAAAGAAATAGGTCAAGAAATTGAAGGCGTTTCTGCAGCACGTGAAACTTACTTACTTTCTGTTAAGCATAACATTGACATGCCAATTACCGAACAGACCTATAAAGTTTTGTACGAGAATATTGATCCACTGAATGCAGTTCAAAATCTTTTAGCTCGCAACCAAAAAGCTGAATCATAAACTTCCAGGGTTGCTAAACCCTGGAAATCAATCAGATTAAATAATAATATTATTTGCATACCGTACTCACTGCATCAGATTTTGCTAATCTGCGAGCCACTCTGATATTGCTAGCAACTGCTGCTGAGGCGAACATTGCTGATGAAATTATGAACTCACCTGAAATAAAACCAAATAGGCCGAGCATAAACACGATACCCGTCAAAATATCTTTGTATAAATCATTCATTTATAAATCCTCTTAAAAATAGAAATGTATTTTTTTAAATACACCATCACTATACAAAAACCACTTACTGTAAACAATACCTAAAATAAATCATAAATTGTTTCACTTTAAGAAACAATTATTCGTACACTCTCTCCTCTCTCACTTACTTTTTGAATTTAATACAAGAACAGCAAAGTTCTCAAAGGGTTTTTTGTTATCAAAAATAGTGAATAACTATTAATCTAAAAAATAACTAGGTAATTTTTAAATTATATACTATTATAAATAGTACTTTAGTTTTAATCAGTTAAAGACCCTACCTAATGTATATTATTCATTAATACAGCGAGAGGTATCCTTATGATACACATTATTAATAATTTCCCCATCTCACCCTCTTTTTTTGACAGAACTCAATTTGGTGATACAGTTATTTTTACAGACAATGCTGTTTTTGCTGTAAAACAAGAAAATTTAGAGACAGAATCTTTAACTCAAAAAGCATTCAATCATATTAATTTATATGTCCGTAAAGCTGACTTGATAATTAGAAATATTTCTAACACCGAACTACTTCGTGGTGTAGTTATTATTGATGACATGCAATACGAACTTGCAATTTCTGAAGATTTCTTGATCCGCTCATGTAATTAGAGAAAATCTAGTAATTTCTGCAATTTCAAAGGGTTTAAAAATGAAACTTGCAGATTCCAAAAAAATAACTCCATATTCTTTAGGTAACGCGTAATAAATAACCTACCAGGATTGTGCAAGATTTCTTATTCGTCTTCAACTAACACATGGATGTGTGTAGATAGAACAATGCATAATCCTAGAAAGATCATGCAGGGTAAGAGCATCTGCACTTTGCTGTATGATTCTTAAATTTAAATTATTTATGCGTTTTTGCAAGACCTAACACCTTTTCCTGCATGAAAATATTGTATAATTTCTAATTTAAAGAACCCCACCTTTAAAATAGATCAAATGTCAAGCACACTGTGGTCCCTTAATTTTTTTCAATCACTAATGGAAATATGATATCTAAAAATAACTTTTTCATGCCTGCTCTGGGGTTTGAAGGAAAGATATTAGCAGCTTATAAATACCAGATTGAAATTCAGAAAGTGCTTTTAAAAACAATTAAATCTTCACTCCCTGAAAACCTTTCAAAACATGCTTTATATTGTGTGCTATCAGGAAAAAAAGTTTCACTGTATACTGATTCTGCTGTATGGTCATCACAGCTCCGTTTTTACCACCAGTCAATATTACAGTCTTTGCTAAATTCAGAACGGGGTACCATTGAAGTTTTACAGATTAAAATAATTCCTAAGACCATAGAGCAACAACAGAAGAAAACAATGAATGTACCTTCTACAGAAAATATTGACTTTATTTTGCAACAAGCAGCAAACCAGACAGACGAAAAATTGAAAACAGCACTAATGAAGCTGGGAAAAACTTTTACAAAACTATCTCTTTCAAAAAACTAATAGCTGGTTAAAAGTCTGCAATGAATCATTGCTAAAGATTAATCACTGCGCAGTCTATAGACATAAAATAATAGGTAAACCTATACAGCAAAATATACAGCAAAAATAGATCCAACTGGCATCGCAACATTTCTTTTACTGCCCGTATTCACCACTTAATCGTAGTGAATAGCAAGCAGGCACAACCAACCAATTGAAATTAATTGATTGATACAATCAAGATTCTTGAGCAGATGGCTGATTAGAGCTCATAAAGGTAATCGGCGCATCTTCTTCATTTTCAAATGAAACCTTTTCCCATGCATCTGGACTTTTCAGCAGCTCAAGCAATAATTTGTTATTTAATGCATGACCTGATTTAAACCCTTTATATTCTCCGATCAAGCTATGACCTAATAAATACAAATCTCCGATAGCATCTAATATTTTGTGTTTAACAAACTCATCGGCATAGCGCAAACCATCTTCATTCAACACCTTATCATCATCTACAACTATCGCATTATCAAGACTGCCACCCAGAGCCAGATTATTTTCCCTTAAAAACTCTATATCCTTCATAAAGCCAAAAGTTCTTGCTCTACTGACTTCCTTAACAAAAGTCGTTGATGAAAAATCCATAACAGATGTTTTCAAATGTTCAGGAAAAGCAGGATGTTCAAATTCAATTGTAAAAGTGACTTTAAACCCATCAAATGGCTCAAATGCGGCCCACTTATCACCAGCATCAACTTGAAGCTTCTTTTTTATCCGAATGTACTGCTTAGGCACATTTTGTTCAAATACCCCTGCTGACTGTAACAAAAAGACGAAGGGACCTGCACTTCCATCCATAATAGGAACTTCAGCTGCACTCACATCAACTAGTGCATTATCAATACCCAAACCTGCGAACGCTGAAAGCAAATGTTCTATGGTAGCGACTTTCACGCCTCCCTGGACTAATGTTGTAGAAAGCATAGTTTCACCCACATTTTCAGGTGTTGCGTGAATAGTTACTGACTCATCCAGATCCACACGACGAAAGCGTATACCTGAACCTGGTTCAGCAGGATGTAAGGTTAGATAAACCTTGTCTCCACTGTGTAATCCAACCCCTGTTGCTCTAATCGTATTTTTTAACGTTCTTTGTTTAATCATTTGCTGCAATTGATAAAAAACTGAGGCGTAATCTTATCATAGTTCTGCTAAATTCCTTAATCAGCCTGACGCCTCAAAAATGCAGGAACATCCAGATAATCCAGATCCATGTCATTTTTAGGTTGGGCGCCAAAACGTGTTTCTCTTGGCTCCTGTTTACTTTGCCGTATAACTGTTGGTTTGTCTAACACATCATAATTTACTTCGCCGGCTGCTGCTTTTTGCACTAGCTTCACAGGTGTATTGGCTGAACTGGATTTTTCACCCATGCCTGTCGCTACAACTGTGACTCTGATTTCATCTCCCATATCTGGATTAATTGCAGTTCCAATCTTCATATCCGCATTTTCTGATGCAAAAGCATGCATAATACTACCAATTTCATCAAACTCTGTTAAATCCATATCCTTTGCGGTGATATTCACCAGAATACCCTCCGCACCTTGTAGATTAATATCTTCTAACAAAGGACAGGAGATAGCTTTCTCGGCAGCTTCTCTTGCACGGTTATCACCAGTAGCAAACCCAGACCCCATAATTGCAGTTCCCATATTGCTCATCACAGTTTTAACATCGGCAAAATCAACATTAATTAATCCTGGATGAGTAATTAACTCGGTGATGCCCTGTACTGCATCCAGCAATACATCATTAGCTGCTTTAAATGCATTAACAAGTGACAAGTTACTTCCCAATACAGGTAACAGCTTTTGATTTGGAATAATGATTAATGAATCCACATGTTTTTCCAACTCTTTTATTCCTGCTTCAGCAACCATTTTTTTCTTTTTCCCTTCAAAATCGAAAGGTTTTGTAACAACTGCAACTGTAAGTACACCCAGTTCTTTTGAGACTTCTGCAATAACTGACATTGCACCTGTCCCTGTCCCCCCCCCCATTCCTGCAGTTAAAAAGACCATATCTGCGCCATCAATCACTTCTTTAATGTGCTCTCTATTTTCTTCTGCTGCTAACTTCCCTACTTCAGGTCTTGTACCCGCTCCCAAGCCTTTTGTAAGCTCTACACCTAATTGAATTTTTGTTTCAACATTCAATTTTCGCAAAGCCTGCGCATCTGTATTTGCGCAGATAAACTGTACACCATTAATTTTCTTTTCCATCATATGGTCTACAGCATTACCTCCACCACCACCGACGCCAATTACTTTAATGACTGCATCATCACTACACATATCCATCAATTCATATTTCATTTTCTCTTCCTCATTCACTCACACACAGATAAATTAAAAATTACCCTGAAACCAACTCTTCATTCTTGCCAATAATCCCTGGCTATCACCTTTTAGTCCTACCGTTCGACCTTGGTGCTCTTTCCCATACAACAACAAACCTACACCCGTTGAATAAATCGGATTTTGTACAACATCCGTTAATCCTGACACATGCTGCGGTACACCTATACGTACCGGCATATGGAATATTTCTTCTGCAAGATCCATCAATCCATATACTTTTGAGCTACCTCCCGTTAAAACCATACCCGCAGCAATCAAGTCTTCATATCCACTTCGTCTTAATTCCGCCTGTACTAACAGCATCAGCTCCTCATAGCGGGGTTCTATAATTTCCGCCAGAGTCTGTGCTGATATTTTTCGTGGTTCTCTATCTCCAATACTCGGTACATTGATCACCGCATCTGCATCTGCTAGTTGTGTCAATGCACAGGCATATTCGCGTTTAATCTCTTCCGCACTTTTCGTTGGTGTCCTTAAGGCAACAGCTATATCATTAGTCACCTGATCACCCGCGATTGGAATGACAGCAGTATGTTTAATCGCACCTTCTGAAAAAATTGCAATATCAGTAGTTCCTCCACCAATATCAATTAAACAAACACCCAATTCCTTTTCATCTTCTGTAAGTACAGAGGTACACGATGCCAATTGTTCCAGCACGATATCCTCAACTTCCAATCCGCAGCGCCTGATACACTTGATAATATTTTGAGCCGCACTTACGCTGCCTGTGACCATATGAACTTTTGCTTCCAGCCTAATACCAGACATCCCAATCGGTTCTTTAATACCATCTTGCTGATCAATGACAAATTCCTGGGGCAATATATGAAGTATTTTCTGGTCTGCAGGAATAGCAACTGCTCTTGCCGAATCAATAACTCTGTCTATGTCATATTGGGTAACTTCTTTATCCTTAATCGCCACAATTCCATGTGAATTTAGACTTTTAATATGACTCCCCGCGATCCCTGCAAAAACAGCTTGAACTTGACACCCAGCCATTAATTCAGCCTCTTCGACTGCGCGTTGAATGGAATGAACTGTAGATTCCAGATTAACAACTACGCCTTTTTTTAAACCTTTAGAAGGCGCCACACCAATTCCGATGATTTCAATCTCATCATCTCCAGTATGCTCAGCCACTATTGCTGCTACTTTGGAAGTACCAATATCCAACCCTACAATGATGTTACGTTCTGTTTTTTTTGCCATGATCAATATGCTTTATTTTTTTTTATCTGAGCTATCTTTTTCCAATCAGTCTCATTTTTACCCTGCTTCCAGGTCAAGGCATATCCATTGGGATATCTCAAATCAACGACTGCAACCTTTGCCACTTGTTCTTCACCTATCAAGGTAAATGATTTTAAAAACCGTTGGAATTTATTTAATGGCTCATTTCTGCCAAGTATTAATTCCAACCCGTTATTTAATTTAATATTCCATGCCCTTCTGTTATTGACACTAAATTCCACCAATCTCATTTCCTGATCGCTCAATGCTATTGTCAATCCTTTCATAATTTCCAAAAATTTTTTCTCGTTTCCATCAGGTCCTTTCAATAAAGGTAAACGGCTGAATTCTTTTATATTGTCTGGTATAAATAGTTCTGCCTTTTCATTTAACAACCCAGTAGTCCCCCACCTTACTACCGGTGTTTGTTCAACTATCTTTATATCCAGAGCATCAGGCCAAACCCGTTTAACTCTTACGTTTTCTACCCAGGGCAACTGATTAACGGATGTCTGAATCTGCTGTATATCTGCATTGTAAAGTCCATTATTTACCTGTCCTTTTAATACTTGTTTGATTTTATTCTTCGCTATGAATTGGAACACACCTTCAATTCTCACATACCTAACAGGTAGCCAGTCTGCACCCTGCGCTTTTACTTCCTGCCATCCCTGCCAGCTTACTATCAGCACGACCATTGTTCCCAGCAAAAAGTTAATCGTTGTTTTTTTCATTAAAACTGGTTTCTAAAATACGCCACACAAGCTCATCAAAATCACAATCATCTGCTTGTGCTGCCATGGGTACCAAGCTATGATCGGTCATACCAGGTACTGTATTAACTTCTATTAACTGTGCAATATTTTTTGTATCTATAAATACATCAACCCGCCCCCATCCTTCTACTCCAACAATTTCACAGGCCTTTATTGCCAATATCTTCAACTCATTTTCTTGTTGTCTCGACAACCCACAAGGGCAGTGATATAAAGTATTTTTTGAATTATATTTCGCTTCAAAATCATAAAATACATTGGGTGTCTGTAAACGTATTACTGGCAATGCCTCCCCGTTTAACACAGCAACAGTATATTCTTCCCCTTCTACCCAGGCTTCAGCATAAACATCACATTGATATTCAGCTGCCAGTAACAAAGCCTGTTTTAATTCTTGCTTATTATTTGCCCTACTCATTCCTATACTAGAACCTTCTTCTGCCGGTTTTACTATGACCGGAAAGCCTAAAGCTTTAATACAAGAATCTATATCTTTTTCATCTTGCAATACGAACCATTTTGGCGTTACCAAACCCGATCCCTGCCAACATAACTTGGTACGCAATTTATCCATAGTCAGAGCCGAAGCCATGACTCCAGAACCGGTACAGGGTATTTTCATTAGCTTTAATACGCCTTGCAGAACGCCATCTTCTCCACCTCTCCCATGAACAATGTTAAACACCCTATCAATCTTTTTGGCTACTAAGATATTAATAAGGTCTTCTTCCAAATCGATAGCAACTGCATCTACACCCTTTCTTTTTAAAGCGTCATACACTGCTGTTCCACTATTAATCGAAACCTCTCTTTCAGCAGAAGTACCGCCCATCAGGACTGCGACACAGCCAAATTGTTCCGCTTTTTCGATGGTTAATGGTTTCACAAAGGTTCACCCACTTTACAAACTTCTGTTTGTAAATTAATCCCTTGCTGCAGTTGCACTTGCTGTTGGATATAGTCAATCAATGTTTCAATATCTGCTGCCGTTGCATTACCCGTATTTTCAATAAAGTTTGCGTGTTTTTCAGAAATACAAGCCCCTCCAATCACATAGCCTTTCAGTCCACTGGCATCTATTAACCTTGCTGCATAATCACCCGGTGGATTTTTAAATACCGATCCACAAGTTGGCTTGTTAGTAGGCTGGGTTAATGCTCTTTGTTCTAATAAGTCCTTTATTTTTTGCTGACTTAACTCAGATTCACCTTTTGTTAGCAGCAGTTCAACTGCAAGAAACCATTCATCTTCCACACCCTTAACTGAACGATAAGCGACTTCAAATGCTTCAACCCCCCGCTTACTTACCTGCCCACGAGAATTAATCATTTCTACAGTCTCAACTATATTCCATGTCTCTCCACCAAACGCTCCCGCATTCATTTTTAAAGCCCCACCCATTGTTCCAGGTATACCTGCTAAAAACTCGGCTCCGGTTAATCCTAACCCCATACAAAAACGAGCAACATGAGCACAGGGTACGCCGGCTTCTACATAAACCTTATTAGTATCGATCATACTCATGGCCTTTAACCGCCCTCGGGTGTTTATTACTGTTCCCTGTATACCGCCATCACGCACTAATAAATTACTACCTAAGCCTAACCAAAACATTTTTCCCGATTTAGGCAGTTTTGAAATAAATGCTATTAAGTCATCTTTATCTTCCGGTAAGTACATTTGTTCTGCTGGCCCACCGACACGCCAACTTGTGTACTTGGCCAATAGCTCATTTTTCAATAAAACACCTGTCATTTTGTTAAAGCCATTGCTAATTGTTCAGGTAATTCTGCTGCAATTTGTCCAACATTCCCGGCCCCCATGGTTAACAACACATCATCGGCTTCCACTATTCCAGCCAGAATTTCTGCCAATTCATCTCTATCTTTCACAAATACTGGATCAACTTGACCTCTCATTCGAATGGCCCGGCACAATGTTTTCCCATTTGCACCAATAATTTCAGCTTCACCTGCTGTATAGACATCCAGTAAAATCAACACATCCGTGGTAGACAGTACATCAACAAAATCTTCAAATAAATCTCGGGTTCGGGTATATCTATGCGGCTGAAATACCACCACTTTTCGTCTTTCCGGCCATGCCTGATTCATTGCTTCAAATGTAGCCGCTATCTCACGAGGGTGATGTCCATAATCATCCAGCAATGTAATAAATCCACCTTCACATTCGAGATCTCCATTGAGTTGAAAACGTCGACCTATGCCTTTGAAAGTTTCCAAACTTTTTAAAATGGCCTTGTCATCTACATCCAAACGCGTCGCAATAGTAATGGCTGCCAATGCATTCAACATGTTGTGCCAACCCGGCATGTTAAGTGTCACTTTCAATTCCTTGTAATCACCCCAGCGCTCTACCGTAAAATGGGTTTGCATACCCTGCTGTGAAATATCTTTGGCACGTACATCTGCATCCTTATGTACACCATATGTTTTTACCGGCTTAGCTATATCTGCAAGGATATCTTGTACACCTTGATCATCCAGACACATCACGGCTAAACCATAAAATGGTAAATGATGTAGAAATTCCAAAAAGGTGTCTTTTAACACTTGATAACTCCCTCCATAAGTTTCCATATGATCCTGATCAATATTTGTCACCACTGCCATCATGGGTTGTAGATGCAAAAATGAAGCATCACTTTCGTCAGCCTCTGCGACTAAATATTGACCTAAACCCAATTTGGCATTGGTTCCTGCGCTATTCAACCTTCCACCAATAACAAAAGTTGGATCTAAACCACCTTCGGCCAGCATACATGCAGTTAAACTGGTTGTTGTCGTTTTCCCATGGGTCCCTGCCACCGCTATACCAAATCTAAAACGCATAAGCTCTGCCAACATTTCCGCACGAGGAATCACAGGTATTCTATTTTTATAGGCTGCTTTTACTTCCTTGTTATTTTTGTCAACTGCTGTAGAAGTAACTACCACATCAACATTTCTTACATTTTCTTTGGTATGCCCGATGTACACAGTCACACCTTGTTGTTCCAATCGTTTAGTGACTGCACTTTCCCTAATGTCTGAACCAGAAACCTCATACCCCAGATTTGATAATACTTCAGCAATACCACTCATTCCAGTACCACCAACACCTACAAAATGAATTTTATCGATACTTCCTAATAATTCTGTGGGTCTTTGTATATCGGGCATATTCATCAGGCAGCCACCTCAATACAAATATTGGCAACCATGGCTGTTGCATCTACTTTTGCTTTGTTTTTTGCAGCAACACCCATTTGCTTCAACGATTCTTTAACTTTACTAATAGCCATTATCAATGACGCTTCATTTAATTCACTTTGTGCTAACAACAGTCCTGCTCCTGCATCGACTAAATATTTTGCATTTGCAGTTTGATGATCATCGATTGCATGTGGCAGAGGAATAAAAATTGCCGGCAAGGCTGCTGCCGCTATTTCACTCACTGTCATTGCACCTGCACGACAAATCACTAAATCTGCCCATTGATAGGCCGATGCAATATCTTCTATAAATTCAACTGTTTGGGCATTTACCTGCAATTCTGCATATTTTTTTGACACCAATTCTATAGATGCTGTACCCGTCTGATGTTTGATCTCCATATTTTCCAGTTTTGCCACAGTCACTGGCACTACATCGTTCAGGATCTTGGCTCCAAGACTTCCACCTACAACCAGAATCCGTAATTCTCTTTCTGACTCTTCAGTCCAGACTTGTTTTTCTGGAAAATCAACAAAATGTGCTCTTAGAGGATTCCCAGTAAATATTGCATTTACATTCTGCAAAAAACTGCCTGGAAATGCCTCCAACACCTTATCAGCCTTATTTACCAGTAACCTGTTTGTTGTTCCCGGCACTCTGTTTTGCTCATGAATTATTAACGGAATTCCCATAAAACTTGCCATTAGTCCACCTGGCCCAGCAACATACCCCCCCATCCCTAAAACCACATCAGGCTTACGTTTACGTAAAATTTTAAAAGCCTGCCAAAAAGCTTTAAGCAAAAGTGATGCATTATTTACTTTTGCGCCCAGACTTTTACCCCTTAACCCTTGTACGGATAACCAGTCTATTTCTATACCATGTGCTGGAATAACTCTGCTTTCCATTCCTTTTTTTGTCCCTATCCAACTTACATCCCAATCCTTTGCCGCTAAATACTGGGCAACTGCAAGCGCTGGAAACACATGTCCCCCTGTTCCGCCAGCCATAATAATTATGCGTTGACCCATTCTGTATTTCCTTTTGGAACGTTCAATAATTTTTCTGTTATTTCACTGTGCACCCTAAATAACAAAGCCATCGAAGCACACATGATGATCATACTTCCACCACCGTAACTCATTAACGGCAATGTCAACCCCTTAGTAGGTAAAATTCCCATATTGACGCCCATATTGACAAATGCCTGGAACCCAAACCATATACCTAAACCATAGGCTATAAATGCAGCGAACTTTTCATCTGCCAATTCTGCTTTTACCGCAGTGGCAAATGCATGCCAAAGCAATGCACTAAATAAGCTAATGATTATCAACACACCGGTAAGACCAAGTTCTTCTGCCAATACTGAAAACAAAAAATCCGTATGAGCTTCAGGTAGGTAGAATAATTTTTGAATTCCACTTCCTAGTCCAACGCCAAACAATTCACCCCGCCCAAACGATATTAATGCCTGTACCAATTGAAACCCTGTGTTTTGTGCATCTGCCCAAGGGTTTATAAACCCTGTGACTCTGGCCCAGCGATAAGGCGAAAAATAGACTAACAACATTCCCAAAATTATAATTACTGCTATTAATATCAAAAACTGCCAAATTCGTGCCCCGCTTAGGTACATAATCCCCATAGCTATTGCTAAAATTACAACAGCAGAACCAAAGTCAGGTTCCATCAACAATAAAAAACAAGCGACTGAGAATAACAGTAAAGGCTTTATCAATCCGTATGTTGACCCCTGCACAAACTCCTGATGCCTAGTTACATAGCCTGCCATATAAACAACAGAAATAAACTTAACTATTTCAGAAACCTGAATTCTTAACCCTGCTAAGGAAATCCATCGCACACTGCCATTAACTTTGACACCAACACCGGGTATTAAAACGAAAACTAATAAAGTTAATCCTGCAATGAACAGCCAAGGACCCAGTTTTTCCCATATTTTCAATGGTATAAATACAACTCCTGTGGCCACAACCACACCTATCACAATATGCAAAAGCTGTCTGGCAGGATAATACAAACTGTTATTAGCCACTTTCTCACCTATATGTAATGATGCTGAAGTTACCATTACAAATCCAATACTTAACAAGCTAATACAAATACACAATAAAAAGTAATCCATATGAAAAATTGACTTTTGTTTATTTAGCTTGTTATTCATGCGACTAACTCCATAACAGCCGCAGTAAACTTATCACCTCTTTCCTGATAACTTTTATATTGATCAAAACTTGCACAAGCTGGGCTTAACAATACACTCTCACCATCCTCAGCCAGTTTTGCCGCTTGTTTCACAGCGTCCTGTATGTTTTCTACTCTATAGGAAGGTACACAACCATTGATTGCACTTTCTATTTTGCCAGCATCTTTTCCCATCAACACCACACATTTTGCTTTTTCTTCAATGGCTACAACCAGACCTTTCATATCTGCACCCTTTGCATCACCTCCGGCAATAAGAATAACTTTATTATGATATCCCTGCAGTGCAGCCACACATGCGCCTATATTTGTTGCTTTTGAATCATTAACCCAAGTTACACCATTAATTCTGCCTACCTTCTGCATCCTATGCTTCAATCCTTTAAAACTACGCAAGGCATTACACATTGCTACGTTATTCAAGCCAGCTGCGGTGCCTAATGCTAAAGCCGCGAGTGCATTTGCTACATTATGCAATCCTTCCACTGCTAATTCAGATTGTCGTATCATAGCTAGCTCTGCATTCATTAACCAATTTTCACCCTGTTGGTTTGCTAAATGAAATCCTGTTTTTTTTATGACTGAAAACGTGTATAAGTCTCTATTCTCAACTCTCATGCTATTAACAACAGGATCATCTTTATTAATTACCATGACTCCATTGCCGGAAAACACCCTTTGTTTTTCTTTGGCGTAATCAACAATGTCAGTATGCCTATCCATATGGTCTTCTGTCACATTCAGCACTGTAGCTGCATTTGCATTTAATACTGATGTTCTTTCTAACTGAAAGCTTGACAGTTCTAAGACATAGAGTTCAACCAAGTCATCCAGCAAATCCAAAGCAGGTTTCCCTAAATTCCCACCTATCGCGGTTACAACATTTGAGGCATTACCCATTGCTCCCAGCATTGTTGTTACAGTGCTTTTACCATTGGAACCAGTAATTGCAATCACTGGTTTATCAGTAGCACAAGCAAACAAATCTATGTCGCTTAGCAATTTAGCCCCTAACAAAATTGCCTTACGAATCGAATCTTCTTGCAACGAAACTCCTGGACTGACAATTAAATGCGTTGCCACTTCAAAAGCTGTTTTATCAAAGCCGCCCGTAAATATCGGCGTGTCAGGAAAATCTTGCAGCATTGCATCATTTAGCGGTGGCTTATCTCTACTGTCTACCACCGCAAACGGTATACCCTGTTGATGTAAAAACTTTGCGACAGAAAATCCTGTTTCACCCAGACCTACAACCAAAATCTTTGAGTTCTCATTCAAAGATAATTGCCTGCTTATTGTTTCTGTAATTATTTCCCTGTTCATTTCTATCTGATTTTTAAAGTTGCCAGACCAATCAATACCAAAATAAATGTAATAATCCAGAAACGAACAATAATTCTTGGTTCTGGCCAACCTTTTAATTCAAAGTGATGGTGAATAGGAGCCATCAAAAACACTCGCTTCCCTCTCAACTTAAATGATACAACCTGAATAATGACAGAAACTGTTTCAACTACAAACACCCCTCCCATAATCATCAGTACAATTTCCTGACGAACTAATACTGCCAACGTGCCAAGCGCTGCACCCAATGCTAATGCACCAACATCTCCCATAAAAACCATTGCCGGATATGCGTTAAACCATAAGAAACCCAATCCAGCACCTACTAACGCTGCACAAAAAACAATCAATTCCCCTGACTCTGGTAAATAAGGAATAGATAGATATTCAGAGAAATTTATATGTCCAGACAAATACGCAATAATTCCAAGCGCAGCAGCAACCATAACTGTTGGCATAATAGCCAAACCATCTAAGCCATCCGTGAGATTGACGGCATTACTTGTTCCGACAATGACAAAGTAAGTTACAACAATATATAGCCATCCCATATCAAGCATTATCTTTTTAAAAAAAGGTACTATAAATTGTGTTTCAGCCGGTACTTCAGCATATATATATAGGAAGATCCCTGCAGTTAAAGCAATCACCGATTGCCAAAATAATTTGGCCCTTGCAGATAGTCCATCACTGTTTCCCTGCATGACTTTCTTATAGTCATCTATAAAACCTATCACGCCATGTCCAAGAGTAACCAACAACACCACCCAGACATAACGATTTTCAAGATCCGACCAAAGCAAGGTACTGATTGTAATAGCAACTAATATTAATGCGCCACCCATTGTCGGTGTACCTGCCTTTTCATAATGACTTTCTGGCCCATCTACACGAATCATCTGTCCAATTTTTCTTCTGGTTAACTTCTTAATCATTACCGGACCGATAATGAATGAAATAATTAATGCTGTTAATGCACCTAAAATAGCCCTTAAGGTCAAGTATTGAAATACCCTGAATCCACTATCAAAGTTCATTAAATAATCTGTCAAATAAAGTAACATTGTTATCCTTTATTTCCTGAAGTCTGTAACTAATTCTGCCACAATATTTTCCATTTTCTGTGATCGTGAGCCTTTTACCAAAATAGTCTCATCCCCATTTAACTCCTGTTTCAACGTTTTTATCAATTGTTCTTGTGTGTGAAAAAAAGTGGCCCCAACACCGAACTTTCTGGAGGTAGATTCTGCATCGGAGCCTATAGTCAGCAAGCGCACAACATTCATTGATTTTATTAACTCTCCTAATTGTTTGTGTATATTCACACTGTTCACACCCATTTCACCTAATGCACCAAGTACAACCCAAGGCTTTCCTTTACATTGGATTAGCACATCCAACGCTGCCTTAAGCGAACTTGGATTTGCATTATAGGTATCATCAATAACTAGATTCCCTCGCTCTCCCACCAAGGGTTGCAATCTCCCAGTTACAGGTTTCAAATTTTCCAGTCCCTGCTTTATCTGCTGCAAGCTAATTCCTACACTGCTACAACTGGCAGCTGCTGCCAAAGCGTTAATCACATTATGTTGTCCCGCCAACCTTAGCTTTATTTCCACTTCATGTTTATTGGTTTGCAGAATAAAGCGGGTTATAAATTCATTGTTTTCTATCGTTGAATTAATCTCTATAGCTTTAAAATCAACTGATTCATTCAAACCAAAAGTAACAACCTTTCTGTCTCCAGCTAGCTCCAGCCATATCTCATAAAATTGATCATCCTTATTTAGCACTATTACGCCTCTATCATTCAAACTTTGAATAATTTCACCTTTTGCTCGGGCAATAGTCTCAAGACTACCAAAACCTTCAATATGGGCTGCACCTACATTAGTAATAACTGCTACATCAGGTTGGGTGTATCGACTACAATATTCAATCTCTCCAACATGATTAGCGCCCATTTCTATTACTGCATATTGATGTTGCTGTTGCAATTTCAACAAAGTCAGTGGCACACCAATATCATTATTCAAATTCCCTTTTGTAGACAGTACATTGGCATCAATATGCACAATGGCTGCAATCATTTCCTTAACCGTAGTTTTTCCATTACTACCAGTCACTGCTATGGCTAGAACATGTGCTTTATTTTTCCAGGCCCCTGCTAATTCTGCCAAGGCCAAATGTGTATCTTTCACAATGATCTGAGGTATAGCGGTTTCAACCTTCTTTTCTACTAATACGGCACTGGCTCCTGCTTTCTCTGCCTTATCTATAAAGCTATGACCATCAAAGTTTTGGCCTTTTATGGCTATATATAAATCACCTACTTCTAATGTTCGAGTATCTATACTAACAGCAGACACCTCTTTATCTTTACCTGACAAATGTCCATTCACGCAGAAAGCAATCTCACTTAACTGCATCTTCATGCTGAGTCAGTCCATTCCTGCAGTGCTTGCTTTACAACATCCTGATCGCGAAACAATTGTTTGATGCCATTCACATCTTGATATTCCTCATGCCCTTTGCCCGCTATAACAATACAGTCCATTTTGTCTGCTTTTTTAATCACTGTCTGTATCGCTTTTTCTCTGTTTTGAATGACTTCATAGTCTTGTTCCGCACACCCGGCTACAATGTCATTGATTATCTGTTCCGGGTTCTCAAACCTAGGATTATCATTAGTAATAATCACTTGATCAGCTAACTTCGCTGCGATCTCACCCATTAGTTTTCTCTTACCTTTATCTCTATTGCCACCACAACCAAAAACAACTGTCAGGGTCTGATGACAATATTTTTTTAATCCCCGCAAAACTTTCTCTAATGCATCCGGAGTATGTGCATAATCAACAAATATAAACGGCGTATCAGTGCCTCCAAAACGTTCCATACGACCGGGTACTGGTGTCAACTGACTTACTTTACTGCACGCATCACTCAAGGAACAACCTTGAGCTAATAGCACTGTGATAACAGTCAACATATTTTCTAGATTAAAATCACCTACAATATGTGTCTGCACTTGAGCTCTCTGCTTTCGCCAGCTGACAAAAAAGTTGATTCCATCCAGGCTAAAGTTAACTTCATCCACCGATACCTTTTCTACAGACTTATTATCTTTAAACTGTCTTTTCTTCCCTGTTGCACTAAAAGCCCAGCATTTAACTTTTTCAGCTGTGACTGCTAAAAACTGCTCACTGTTTGCATCATCTGTATTAACAACTACAAATTGCAAATCCGGCTGTTTAAATAACAACCTTTTTGCATTTAAATACCCATCCATGGAACCGTGATAATCCAAATGATCACGACTCAAATTAGTAAAAACTGCACCTTTAAAATGAACTTCATTCACCCTGCCCTGCTGCAGCCCATGTGATGAAACTTCCATGACCACTGTACGTTTATTCTGTGTTACAAACTCTGCAAGCATTTGCTGTACCTTAATCGCATCAGGCGTAGTATTAATAGTTTCCTTTAAAGTACAATTATCTCCCCAGCCTAATGTTCCTATCACTCCACATTCAGCAATCAACTGTACTAAAAACTGACTACATGTTGTTTTCCCATTGGTACCCGTAATACCAATAACATCCAGTCTGTTTGACGGTGATTGATAAAACCTGTCTGCAATACAAGCCAGCTTTAACCCTAAATCCATTATTGCCAACTGATAAATATTCAGCTGATTCAGAACAAAAGTCTCACTTCCCAGTGGGTCATAAATCACAACAGTTGCTCCATTTTCTATTGCTTGCTGTACATAAACTAATCCATGTTCTTTTTCACCCGCAATGGCTAAAAAAACGAAGCCATCACTCACATTTCTACTATCAAGTGCAATCCCTTTAATCTCGATAGCTGAATCCAGCTTTGTTAGATCATCAACTATTCCAGCTAATAATTCAGTCAGTTTCATTCTGCTCTTGTTAACAGCACCGGCATCGACTCTTCCTTATCAGGTGCAATCCCATATACTCTCAAGGCTCCTGCCATTACCTTTGAAAACACAGGTGCAGCTACCAGCCCTCCATAGTATTTTCCAGCACTAGGCTCATCAACCATCACGGCAATAACAAAACGTGGATTACTCGCCGGAGCCAGACCGACAAACACCGCAAAATATCGATCATCAGCATACCCGCCCGCCACTGCTTTTTTTACTGTTCCCGTTTTTCCAGCAACCCTATATCCGTCCACTCTTGCCTGATAAGCTGTTCCATCTTTTTTTATTACATGCTCAAGCATTTCCCTGACTTTTTTTGCAGTTTTAACGCTAAACACTCGTTTTGCATCATCATCTTCATCTCGTTTTAGTATACTCACCGAGTGTAAAACACCATCATCTGCTAACGCAGTATATGCCCTGGCCAACTGTAATACTGATGTCGAAACACCATAGCCATAAGCCAATGTAGCTTGCTCAAAATCATGCCAACGCTGAAAGTCCAGTAAAGCGCCACTCGCCTCTCCAGGAAAACCAACATTAGCAGAAGTACCAAATCCTAACTGCTGATATTTTCCCCAAAAATATTCTCGCGGCATCTTCAATGCAATTTTGCTTATTGCAACATTGCTAGATTTTTTCAATACATGCATCAAATCTAGAGTGCCGTAGTTATGTACGTCTTTTACTAAATTTCGACCTACCCTATAATATCCATGTGTTTCAATCTGAATATTATCATTTACATATCCTCCATCCAGTGCAGCAGCTACAACAAATGGTTTTACAGTAGACCCTGGCTCAAAAACATCCAACATCGCCCTATTTCGATATAAATTCCCTTTCAACCCTTTTCGGGTATTTGGATTAAAGGCCGGCTGATTAACTGCAGCTAAAACTTCTCCATTTTTTGCATCTAAAACCACTAGCGATGCAGAAAATGCTTTATGTTTAATTACTGCTGACTGCAACGCTTTAAAAGCCAAATATTGAAGACGTTGATCTATACTTAAAATAAGATCCTGACCTGGAATAGGGTCTCTAATATTCTCAACATCTTTGTCTTTAATTACTTGCCGTCTGCCATCTCTGATAACCCTTTTTTTACCTGCTACACCTTTTAAAACATTTTCATATCCGAGTTCCATACCCTCCTGACCCACATCATCCACATCAGTAAAACCCACCACATGTGCTGAAATTGCTCCCGCAGGGTAATATCGCTTAAATTCCTTTTCAAAATAAACACCACTCGCATTTACCGCTCTTACCTTTCGAGCCAACTCGGGGTTAATTCGTCGTTTCAAATACGCAAAGCGTTTATTCGGTGCAGCATTTAACAACCTGCTTATTTTTTTTCCCGGTACATTAAGTATCTTTCCTACCTGTCTAAGCTGGTCTCCCTCGTCTTTCTTAAAGTGTTGCGGATTCACCCAAACTGATTCCACAGGCGTACTTATCGCTAATGCCTCATTATTTCTATCTAAAATCTTTCCTCTATAAGCAGGAACTTTAACAACTCCTACATGCCTTCTATCACCTTGTTGCTGCAAAAAATGGGTATCGAAAACCTGTAAAAAAATAGCTCGCCCCATTAATACCATCATCCCCAGCAACATAGTCCCCAGCAGCATCTTCCGTCGTAATACAAACTCTTCGGAACTGGCTCGTGGGTTATGTGAAATACGTAACACGCGCATTATTAAGGCTTAATATAAATAATCTTTTCACGCTGAGGCATACGTAACTTCAACTTTTCCTTAGCCACACGTTCAACCCTATTTTCTTCAGTCAAAGTGGTTAACTCCAATTGTAACTGCCCCCACGCTACCTCATAGTTATCCAGCATTTGTTCATGCTTCTGAATGTCAATAAAAACCAATCGCGAATGGTATTTACTAACTATTACTGCCAATGCTGACATAAGCAATAGAACTAACAGCCCTACCAATAACAAGTTTTTTGAAGAAAACAAAATACTAAACTCTTTCTGCAACTCGCATTACAGCACTACGTGCTCTTGGATTTTGTTGCAACTCTCGTTTCCCAGCCTTAACTGCTTTACTCACTTTTCTCAATATACCTTGTTCAATATCAACTTCCTTGATCGGTAATTTTCCCGGGTTAAATTTTCTTCCTGATTCATTTCTAATAAATCGCTTTACAATCCTGTCCTCCAACGAATGAAATGAAATCACAACTAATCTCCCTCCGGAATTCAAAACATCAATAGCCTGCTGCAATCCTTTCTTGATTTCATCCAGCTCACTATTTATTTCAATTCTTATTGCTTGAAAACTTCTTGTTGCCGGGTGCTTATGTTTCTCACGTTTAGGAACCACATGTTCAATCAATCCGGCTAAATCCAACGTTGTTTTAATAGGAGCCTCACTGCGTCGTTCTACCACCGCTTTAGCAATGCGCCGTGCAAAACGTTCTTCACCATATTCAAACAGCACTTTAACCAAGATATTCTCATCTACTTGTGCCAACCAATCGGCAGCAGACACCCCGATACTTGTATCCATGCGCATGTCTAAAGGGCCCTCTCTCATAAAACTAAAGCCTCTAAGAGAATCATCCAATTGTGGAGATGAAACACCTAAGTCCATAAGCACTCCATCTACTTTCCCTTGCCAACCGCAACTTCCAACTATCCTCTGCAAACCAGAAAAACATCCATGATGCAATGTAAATCGCGAGTCTTTTCGCATTTCATCCGCATAGACAGAATTCACTGCATCCAAATCTCTATCAATTGCTAGTAACTGACCATCCGGTCCCAGTTGAGCTAATATACCCTTACTATGTCCTCCTCGCCCAAAGGTACAATCTATATATAAACCATCAGGCCTAATATTCAGTCCTTGCAAAGACTCGTTATATAAAACCGATAAATGCTCCATTAAAATGAGATAGAACCAAGCAATTCCAAATTGTCAGAATCATCACCGCTCATAAACTCACCTTCTTTGTCATTCCAGTCAGACTCATTCCAGATCTCAAACTTATTTAATTGGCCGACTAAAACTACATGTTTCTGCATCCCTGCAAATTTTCTTAACTTTTCAGGTAATAATAATCGTCCTTGTGCATCCATCTCACATTCAGATGCATTTCCAATTAAAAAACGACGTAATTTTCCTGCCATTTTATCCATGGTAGGTAATTTGCTTAGTGTTAACTCCAGCGCTTCCCATTCAGGCAGAGGATACAACCAAAGACACCCTTTCTCTCCAACACAGCGATCATCGATTGCAACTGTTACTATCATCTGGCACTCACAACTTTCCTGTAATTCCGCCCGATAACGAGTAGGAATTGCAAGACGCCCTTTTACATCCAGATTGATTGAACTTACACCGCGAAACAAATTTCACCCCAAAAAAACAGAATTAACCCTTTTTTACCACTTTCCCCCACTTAATTAACACTATAGTTTTCAATTTATTCCCAGTCAAGAACCATTCACTTAAAAATCTTTCTTTTTGTACAATGACTTAGCATTATTTTCCTGCTCTTAAGCAATGGCTACAAAATATCAAAAAAAAAATACTAACTATCATAATGTTATTGAATATAACTAATGTAAAACATAGATTAAATATAAAAATAAAAAACCAGAAGTTATTAATATTAAATACAAAATTCCTTATTTTAAACCGCACTATTTACCTAACATCGTCAATTCAATGAAAAACAGCCGTATGGAAATATAATATATTTGCGTTAAACAGCACTCATAGCCGTTTAACAAACAAACTGCGCAATATTTTTTGCATTAATATTGCGTAAAAATAGTTATAAATAAGAATTTATTAATTTTTGGAGGTTTTCTGAACAGAAAAACTAAGTGCTTTTGCCACTTTAATTATTATAAAACGCCCGTACAAAGCCGTACCTTACAGCGGATTAAACAAATACATCGAAGATAGATACCCGTACACTTTAGACAATAAGCTTAGTGATTAAAGGCTACTGAAAATTGCTGCATAGAAGAGCGTTTTAAATCAGACTTTGATAAATAAAAAAAGAGTTGGCCTGTAAGCCGGGTTCTGTCGAGAACAGCCATTCATCTAGGCCGTCAGTCACCTAACGGCTCAAGCAATCTACCCAGAAGCCGCGCGGGCCACGCGTCTGCCTCTCTATTTGATCTTGCTCCAGGTGGGGTTTACCCTGCCACTGCTGTTACCAGCAAGCGCGGTGCGCTCTTACCACACCTTTTCACCCTTACCCAGCCCCTGAAACTTAGTTACAGGGGCTGGGCGGTTTATTTTCTGTGGCACTTTCCGTAGGTTTACACCCCCCAGGCGTTACCTGGCACCCTGCCCATTGGAGCCCGGACTTTCCTCCATTTTATCTTGCGATAAAACAGCGACTGCTCGGCCAACTCTTAATTATAAATTATACAGTATATGTGGAAAATAGTGAGTGGGAATATACAGATATAACTCCAGCTTAGGAACGCGCACAGAATTAAGTTGGGTAATTGGCGAAGTAGTTTGTTCGTATTCAAGGCGTAAAAATAGGCGCGTAGCACAAGCTACGCAACCATTTCTACAACGAAGAAGACGGGCAAAATACAAAGCTAATTGTTCAAGTTATTATGTGCACGTTCCTAGGAGGCTGTCCGAGAATGGAAAACCTACTGCGGAAAAGCCCATTTTGGCCAGTTTTTCTGATCATTTTCGTTTAATAGCGCAACTATTCGCCTAAAATGATCAAAAAAAACTGACTCAAAAGGGGTTCCCCTCGCTACGGTTTCTATTCTCGGACAGTCTCCTAGTACCACCAAAAAATTTTACGCCAAAACTATTAGAATATTAGCCGCTCACAGATTCCAGCACAGACCCATGATTCCACAGCATAATAAAGAATCATTTGATTTTAGAAAAATATTGTCTATGAACTGCGTATACACAGTTCATAGCAGTGAAATATAAAATTTCCAGCTAAGGAACGTACCTACTATTCAATTTCAGGATCTAAGAAGGATTTTCTACACTAACCCTATGGGAAACTTGTAAATCCTTCAAAAAGACAACCAGTTGAAATCGACCACTGACATTTAATTTTCTAAATATAGCGCTCAAATGTGCCTTGACTGTTCGATCAGAAATATTTAATTGCTCGGCAATGACAATATTTTCTTCGCCATTGTATACATGCCCAACAACTTCACGTTCCCGTTGGGTTAATATTGAGATAGTTTTATTTATTTCATTATCCGATTGCTCTTCCTTTTTTGCAAAACTTTGTTTAGCCACTATTTCTTTTAGCATTTGAGGAATATATTGGCGCTTTAACCAAATTTCGTTATTTAAAACACTTTCAACAGTACGCAATATCAACTGCTTATCAATTAATTTGTCAGAATACCCACTAGCGCCCTCATAAATAAATTCAATCTGTTGGCTTGAAGTAAATTTCTCACCCACTATAATTACCTTATTAAAATATTTACATAAAAGAGGTAATTGATAGGTTTCATTCAAAAGTTTAGCATCAACAATTAATAATATATTTTCATCATGTAGACTTTCTTCCCCTTCTGAAAAAATCTTTTCAAGATTATTAGAAAATATCAGAGGGTATTGTGGAGATAATACCTCCAACCATGGTCGCATCTGGCCTTTACTAGTTGATGCAATGATTAAATTATCCACAACATTTCTCCTTTAATGATCAAAATAACAATAGAAAAAATGCTGGCTCAAATAAATAGTCTTCATATTGAATCTAATAATCAAAAAGTAAGAGAAGGAACTATCAATGATAATCATCATATTCTGAACCTTTCCTGAATCAATCCTTAGCATTACTATTTTTTCTTTCTTTTGTCGGAACCAGTTTATTTCCTATTGCATAAAATTCCAGGAACCTGTTCAGGATCTACATAGTCATTTGCAGTTGGGCAGTGCTCGAAACCCTCATTTACTCCAATAAACTTCAGTTTCGTATTCCGCTCGCTCTCAACTGGGAGCAACCATACCTATATTGAACAGGTTCAAATAAATGCGAGAACGACTCAATACAAATTGAAACTATTTACCATTTTTCAGATCTGACAATACAGCTCTACCATAGTAAACTTCTCAAGACTGCCTAACAGCAACAATCAAATGCATTTTTTCTATTTGCAACAATCATTTTCTCTCTATTTTGTTGTTTGATATCTTAAGCACTATGGCAATTTTAGTTTGATGGGTTTCTCTCATAACGGGGCGCAGTGCTTTAACTTGCTTTTATATCAGACCACGATCTAATTCTAAAAAAAACCCACGTTTTTCTCTGTTAATTTCTTCACTATCAAGTTGCGGAGTAATACCAATAAACAGTGCGCTGATCTTTTTGTAGAGTGACTTTCTCTCACCAAGTGAGTGAGTCACCGTAAATTGGACTGCCCACGACATTTAACCACTTTAGTTATTGTTCAGTGATCAACTGATTTTCCAGGTTGAAACATTCAGCCTTCATTAAGCAATAATAAGTTATTATCTGAATATCCCTACCCTACTCATTCAATATTCGGCTTTTGCCTAAACTATTTTGCGCAATATAACCAGATCTTATAGATACTAATTTGACAGTTCATCCATATGCTAAAACTTTCATGTAAAATTATACTTTTGCTGGCAGGTTTGTTAATTTCCGAACAAACACTTGCTTTACGGTGCGGCAACAAACTGGTCAATATAGGTGATCATAAACTCACAGTGCTTTCCCTTTGCGGAGAACCTGAATATAGAGAAATCCGTGAAATACGATTTCCCGTCCATTGTATTGATAAAAGATATTACAATGATGAGAAGCAATATTATCGTAATATCTACAGGTATAACGACAACCACCCGCTAATCTTGTCTAATCATGCTATTTGTCAATACAGGACCGTTAATGTGTGGATATATAATTTTGGCCCGCGAAAATTTATGAGGGAATTACTTTTTCACAAAGGTGTTATTAAAGAGATTAATACACTCAGTTACGGATATTAAACAGGAATATTTTACAATTCAACGCTTAGTTGCAGGTAAAAATCAATCAAACTGGTTATCAGTAACTATCAATTAAAAACTTGAATAATTTTTAACTGCTTGTTTTATGGCTTTATTCACCAGGTTTATAGAAAAGCCAAGACCAAAAAAGGATTCCAGACTTTACCAAGCATATTTTTTCAATTAACCTATTGCCTAATAACTGCTATATTCCAATAATAAGGCTCCGAACAGATACAACTGAATATTTTTACTCATCTGTATGGTCGGAATGATACCGTAGGATAATAGTCATTGTCCCTGTAAATTAATTATTCTCTGTGAGTTAAAACTTCAGAAAGGTAATGCGCAATAGACAACCTACCAGGATTGCGCAGGATTTTTATTCGTCTTCAACTAACATATGGATGTGTGTAGGGAGAACAATGCAGGAGCAATTGTCGAGGCGCAACGGAGGGAGCATAGCAAGCTATGTAACCAAAGTTGCAACGCAGAATACGGATAAAAAGACAAACAAGGCTGGTGGGTTATTTATTGCGAATTGTCTAAGCATCACTACATCATGCCCCCAATACCATCGATGATAATTTATGCTATCTTATTATTTATTCTATTAATGTTATTAATCACATTAATACTATTCATTATTTTTTTCCTATTCCTCTTATACTCCTACAATATAAGCGGATATGGAGACTTGGCTGATAAAAATTTCAGTACTAGCAAAAATTCACAAAAAGTCATTATAGAATCGGTAATACCCCCGGAAACACCCAAGCCCGTCAAATCTTTTGCTCAAAACAATAAAGTTAAAGGTAAAAATACAACTAAATTTCAACAACTTAAAACTGATAACCACTCTAAATTTGATGAGTATACTCACAAACGCCAGACTCTGGATCTATCTTTACCGTTTAATATAAGAGAAATAACAAATCCCCCTGGTCCAGAGGGAAATCATTACCTACCCGACTTTTTTAGCCAAAACAAACGCAAAACCAAAAACCCATTACAAGTGGATGGCAAATTTATTAAGAGAGAAGAAAAAGAGCTTGATAAAGAAAGTAAAGTGGATGGAATCGGAATTAATTTCAAATTACGTCAATGAAAAATAGCTGTCGCTAAATATAAAAATGAGCCTACGAACACCCCGCTTTCTAATAGTTCTTCTTTTAATTTAAATATTGTATACACGCTATTAGGAAACAAATTAAAATTTACGTATTGCATATTTACATATAAAACCGTATATTAATACAGGGTTGATGTAGTATCCTGCTATTCTTAATGTTTGATATTATTGATAGCTGATTTGGTTAACTTCAAAATATGCATATTTATATTCTTGTAGCTTCCATTATTTCAGCTTACTTATACTATCATCCGGCAAAGATATAGAGTTTCAGTCTAATTATTCCTAACATTTAAACGGTAAAAATTAGAATTTACTCATAGGTAGTTACAAAAATCTATTTACAGAGTCTATTTTTTTATATAAATAACCATTCGATAAAATCATCAAGAGATAATAAAAGAGATCATCTTGATGAAATAATTATAATAGCATTGGTTAAAAAGCAGTAAAGTGGCCCAGTATTAAGCAACAATATACTTGTATATACTAGTAAAAAAGGCCATTTTTAATCTATGGGGAAGAATAAAACATGAGCATTGTTGACGATTTAAAAAAAAGCCTTGATCTAAAAAAAGGTGATGATGAATACATTAATAGCAACGAGAACAATAACATCAGCAGCATTAGAAGCGATGGTAATAGTAAAATGAACAGAGCAGACAATTTACATTTAGTACTTAAGAACTTTCAGAATGGATCCCCTGATGTAGAAGCAGCTGCTTTAATTTCAGAGGATGGACTCACTATTGCCAGCGCGCTGCCTGAAGATCTTGATAAAACCCGTATTGGCGGTATGAGTGCTACGCTACACAGCTTAGGTACAAGGGCGGCTGTCGAATTACGCCGTGGTACCGTCAAGGAAGTCATTGTTCGAGGTGAACAAGGATATACAGTCTTGCTGGATGCTGGACGTGGTGTTTTGCTACTGGCCATCGCAAATGAAAATGCAAGTCTAGGATTGATATTTTTTGATATGAGAGAAACCATAAACAAGATTAAAGATATTCTGTAAAAAAATGCAGATAACAAATCAATCACAGACAAGGAATCCAGATGAGTACAGCAAATACTGTCATATTTGACAACGGAATTCACAGAAACATACTACTTGAAGATTTTGGTTCAGGCGGAGCTGCTATTCAAGCGAATCAACATGTTATCATCCATGGTAAAGAAGGAATGATTCTTGACCCAGGAGGACATAAAATCTATAGCTCCGTATTAAACGAAACCCTGTCTCTTCTTGGTGGCAGTAAACTGCGGTACATATTTCTCTCTCATCAAGACCCTGATATTGTGGCTGCTATTAATGGCTGGCTGATGACTACCGATGCTGATGCCTATATTTCCAAATTATGGACTCGTTTTGTGCCTCATTTTGGTCTCGACCATTTGGTAGTTGAGCGGCTCAAACCAGTGCCTGATGAAGGTATGCAGCTAGCGCTTGCTGAGAGCACTGTCTCTATCTTGCCGGCACACTTTCTGCATAGCCCAGGTAATTTACATGTTTACGACCCAATATCCAAAATTCTGTATACCAGTGACCTGGGGGCATCTATAGGCATGGATTATATTGAGGTACCTGATTTTGAACAACATATTCGCTATATGGAAGGCTTTCATAAACGTTACATGGCATCTAATAAAGCCATGCGGCTATGGGCTGATATGGCGCGCACTCTTGATATTGATATCATTGCCCCCCAACATGGCGCACTGTTCAGAGGTAAGGAAATGGTCAATCAATTTATAAACTGGTGTGCAGATTTGCAGTGTGGCACAGATATTATGGAAAATATCTATAATAGCTCTTCCACCTAATTCAGTACTGACAGGCTAACCACCTTGAAAATCAACATTTAATAAATCGATAAAATGGCTTATTCGCAAGATAATTTCAGTCAGTTTGACGTGCCGGGAGAAGATTTTCCAATATGGATGTTAATAGTATTGACTTTGATAGGCATTGTCGGCAGTATTTTAACCATGTATTTAATACAATCCGCAAATAACAGGACAGCTATCCCAGATCAGCAAGCGGAACTAGTCACTTTCCCTGATCAATCGAAACAAACAGCTCTCCCAGGACTAGCAGATCAACAAGTCTCCCTTAATCAATCTAAACAGACTACTCTTCCAGGACTGACAGATCAACAAATTCCCTCTGGTCAAACAAAGCCAGTGAAATCCAAACCCATAATAAAGCAGGCTAAGCTCACTCCCAACAGCTCTCAATCACCGGTTATTCAACCGCCGGTTATTCAATCCCAGACAAAACGCACATTATCCAATACAAGTGACTGCCCTCCAGAAATTTACTTTTCCTTTGCTATCAATGCGACAACTCCAAAATGGCCAGGCAGAAAGGAAAATATAAAAAAAGTTAAGGACTGGTTGAAAAATCATCCTCATGATCCGATCTTACTTTCTGGATACGCCAGTCCCAGCGGAACAGTAGAACATAACCTGCTACTCAGTTATCAACGTGCCAAGTCTGTAAAAGCATTGCTTATGCGAGCTGGAATAGATCAAAACCAGTTAATAATACGTGCTTTTGGAGAGTATGCAATATCCCAAAGACGACCTGAATCAACATCCCAAAGAAAACGCAGAGTTTCATTATTATTTGAAACTACCGCCAATTGTATGAATAAAGAGGACACCAGATCATGATGCTACCCCTGATCACCGGTTTAGCCGCCGCTATTGCACTACTCTTCGTGGGTTATATTTTAGGCATTAAAAAAGGCCAGCATAGCAGAGAAATGCTACGCGAATTTATGATCACTGAACTTAATCAAGCTGAAGTGCCAAAATCTGACCAGGAAAAGAAGCTTGATTTACTGTTAAGTCAGGGTGATGCACTGCAGCGCGTTGTTGAACCGCTAGCGAAATGGGACAAACAAGTGGAAACCTTGAATGCAGCGATCAAGCAGGTACAAGATTCTGTGTTACTGCTAGATCAGGATCAGGGAACTGTTGATTTAACAGACCTGAAAACCAATGACTTAAATCGCAGCAACTTAACCCGATTGATGGATGAAATAGCCGAAAAAGGTCATTTTAAAGTCATGCTGCTCAGTGATGATAAAGGCTTACCAATAGCTGCTAGCAGTAATGCTCAACAACTTGATAAACTGGCAGCCATTTCCTCATTGGTAGTCATTTTTGGAGATCGTATCAGTCAGGATGATGATGAATCCCCTCAGTCATTTCTGATTCACTACGAAAATAATATGGATATTTTATGCCGCATATTTGTTATAGGCGAACAACGTATGGTGCTGGCAGTGATTTCCTCCAAACAGAAACTAACGACTGGTGCCCTAGACTCTGTTTTACCAAAATTCACAGAAAGTTTGAACCCAAGAATTCGTTAGGTTAACTTCACGAACGGTGTCATTCCGACCAACGGGACGACTGTATGGACAGACATATGCTCCTTGCAATATCTGCATTCACCACCTCCCAGTGGTTTACACAGGAGGTAGAGCAATGCAGGGAGCGATTGCCGAGGAATCTTGAGTCTATGTACAACTTGAGCAACAAGATTTCTCCCATTGGACGAAATGACAACCCATTTAAAGATTGAAATATATTATAACCCCACTATTCCAGAGACTATTCAATTTAAAGACAACAAATGATCCTAGAAAAATCGGCTGGATCACGGTTTCTAGCACAAGCCAATGATTCCATTGCACTTCAAAAAAATGCCTACCTAACCGAATGGATAATACCGCTACCAACAAACCTGTTTCTTTGCCAATACAGGTAAGTCGCTTCTTAAACCCATTGCATGGTCATTGAATAATGCCTTAACAAATGGCGTTTTGTTAATTAAATTCATTCCTGCCGAACGTAACGAGACTAAAGGCAGTGCAGATGAGGCAAAGGTTTTATTAATAACATCCATACTGGACATCATCAATAAATTATCGCCTTTACGCCAACGCTCGTATTGACGTAAAAATTTGGTACTGGTTAAAGGTCTGCCTGCCTGTTTGGTTTTTATCACCAATTCAGCTAACGCAGCTGCATCCAACAAACCTGCATTTGCCCCTTGTCCCGCCAAAGGATGCATTGCATGAGCAGCATCTCCCATTAAGGCAAAACTTTCATCGGTATAACTGTTCGCATATTGAAATCGTAAAGGAAACGCAGCTCTGGGTCCTGTTTCCAGCATACCTCCTAGAATACCGCCAGATGCTACTTCTAGCTTTGCTAAAAAGTCTGCATCACTGAATTGTAAGTACGCTTGAGCTGTATCTGTTTTTAATGTCCATACGATAGAACATTGTCCCGTTGTGAGTGGTAAAAAAGCCAATGGCCCTTCATCCAAAAAGCGTTGCCATGCAGTAAACTGATGATTATTTTCAGTCGTTATAGTCGCTACCAATCCATCTTGATGATATGGCCAACCCGTCACATCAATGCCAACCATAGAACGTAAACTTGAGTCTCTGCCATCGGCAGCAATAATTAAATCAGCTTCGAAATGTCGTCCATCGTCTAAACTAAGCATACGTCCATTTGGAGTCATTTGCATTTGTGATACTCTGGCATCACTGATACAAGTAGCAGAAGGCATGGTTTCCAACTTGTCCCACAAGGCCGCAACAGTCACCCGGTTTTCTACAATATGTCCCAATTCATTAAATTCGGTATCTGCACAATCAAAGTGTAATTCACCGTCGGCTTTAGCATCCCAGACCCGCATATCTTTATAGGCACCCACACCACGCTGCACCATTCCCTCCCATACTCCCAGAGTTTCCAGAATATTTTGGGAGGCTTTGGTTAATGCAGATACACGCAAGTCAACAGAATCATCGTTCCATTGCCGTTGCGGATTAAACATATCCAATAACGCTACATTCACTCCACCATGAGCCAATGCGCAAGCCGTTGTTGCACCGACTATTCCACCGCCTACAATAATAACTTCAAACCGTTGTTGCATAGTCTTCTCCACTGTTATTGCCTGCTTCCAATTCGCGGTAAACGCCCCGATAATCCCATTGCATGTTTAGCCAACACAGATTTGGCAAAGGGAATATGATCCATAACTGCCAGACTAATACTTCTTGCAGCTGCTAAAGGTAGCCAGTCAGAAGAAAATATTTTGACCAAACTATTGGTAAAACCAATCGTTTGATCATGATCTTTTTGTCTCGCTTCGGCATAGCCCTTTAAAAACTCGGACTCACCCACATCAGCATTGTTATGATGCTGCTTTTGCAGCATTTCTGCCAGCTGCACAACATCACGTATACCCAGATTAAAACCTTGTCCTGCAACCGGATGTAACTGATGAACTGCATTACCAATGATAACTGTACGCCCTGAAACCATAGTCTCCGCACGAATAAGGCTTAACGGAAAGGCTCTTCTTGGTGCGGTTAAACAGAGCTGTCCCAGCTGATACCCAAAGCAGGCTTGTAAGCTAGCTAAAAAGTCTTCTTCGTTCAAGGACATTAAGTCTTCTGCATCTTCATGTTTTCGTGTCCACACCACCGAACATTCTTCAGCATTTACCGGCAACATCGCTAAAGGACCGGACTCAGTAAAACGTTCATATGCAACATTATTATGAGCTAACGATGTATTAACAGTGGTAACTATTGCTGTTTGTCCATATTCAGTCACTTGTTGAGGAATTTCCAGTAACTGGCGAACGGATGATTGTCCTCCATCCGCGCCAACCAATAATCTGGCAGCCAAATTCAGCGAATGTGTCTGTTGATCTGATTGCTGCTGCTTTATGCTGACATTAACTGACTCCAGCCCAGACATAAGACCCACAACCCGGGCAGGACAAAACTGTTTGATTCCAGCCTGCTGCACTAACTCGGCAACATGTCCCTCTATGTCTCTGGCACTGATCACAAAGCCTAAGGCATCAACACCTTGTTTTTTTGACGATAACCGGGCTTTACCAAAATGCCCCCGGTCAGAGATATGAATATCTTTGATAGCCGTAGCAACATCTTTAATGCCTTTCCAGGCATCAATAGCCTGTAACAACTTTATAGTGCCTGCAGATAAGGCCAGTGCCCGGTCACCCGCGGGTGAATTCTGTAATTGTTCTCTGCTGTTCGCTTCAATAATAGCTATTCGCAATCCAGAATCCTTGAGCGCAAGAGCCAGACAGTTACCTGCCAAACCACCTCCCACTATTAAAACATCGAAATCATACTGCATCTAACTTGCCTGCATTAAGCGTTCAATTTCATCAATTTCTTTAACCAGTGCATGCGTTAAAATGTCATATCCCTGTTTAGTCACTAAAATATCATCTTCAATTCTGATACCAATTCCTCGCCATTTTGCATCCACTGTCTGGCAGTTTTCTGGAATATACAAACCCGGCTCAATGGTTAAAACCATACCAGGCTCAAGCAAACGCCATTCATCATCCAGTTTATAATCACCCACATCATGCACATCCATACCCAGCCAATGACCAATTCTGTGCATATAGAACTGTTTATATTTTTCATCCTTGATCAATTTTGCAACACGCCCTTTTAACAGACCTAATTTAACCAGTCCTTTGGTTAATACCTCAACAGATGCATCATGTGCTTTATTCCATGGATTTCCTGGGAAAATCTGTTCTATGGCTGCGTGTTGCGCATCTAAAACCAATTGATAAAGTTGTTTCTGCGCTGAACTAAATTTGCCGGAAATAGGAAAAGTACGAGTAATATCAGCAGCATAATGATCACATTCCACACCGGCATCAATTAATAACAAGTCGCCTTTTTTCAATTTATCCTTATTTTCAACATAATGCAGTACGCAGGTATTTTTACCACCTGCCACTATGGATGGATAAGCGACATATCTTAACCCTTGCTGCATAAATTCATGCACAATTTCTGCTTCCACCTGATATTCATACATACCGGCTTTACATTGTTGCATCGCTCGCTTATGAGCTATACAAGAGACATCTGCCGCTTTACGCATTAACTTGAGCTCAGCTGCACTTTTAAACAGGCGCATTTCATGTAAAATGTGCTCGAGAGATACCAGTTCACCCGGTGCAACAACACCTGTTCTGGATTGTTTTCTAATATGAGTTATCCATTCCAATATTTGGTGGTCAAGATCGCCATCCCTTCCCATCGGATAATAAACCTTGCTCTTGTTTTCTAGCATGCCAGGTAATATATCGCTCATATCATCTATAGGAAAAGAATCATCGGCTTCAAAATGTTCTGTTGCCCCTTCCAGGCCCGCATGCGCACCTTCCCACAAGGCTTTCTTCTCATCAAATTCCCGACAAAACAAGATATATTCACCTTGTTCTCTGCCTGGAATAAAAACGGCAAGAGAATCGGCTTCACTAAAGCCGGTTAAATAATAAAAATCACTATCCTGCCTGAATGGAAACTCAACATCCCGATTCCGTGTCTGATTCGAGGCACTGGCAATCAAAGCAATATTACCTTTTCCAACCTGTTGCATTAACGCACTGCGGCGTCTTTTAAATTCTCTTTGGTTCAATGTTTGTATCCGTTATTATATTCCATAAACTGACCCCTTATCATCATAACAGCCGCTCTTAAATACTCTTGAATTTCTATCAAAGCCGCTTCATGTTCATTAATTTCATCTTCATCTAACTCTGGCTCTACTTCTGTATTCATTTTAGTGAATTCAACGATATCTTTCACAATCTCACCTGTTTCACCTGCCCATGAAGATGACGACTGATTAAACCCTATACCGAATAAAAACCCTTCACACCAGGAACACAAAGCTTCAAGCTGCTCCGTTAAGGAATCCTCATCACTGGGTAAGAAAAGATCATATCTAAAACCATCATCTTCATCACCCAACAACTTTCGTGTCTGTTCAAACAATGCAACTAAAATCGTTTTGTCTTCATCAATAAGTATAATATCATCCGCGAATAATTCAGCCAGCCAGCTAGCAGCCTCCACTTTATTTTCAATGCACAAAAGTCCTGTTGCCAGTCCATGCGCTTCTGATGCGGTCAAATCTGTTTCATTTTTCTGAAAAATATCAGTAATTGTTTGATAGGCCATAGTTTTGTTATAAGGAACCGTTTAATATTGATCAGGTTCTAAAAAAAATAGTGTGCTTATGCTACCATTAATAATGACATCTGGAAAAAAATAAGTGTCCGATATTGAGCAGTAGTTTGTTTGTCTACAACAATGTAGCAATAGGCGCGAAGCACATGGATTTGCATGTGTCGCTTGAAGCAGGATGCTGGTGCGACCATAGCAGGCTACCTAACTACTGCTACTATGCAGAAAATGAACAAAAAGACCAGCAAGATTGGATAATTATTTGTTTCTAGATGCCTAATTCTACTTTGTCCCATTTGAATGGATACTAAACAAAAGTATCTTCGTAGGGTGCGTTATACGCACCCTTTCGACAATGGAAGGATAAAATTAATTTTGGTGCGTGCAACGCACCCTACATTTATAATCTGACAAAGTAGAATTAACCTAGAAAGATCAGTTGGGCGCGGAATTATAGTGCAAGATATTGGTTTTACAGTGCTTTAAAAAAATCTGAGCTTCACCCATTAGGTTAAGCGGGCATTTTTTTGAAGTGCAAGGATGTACTGAATGCAGATAATGCAGGAGCAATTGTCTGTGAAGTGCTGTGGAATCAAGAGCTTGTGCTAGAATCAGTGATCCAACTGATTTTTCTAGGATTAAGGAGCGAGGATTTAATAACTTCCGGTTTTCTACTTGTTTTTTGACTCCACTGAAGCACAAATAAAAGTTACGTAGCCTGTTATGTACCTATATTATTAGTACTCCTGTGTAGCCATAATCCTACGCCAAAGTTCCGGAATTTATTTGGCCCTCATTCTTAAGTATTAACAGGAATTTATGATTCTCTTTAAATAGCGAGTGAATTCCAATAAAATATTATTTAATTAAATTCACACACAGCCCATGTCTCATTTAGAAAAAGACACATCTACCGAATTACAAGATCTTGAACAAAAGCTGGATACCCTGATCGACAAATATAATTCGATAAAGAATGAAAATAACAGTTTAAAAAGCAAACAGAATGAGCTAGTCAAAGAAAAAGCCAAGCTACTGGAAAAAACCACTATTGCCAGAACCCGGGTTGAAGCTATGATAACCCGCTTAAAATCAATGGAGCACGGGGTATGAGCAAAAGCACAAAATTACAACCTGTCTCCATCAAAATTCTGGGTAAAGATTATAGAATTGCATGTTTAGAAGATGAGCAAGAAACATTACTCCGTTCTGCCCATGAACTTGATGAACAAATGCGTGAAATTCGTGACTCAGGCACTGTTATCGGTGTCGATAGAATCGCCGTAATGGCTGCCTTAAACCTGACCCATGAATTGCGCCAGGCACAAGGCAAAGTTAGCTCCCCCAAAGATGATATTTTTAATCAGTTAGCTAATTTACGTCATAAAATAGAAAACGTTTTAGAAAATATCTAAGGCAACTAGTGTTCCAACAACTTTGGTTTGATGGGTTACTCTCATAACGGGCCGCAGTGCTTTAGCCTGCTTTGGTTGCCGAAAAAGCAGACTAAAGCACTGCGCCCCAAAGACCCTTACATCTCGAGGAATGAAACACCATCCATCAAATCAAAGTTGTCAGGCTACTAGTACTCCGTCAACTTTGGTTTGATGGATAGAGTGATTTTAATTTAATGCGTGCATCTTCTGTTGTAAACCGCCAGTTTACACAAACAGCATCTTGATTCCGCTGTTTTTGCCATGCATTTATTTCAGCTCGCAA
>JAKIUK010000057.1 GCA_021647585.1 Methylococcaceae bacterium
CAGTTGGATCACGGATTCTAGCACAAGCTCTTGATTCCTCAGCACTTCAAAAAAATACCCGCTTAACCTATGGGTGAAGCTCAGATTTTTTTAAAGCACTGAGAAACCAATATCTTGCACTATAATTCCGCGCTCAACTGATTTTTCTAGGTTTATCTTTCAAGAAAGGTGCTTGATAAAACTTTAATTCGGGTTGAGTCCAATTTTATTTCGAGCAGATCTATGTAATTATGTACAATCAGCAAGGTGATTTAAAACTATCGGGCTGTAATTTAAAGGTATTTGAAAATATTATGCTTGTTCCAGCGGGGTTATAGCTTCACAATATTCCAACTACTGCAAATGCGAAGTTTGTGGTTGTCAAATAAGTTACGCTGATTTTTTTGTTGTTAAAAAATCTGGGATACCTGCTTTGTTATTCTTTTGACTGCAAAACAATCATTAGCTAAAAAGCAATTATGGCTCCAACGTTAAATAAATTTTAATTCGAATTTTAAAAAAAAATTAATATTGAATAATAATTTTATCTGTTTGCAGCATAATTGTTGTTGATGGAATAACATAAATTAATACAAATTTATGCAACTAAAACGAGTACGCTTATTTTTTTTAATTGGGTGCATCATGACGAGTCCCGTTAGTTTTTCTGATAACTCCAGTTATAATATTACTTACCCTGAAGTATTACAAAACCAACTTATTTCAGCATTGAAAAGTAAAGGTCCCGATTATAAAGCCAGGACTCGGCATATTAAAAACGGGAATCCGGTTTACACCAATCGTCTGATTCTGGAAGATTCCCCGTACCTACTCCAACATGCGCACAATCCAGTAAACTGGTATCCATGGGGTGAAGAAGCGTTTGCTACTGCAAAACGGGAAAATAAACCTATTTTTCTATCAATAGGCTATGCCACTTGTCATTGGTGTCATGTCATGGAGGAAGAAAGTTTTGAGAGTATTCAAGTCGCTAAAATACTTAATCAACACTTTATTGCCATCAAAGTAGATAGAGAACAATATCCCGATATTGATGCTACCTATATGACAGCTGTGACTATGCTAACAGGACATGGTGGCTGGCCTATGTCATCTTTTATTACCTATGAAGGTAAGCCCTTTTTTGGCGGTACTTATTATCCACAACCTACCTTTGTTAATTTATTGATGCAGGTAAAATCTGCCTGGGATAAACAACATCAGACTTTGTTAGTACAAGCGAATAAATTAGCCGCGGCAGTGCAACAAGAAACATCAAGACGGGGTGCTGTTTCCACATTAGAGCAATCCGCAGTGCAAGCAGCGATTCAGCAAATTATGAGTCGTTTTGATAAACAAAACGGGGGATTCAGTTTAGCGCCCAAATTTCCTAATGAACCATTACTGTTGTTGTTATTACAAGTAGCAGAAAGACACAATAATCCACAAATAATAGAGGCTGTGGATAAAACCTTGTCATCTATGGCACAAGGCGGAATATATGATCAGGTAGGAGGAGGGTTTCATCGTTATTCTACTGATGCACAGTGGCTGGTTCCTCATTTTGAAAAAATGCTTTATAACCAGGCTTATCTGGTCCGAGTCTATGCTCAAGCATACCGGTTAACGCATAATCCTTTGTATGCGCGAGTAGTCAAACAAACATTAGACTATGTACTGCGTGAAATGAGTAACGATAAAGGCGTTTTTTATTCAGCGACAGATGCAGACAGCGAAGGTGAAGAAGGTACTTTTTTTGTCTGGAGCATTGAAGAAATAAATAAGTTAATTCACTCCACTGATGCTGATTTCATTAAGCAATTATATGGAGTAAAACAAGTCGGTAATTTTGCAGGTAAAAACATTTTTTTCTTAACTGAATCGTTACAGAAAACAGCAAAGCAAAACAATGAATCATTAACAACTCTGCTTACTCGCCTTGACCCACTACTTGAAACCTTAAGAAATTACCGACATAAGCGGATACATCCATTAACGGATAATAAAATAATAGTTGCCTGGAATAGTATGCTGATTACTGCTCTAATTGAAGCGGGAGATATTTTAAATGAACCTCGTTATATCAGTGCTGCCAAAACTGCTACTGCATCTCTATGGGAATCTCAGCGCACTAAAGACGGAGATATGTGGCGGATAAACCTCAATAATAAAGCCTCCATACCAGCTAAACAAGATGATTATGCCCATTTTTCCGAAGCATTATTGACTTTATATGATGTAACTAACAATGAATCCTATCTGCAGATGGCACAACAATTAACGGATGAAATGGTAAAACATTTTTTAGACAGCAAATCCGGCACTTTAAATATGGGAACAAACAAGTTGTTATTTACTCAACCTAAAGAATCATATGATGGCGCCCTACCTTCAGGTAACTCAGTAGCAGTACGTATTTTCAACCGACTTTATAATCGCACTGCTCAAGAAAAGTATAGTGATTATGCGACAAAAATATTACAGGCTTTTTCTAGTGATATTACTCAACAACCTGCGGCCTATTCATATATGCTGGCCCAATTGGATGAATTAAAAAATGGTGAATTAGGTGCGCATCAATATGCTGCACGTAGTGCTATCAAGGTCGATGGAAAAATTGAAATGTCAGGTGTTAATCGATACAAACTAAATATCCATTTTAAAGTTAAACCCGATTGGCATATTAATGCGAACAAACCATTACAGAAACAACTGATTGCGACAACAATTAATGTTGTAGATAGTCAGAATTGGCAATTGAATAATATTCAGTACCCAGCCGCTAAATTGATAAAAACAGCATTTGATAAAGAGTCATTGGCACTATATCAAGGTCAATTTGTGATTACAGCAGATATTACGAGTAAAACCAGGTTAAATACTAAACCTGTGAACATTAATATAAACCTGCAAGCTTGTAATCAAAATAGCTGCTTAGCTCCAGAATTTTTAACCTTATATCTTAGTCCTGTATTGGGAAATTAATGCAGAGATTCTAAATTTCAATTTAGCACTCAGATCGTTAAAGATGAACTTCAAAATGTATATCACTTTTCTTACAAATACAACGGAGTGGGTGTGATTGAGACATTAATTCTCAGATGATAAAGAGAGTTCAATAGCCTATTTTCTGCAGCTGCATTATTTATTGATTTTGCAGCGGATGATGATTTTTGTTATGTCTGTATTGACCTTCAGTATTTTCACACCCACTTAAAGCAGTTATTGCCAATAAAATAAATACCCATTTGGCCATATCTCCCCCTTGTCCACCAAGTTTTATGATAATACTCGTATCTGCGTTTCAGTACCAAATGTAAAAACGATTTTAAATTAACATCACGAATCTATTTGTCTAACACTTCAGTATAGATCGTTATTTTTACTCACTAACATTTGTCTGTCAATTTGAATTATATGGAATGTCAGATCCGAGTAAAATAATCTATCCCCCTTTTTTGCCTTAAGTAACTTCTGTAACCAGGAAGAATAGGAAATAAGTTGCAATACAATAACCAATGATCCATTTAATTTTGCGGATGAATGGCATTGCTTTCCAGTTGGAAGATTGACGTTTATTATATTCTCGTAAATTATTTGTGAACCGATTATATAGTTTGGGTAATGCTTGTATGAATCTGTATGTGAAGTACAGGCCAACAATTATGGCAGCATTGACAATAATGATTTCACTTTGATGGTGATTGGTGTGTAGGGTGTATCCCAGAATAACTTCGAAAGAATATTCAAATGCTTCGACAATGGTATGAATACCACCGGTAGCATGATCCAGAAATCCCAGCATCCAGTCTAGTAGGGTATCGTGTACTTGTAGAAAAATAAATATCAGGACAAAATTTCTACTGATGCATTTAAATATTTTCTGGTCTTGCTTTTGAACGTTTTTGCTATACATCATTGTAAAAACCTGTATATTTGTTGAACATTGCTGATACACTGCAAAGGCAGAGTAAGTAATCTTATGTTTACATAGTTGATTCAGCTTATTAATATTGTGTTCAATTCTACTTTGTCAAATTATTAAATTTAGGGTGTGTTGTACGCACCACTGTGATAATTAATAGCAAACAACATTTATTGGTGCGTGCAACGCATCCTACGAAAAATTTTATTCTAATGTGACTAAGTAGAATGAATACAGTTAATAATGCGACTTCATATCTATAAGCAATTTATACACCATAAATAAATAAATCGCCTAATACACTATTAAAATAGGGATTAAATACATCTTTTTAATATTCAATTAATGATTTAACTCTTACGAATTCATTTAAAGTGTCTCAATTACCCGACAACTCATAAAATCCCAAAACAAGAAATTGGTTCTGTTAAAAAATAAATCATCTTAAATTATATTAAAAAATAGCATAACATTTTGTTATCAATACATAATTTTTGTTTATTTATAATCAATACGGAGTTGTCGTGGGATGACTACAAAGTTATTCGAATAAGATTTTATGCATCCAAAACCAGAGCATTTCACTTTTCTTAGCAACATAAGTAGCTACCGTTGTGAAACAGCGACACCTTAAAACCAGACAAAAATCCGTTTTAGTAGTTTTAGGGGCAGATTCGAATTAAAGAAGAGAGGAATTGCATCTTAGATTAAACTCATAAGTGCCATTTTGCTATCGTTCTACTCTGCATTTGGCATCAGATTATTTATAAAAAGGAGAATCAAGTGCAACAAAGTAGCAAAAAAAGTGCTTTTATTTTAGGTTCCTTTATCTTCTTCGGTTTAGCTGCGTTAGGTTATTTGCTGGGTAACGCAGCAATTGAATATAAACTATACGACCGAAGTGTGACAGTAAAAGGACTATCAGAGCAAGAATTTGACGCTGATATTGTTATATGGCCTATTCAGTTCACTTCAGCAGGAAATGACTTAGAAAGTTTATATAATTCAATAGAGACAAGTACCTCGAAGATAAAAGCATTTCTCGGCAAGAAAGGCATTAGCGCCGAAGAGATAACATTCGCATCACCGGCAATAACGGATAAGTCAGCTCAGCAATATGGGAATAATTTCAAGCCGGAGTTTCGTTACACTTCTATTCAAACTGTTACCGTTTATTCTAAAGATATAAAGACTGTGCGGTCAGTATTGGGTTCATTATCGGAGCTTGGGAAACAGGGTATTGTTTTCACCGGCGGTAATTATGAGTCACAAACAGAATATATTTTTACCCGATTAAATGACGTTAAGCCTGAAATGATTGAGGAAGCGACAAGAAAAGCGAGGGAGGTCGCTGAAAAATTTGCATCAGATTCTCAAAGTCTTTTAGGAAAAATAAAAAGGGCTTCACAGGGACAGTTTAGTATAAGTGCTAGAGATAAGAATAATCCACATATCAAAAAGGTTCGTGTTGTATCTACAGTTGAATATTATTTATCAGATTAAAGGTTTAGGCTTTATGAGCTGTTAGTCTGTTTATAGAACTTAGTTAACAATGAGCTCTATATTTGATTGTGGAAGAGAAAATTGGAATATCGCTCCACCTTGAGGTGCATTATCTGCTGTTATTGTTCCACCATGCAGGTCAATTATTTCTTTACAAATGGCCAATCCAAGTCCGGTGCCACCTGCCCCTGTTGATGTTTTACTGCTTTGAATGAATTTATCAAATACACTTTCTAATTCTTGTACGGGAATTCCCATACCTTCATCGCGAATGGTAAATTTAATTACATTCTGATGATCTATCTGGTCAAAAGAAATGATTAAATAGATACTTTCTCCCACTTCTGAAAATTTAATCGCATTTGATAGTAAATTAGTAATTACTTGAGCAATTCGATTACTATCAAAGAAAGCAACAGGATTATTCCAGACATTTTCCCAGACTATTTTAATTTGCTTTTCATCTAGCCATGCCTGCTGTTCTACCAGACAACTTTTTACTAAAATTTGCAAATTATGGTTTTCCTTTTTAACATCCATTTTGCCAGCTTCTAGCTTGGATAAATCTAACAAATCATTCAATAAAACAAGTAGCCGTTCTCCACTAATATTTATTCGGTTGAAATATTTAGCCAGCTGAGGGATATTGCCTTGGTCTACCTTCTTAATTCCCAGACGGGCGAAACTTAAAATACCATGCATGGGTGTACGCAATTCATGACTCATATTTGCCAAAAATTCAGATTTAGCATGATTAGCCTGCTCCGCTAAATTTTTTGCTTTCACCAGGTCATAAGTTTGTTTCTGTATCTCTTGTTGAAGCTGGTCTCTATGTTGCTTAAGTAATTTTTCTGATTTTTTTTGCTCACTAATATCAGAAAATAAACTAATTCGTCGATAAACTTCGCCTTCACTATCAAAGATAGTATTAATCGTCATCCATTGAACAGATTCATTACCATTTTTATGTTGATTATATATTTCCCCTTGCCAATGTCCCGTGTTAGCAATGCTATTCCACATCGTTTGATAAAACTCGGCAGTATGACGACCTGAGCTTAACAGTCTTGGATTCTTATCTAAAACCTCTTGTTCGCAATAGCCAGTTATTTCAGTAAATGCGGGATTAATAGCAATGATATTGTTGTTGCAATCAGTCATCATCATTCCCTCACTGCTACTTTGGTAAACCAGTGTTGCAACTTGTATAGAGGCTGCTGCTTCTTTTCGTTCAAGTTCAATTGTGGCTCGAACAGCAAGGCTATTCAACAAACTATCCGTACCTAATTGTTTTTTCATGGGTTTGGTATCAATCAGGGCTAAAAGACCTATTATGTTAGCTTCACTGTCTCGAAGAGCAATACCTATATAACTTCTAGCCTGCATTTTTGTCAGTTCATGATCGTTAGGGAACAATTGTTGTACGTTATCGGGATAGATCCTATATTCATCTATTAATACATTTTCGCATGGCGTACCCGCTAACTCATAGCTGATATTTTCTAGAAACTGCCCCTTTCCCCAAAAAGCAAGTGTTTCGATAATTTCTGGATTATCTTTGTTTATTCTACCGACCAAACCATAATCCACATCCTGTGAAATAGCTAACTTCTTTACAATCAAACGGAAAATATTGTCTTTTTCAGTTGATTTACTTTCTGCTAATGTTTGTAGCACATCATCTATTTGTTTACGTCGAGTAATATCTCTCACCACCCCTAACATACTTATAGCATCACCATTTTCGTTTCTCATAACATCACCAGCTTCATGTAGCCAACGTATTGTTCCATCAGCCCAAACTATTCGGTGCTCTACTTCATATGCCTGATTTTCATTTATGGAAGTTTGAATCGCATCTTTGACCAGTTGTTGATCATCATAATGAACTACATTCATAAAAGTATCGTAGCTAACATCTACCTCCCCAGCTTTATATCCAAATAAAACAGCAGTAGCTTCAGACCAATAAAGTTTATTGCTCAAGATGTTCCAGTCCCAAATTCCAAATGATGCGAACTGTTGACTTTTTTCAAATCGTTGTTCTGTTTCTCTTAAATCGGTTTCAGCAATATGGCGTTCTTTCACTTCTTTTTTTAATCGGTAAACCCAGGATGCAAATAACAAAAACATAACCAGCGTAATAGCCACATATTTTATAACTGTCTTTGTACTAATATCTTGAGCAGTGTTAAAACTTAACCAGTAATTAGTAATTGATCTTTTTTCTGTTTCAGTAATAGAGGCTAATGCTTTATTCATGATTGTAACAAGTAAGGGATGGGATTTAATAACCCCTATACTGTATTCACTTACATAACCAGTTTGCCCAAAGAACCTTAAATTTTCCAGTCCTAACGTATATATCACATGATGAATATGGGAAGCATCTCCAACATAGGCAAAAGCCTTACCATCGGCTACTTGTTGTAAACCTTTTTCCGTACTTTCAACAGTAACAATATTAATTTCAGAATGCTCTTGCCGTAACAACTCATTGAGAAAATAGCCTTTTTCACCCACTACACGTTTGTTATACAAGTTCTCCAAATTACCTATATATGGTTGAGCAGCATTACTAACAATAATCGCAGGATAATTGATATAGGATGAAGTAAAGTTTAAATATTGCTGTCTTTCTGAGGTGTTAATGAGAGCTGAAAGCATATCGATGGATCCATGCTTAGCCATCAAAAGAATATCAGACCATGGTTTATCTTTGACTATCTCAAATTTAATATTTAAACGATTTTCAAGTAATTTCATGTAATCGGCAACATAACCGACATACTCCCCCTTATTATTAATCCATTCATGTGGAATATAATCCTTGTTGATTCCCAGTCGAATAATGGGGTGATCATCCAGCCATCGCTGTTCTTCCAAGGTTAATGCTAAATCAATCTGATAATCATAAATAAAGTTTTCCAACTCATGGATTGAGAGCCTTTTTGCCAGTTTTAATTGATGGTAGATATTAGAAATCTGAAGTAATCGCGAAGGTTTAATCTGACCTAGTGGTATCAGGTCAGCAACGATCAATTTTCGAGTTTCTTCAGCTTCATAGCGTAAATGTTGAATAGTAGATTTACTATGATATTTAGTACGAATCAGATGTATTAATTGTTCGGAGTTGTTTAAAGCATACTGCCAACCTTTTAGTGTAGCTCGAAGAAAACGCTTGGTACGTTCTGGATGATTGTTTAATTCAGTTTGCGAAGTAAAGAGAAGATCACCATAAAAATCAAATCCATAGTTTTGCGGGTTGATAATGTTGATTTTAACGCCTTTTCTTTTGTAATAAAAAGGCTGATCTGTAATGTAGGATACAATGACATCTGTTTTATCAGTAATGAGATCATCATTATCAAATGATTGTGGAATCAAGGTAAACTGCTGACTAGACAACTGAGCATCATTTAATAATGCCCTCAGGGGTATCTCATCGGCTCCCTCTGCACCAAACATCATAATCCGCTTACCAGCCATTTCATAGGGTCCAATGATGCCTGATGATTGTTTACTAATAAAAATCAGTGGATTATGCTGAAATATTGCTGCTAATGCTTTGATAGGAACGCCATTGGCATAGTCTAATAACAGCCCTGAATTTTCAACACCATATTCAGCTTCACCCGAAACAATCTGTTCAACGACGGGTTTAGCAGGTGAACGTTCAATAATTTCAACGTCTAAACCCTCATCAGCGTAATAGCCCTGTTCCTTAGCTGCATAATACCCGGCAAATTGAAATGCATGGAACCACTTGAGTTGTAATCTGACAGGTTCTAGCTTAGTATCTGTTGCAACAGCAATAACAGAAAATGAAAGCAAACTATAACTTAATGCGAGAAGATAAATTAGCTTCATCATAAACAATTCTCTAGTTACTATTTAATTTTGAAACGATTGATTCGTTTCTATTTATTGAAATATAAACCTTACAAAGTTTAGCATAATAAATTACAAATATAATGAGGTGCAGAAATACGATGTCGGATACTATGTAATCTGTTAGTTAGTTATCTACCTATCAGGCGGTAGACACAGAAAATATTTAATGTTTGCTAATTCAGATAAAAGGGTTATTTGGCCAGATGAATAAAAAGCTCCTATTCATTTATTTTTCTGAAAAAAAGGTATTTAATTACTTAATGAGGGGTAATTTTTAACAGTTAATAATATTCCCTTAATGGATACTATTAATCGTCCCATAAGTTTTTGCATCTTAACCCCCCACATTCACCTTCTGTTATGCAGAAGATGAAAAGATGCAATGACTTATGGAACAAATAATACAAGGATAGATTGTTTTTTTTTTTCGAGATATTAAAGTGATGTGTTTTATCTAGTAATTTCATATTCCCATAATTTGACATTGCAAATACGAGTGACTAAATAGTTAAATTTGGTTTGAGTAGGGCTACTATCAACTGATCATATTTTGAAAGCTGGGAATTAATTTACAAGAGCAATAAACCCAAAAATCAAATGGGAGATTCATTGTGCTATTTATGGTTACAAACAGAAGAGTTATTGATGGACAATACGGCGATGAAGAAAAGCCAAATCGAAAGTTTGAATATCAGTATGGATATAACAAAAAACACGTGGCATCGATAAATTTGAAAAACCGGGAAAAAAGGTTTTGAGTTAGCACTACTCAGTGAGCTTACTAGAATCAAGGAAAAGGAAAATACCACACCAAAAGTTGGTATATACCTCCATGGTTTTAATTATGATTATCAGAAAAGTATTGATGAGATAGTAGATTTAGAAAAAAACCTGGAAGAATTAAATGGATATGCTCCAGTTATAGTAGGTTTTTCTTGGCCTTCATCCGGTAAAACAGCGTATTACCTGTCTGATAGAGCAGAAGCCCGTGACTCTAAAGGGGTATTTACCTGGTTTCTTCTTGATATTAATACATTGGCTACAAAGAATGAACAAGATTGTTTTTCCACAACATTTTGCATAGCGCATTCAATGGGCAACCATTTTAAACTAATCTAAAATAGCTTTAAGCCGGTTTTACTCTGGCTCTTAGGCAGCTGGCAATAAATAACCTACCCAGATTGCGCAAGATTTTTATTTGTATTCAAGGCGTGGGAACAGGCGCATGGCCAGCTATGTAACTGTTTCTATAACGCAGAAAATGAATAAAAAGACCATTAATATGGGTGGGTTATTTGTTGCTAGTTGCCCTATCTTATTATTACAGCGTAGAATTTAGTTACGGGAATGAAATAACTTGGCTAAGATGTAGCGTGGTGTTTATGGCAGTTGATTAACTTGGTTAATCTACTAAGTGAGATTGGATGATTATTTATTTCCACCTTCCTATGAAAAGATTATTTTTTGCCTTATGGCCTGATGATGAAACCCGGCAACTGGTTAATAAGTTTAATCAATCAATTAACTCAGAGGGTTTAAAAAAGGTTAATCCTGATAATTTACATGTGACCTTGATATTTTTGGGAAATATAAACGATGAACCAGAAGTAATACTTAGGGAGAGTGTAGAAAAAATCAGTGTACAACCCTTTGTTTTACATTTTGAGCGGCTGGATTTTTGGCAAAAACCACGGATTTTGTGTTTGTCAACTCGGAGTTATGATCCGCAGCTAAGCATGTTGGTCGATGCCATAAAGAAAAAGGTTGAACAATGTGGCATTAAAACTGAGGATAGGCCATACCAGCCACATATTACTCTGGCTAGAAAAGCACGTAAATTGATAGATATAGATGTTCCGCCTATAGACTGGAAGGCAGAGAGTTTTTGTTTGGTCGAGTCGTGCAGCACATCAAACGGTGTGCAATATCAGGTTTTACAACGTTGGAATTTTGACTAGACCCGTTTATAAATTAACATTAATCATAGAAAAATCAGTTGATTATTGAAAAATATTTTTCAATCATTATATTTTTTTAGAATATCATCATAAGTACCATCACTTTTCATTGCTTTTAATGCCTTGTTAAATTTAGCAATAATCTCTTTTTGGTTTGGATTTGATTTGCTGACAGCAATATGTACCCCTCTCTTAATCAACACGTTTGGCAGAAATTCCAAATCTTTCATACTGCTTTTCATGTATTTGTTAATTTCATAACGAATTTTACGTGTGTCTCCAAGAGTCATGTCAATTTTATCTTGTGTAAGAAACAGTAAATTTTGTATTAAATAATTTTGTTGTAATTTAATGAATTTTTTTGATCCCGTAAAATCTTCTCGATAAGCATAATTTTTAAGTGTTCCAATAATTAACCCGTCAAGGTCATTCAAGTTATTGAACTTGATATAGGCATCTGCTTTTCTTTTGATGAATTTAATTTCATGAAACAGATAGGCTGCACTAAAAACAAAATCTTTCTCTCGCTCATCCGTATACCATATGGAACCAATAACATCATAGATACCAATAAGGCCACCTTCATAAGTTCGTGGCCATGTTTCAAAAATAATATTTGTTTTATAACCGGCCCGTTCAAAAGCAGTGTTAATAATTTTTATAGATAAGCCCTGCTCTGGTAGATCATTTCCTATATAAGGTGCTTCTTCTTTAACGACGATACTTAACGAGGAAACCAATTGTGAAAAACAAAGTAGAAACACGAAAGAAAATTTATTTTTTGTTAGTATTTTCATATCAGTAGATGAGGTTGCTGCTTATGTTTAATTTGATTACGCCATTATGAGACTTTTAGTGTCTATAAGATAGATATACTCATCCAGTATAAAATTGTTAAGTTAATAGATACTTAGGTACAGGCGTTACAGTTCAATATTGTAGGTTTCAAAAATTGACTAGTAATAATCCTACAAAAACCAGGTGGTTTATTGTTTATGGCACTTTTATGACAGCAATATTTTGCCAACAACCAAACGCAACGATAGCCTGCGTAGTGGTTACCTGAATCATTTTGATAACTGTGGTATTGAGGTTTGACTATTGGGGTGTCCGTGGTCAGACTTATACTGCAGAAAACAAGTGTAGCCCGACTAAATGAAATTGCTAAACGTGGGACTAAAGTCATATCCTTTAATTTAGAACGGACTGAACATGTGTTTGCAAAAAAGCAAGATGGCGGTTTACAGCAAGTGATAGTAAAAAATGAGTCCAATTCCGAACAAATAAAATTGATTCGAGAGCATTATTATATTAAAAAATGATTATTCTTCCTTGAATAATCCTTTGTTTTTGAGCTGTATGGATAAACCTTAATAGCTAATTCCACCCTGAATCCAGAATTTTTGGGTGTCAACTGAAAAAGTGTTAGCGTCATAATAAGCATATTTAGCTAACAAAGAATAATGTTGGCCAAATTTTTTGGCCACTACAAAATCATATTCCTGGCCATAATCCACGCTGCCTGTATCATCATCAAAGTCATGATAAATGCCCATGAGTTTGACACCTTTAATTTTTGTAGCTAGTGATACACTGGTATCGCGAACGCCATCTGCAGGAGTTGCTACTAAAAAGATATCAGCCCAGCCCTGAAAAGCATGTTTGGTTGCTAGTGGAGTATCAAATCCCTTACCATCCTGGCCACCTAATTGTTCCATAGCGGCTTTAAGTGTAACACCATAAGCTGACACTCCTCCCATGACATTAATATAATCAACTTCATAGTTTAAAGGGTTATCAGCTAAATCTTTTTGTATAGCATATTCTGCCGTATAAAGTGCTTTAACTTCATCAGTCAGTTTATATCCACCATTAAATCTAAAACCATAGGTTTGAGTGGAATTTCCATTTTGTGAAGGCGCTTCCTGAAAATCAACCAAGTAGGTATAAGCAGATAATTTACCTAAACCATCAATATCATATCCAATATTAACAAATTGGCTGTCCATGTCATTTTCTTTAGAGAAAATATCTCGGGCATTAATGATATAACCTGCTTGAACTGTAGTATTGGGTAGAGATTTATTGGTTACAGTAACCGCATCAAAAGTTTGTTCCATTTGACGCCATCCTACATTGCCGATGAACCGATCATTATCAATCTTGATGCGCTGACGACCTACTTTGACTTCAGTATCAGCAATACCGGTGTAGGTAAACCAGAATTGATTTAATTCATGTTGTTGCGGATCGGCAATGACATCATATTGAGTTTTTCCGTTCCTTGTGCTGTTATAGTTATTGGTAAAAACATCCTGGTTGCCTTCATATTCAGCATAAACCTGTAAACCGGCAAATTTTGGTGTTAAGTAACCAATACGCCAACGGAGTGTATCTGCATTGGCTGTCTGTTTAGTTGTATCTACAGTATTAGCATTTTCATATCGATAACGTAGATCTAATTTAATCTGGCCATATTTGGCATCGGCCTGACCAAATTTTAATGCGTTTTCTATTGATTCGGTGATTCCTGCTGAAGCGTTTTGGCTAGTTGACGACATGGCCAAAATGGCTATTGAAAAAGCAGAAAGGGTAAAGCCTTTATTTTTTATTAATGTTTTATATGAGGACATTTTTGTCTCTTGATAAATAAACGAAAAAATATTTAATATGGCTTTAGTATAGATGGTATTCGTTAAAATGCAACATTATTTGTCAAAAAACCACACCGATAAGAATATGATTTAAAACTATTTTTTACATTGTTTAAAAAACAAAATGCATACAATCCAATTTAACTAACAAAATAAAGGTTTTTAACAGTATTTGACGCAATTGAGATGATTTTTGATTATTTTTGTACCAAGTTTTGGGCGCCTGTTTATTCAAGTTTACCGATAATGATGTGTAGTTGGTTAGTCATTATAAGCGGTACTTAGCCACTAATAGTTTCAAAGGATAACGTAGCAGTACTCATATTTATTACTGGTTGTTTATGCGTAATACAGGGATCAGGAAAAAATAAAAATGCAAAAATTTTGCTACGATTAATATTATCCGATTGATTAAAATAAAGCATTTATTTCCATAATACCTATAATAAAAACTGAGTTATGTCAGAATGCAACAAATAACGTTACCCACATATAAAAACAATGTGAAAATGCAGGCTCCTACCCAATTACGTAATAAGAGAATACTTATCGTGGATGATGCGGCGTCTATTAGAATGCTAATTCAAGCATTATTGCTAGATGCCGGTTATAAAAAGGTCAATCAGGCTGAAGATGGGAAGTATGCATTGCAGTATCTAAAAAAATGCCATACAGACCTAATCATTTGTGACTGGAACATGCCAGGGATGAGTGGTTTGGAATTATTCAACCAGATGGGTAAAGACCCTGAATTACACAACACAGGATTTATCATGCTGACTTCATCTGCAGGGGGTGAAAAAGTGAAAGAAGCTATTAACTGCGGGATTACTTCCTATATTTTAAAACCCTTTAAGTCAGATGTGTTATTGCAAAATGTGGCCAAATGTTTAGCTGAAATACCTAATGGTAGGCAATCTTTATAATATCAACAGCCGGTACAATGGCGGTCAGTTTTCTGCATATTTTAATTTAAATGTATTAGCAGAAAAATAATGCGTTGGTGTTGAAACCGAGGTTCAAGAAGTCAGACAGCGTGAATATAGCATCCATTTTATGCTATCAGGTTTTTCTGATAGGGTAGTAGACGAGAATATATCACCGCAGAATTAAATACCAGACTTGGTAGTCGTTATTGACTGTTCTGTTAACCACTCGACCAGTTCAGCTTCTTTGACGATACCCATATGTTTGAGCATGGTATTTTGTTTATTAAAAAAATAGGTCAGAGGTAGTTCTCCACGCCAGCGCGGATTGATATCGAAATATAAGCGTTCTGCAAAATTATCAGCAAATACCCAGGTTTCAGTATTCTCAAGATTTTTCGAAGATAAAATGTGTTGCACTGTTTCATCTGCGAGAAAAGGGTCTGTGCAAATGGTAATCAGTTTTATTTGTGGATATTGTGGAATTAAACGACCAAATGCAGCCAGTTCTTTCATGCAAAAGGCACAAGTTTCTGACCAGAAAACAATGATATAAGGGGTGTCTTTATGTTGCTGTTGAATTTGGGCGAAGGAGCCTTTAACGAATGCGTTAAATCTAGTTTCAGTGGCTATGCTGACGCTACTGTTTAGACACAAGAGAGTGGCTATCGTAATTATCAGTTTGTTGTAGTGAAGAGGGAAAATATTGCTCATAGAAATTTTAGATGAATTTTCTGGGTTGTTGTCAGCGAATTATAAAGCATACATTCTATATTCGGTAAGTAAATAGGAGTCATCGTTTGGGATAATTTAAAACATAGTCATCGTTTGACGTTTTGCACCCCACTGCTCTGGTTTGGAATCGAATAAGCCAGCACATCTTGTTCCACAGGATAAACAGGCACCGTTTTTATCCAGATTCCAGTCCGAAAGCTGATACCAGTCTCTACCGATTAATAATTCACCACATTGATGACAATAAGTGCTATCAGCTGCTTTATCGTGTGCATTTCCAATATAGGCATAATTTACACCATTCGCTAGTGCAATGTTTCTTGCCATTAATAATGTGGCTGTAGGCGTTCTTGGAATATTGCGCATTTTCCAGTCTGGGTGGAAGGCCGAGAAATGCATGGGAACATCCGGCCCTAAGTTTTCAACTACCCACAGCGTCATTTCCTGCAATTCTTTTTCTGAATCATTTTCACCAGGAATTAACAAGGTGGTTAATTCTAGCCAGACATTGGTTTCCTGCTTAATATAAAGTAGAGTTTCTAAAACTGATTGCAAGTGAGAGCCTGTAATTTTGTGGTAAAAGTCTTCACTAAAAGCTTTTAAGTCGATATTAGCCGCATCCATATATTGATAAAATTCGGCTCTGGGTTGGGCGCAAACATAACCCGCTGAAACAGCAACCGATTGAATGCCTAATTCTTTACAGTACTGAGCGGTATCTATTGCATATTCATGAAATACAACCGGGTCGTTATAAGTATATGCAACACTTTTACAACCAGCATTCAATGCTGCTTTGGCTATTGCTTCTGGCGTTGCCTGGCTCATCAATGAGTCCATTTCTCTGGATTTACTAATATCCCAGTTTTGACAGAATTTACAGGCTAAATTACAGCCTGCTGTACCGAAAGAAAAAATTGATGAACCTGGGTAAAAGTGATTAAGTGGTTTTTTTTCTATTGGATCTATACAAAAACCGCTTGAGCGACCATAACTGGTTAAAACAATTTGCTGATTCAAGTTTTGTCTGACAAAACATAAGCCGCGTTGTTGCTCGTGAAGTTTGCAAAATCTGGGACATAAATCACACTGAATCCGTCCATCTTTCAATTGATGCCAGTAGTGTGTATTTACGGTATTTTTAGCTATTTGTGTGTACATTGAGGTAAATGACCATAAAAGATAACATCTTGCAAGGAATAACTGGATTTGCAAACTTGTAAATTAACATAAACCGCCTATAACTAAGATATGACAAAGATTCGACAACCGGCCGTCGCAGGTACTTTTTATCCAGCTGACCCAGATCAGCTTAAATTATTGTTAGCGCATTACCTTAATGACGTGGCAATTGATAAAAAAGTTCCTAAAGCGATTATTGCCCCACATGCAGGATATATTTATTCAGGACCTATAGCAGCATCTGTTTACGCCCGGTTGCAGTCAGCAAGCAACATAATTAATCGTGTTTTTTTGATTGGTCCCTCTCACCGGGTTGGATTTCACGGTTTAGCGGTGAGCACAGCCGAGCAATTTTCTACGCCATTAGGTACTATTGATATTGATACTGATGCCGTTAAACAAATTGCTGAGTTACCTTTTGTTAGCTATTTGGATCAGGCCCATGAGCAGGAACACAGTCTTGAAGTCCATTTACCCTTTCTACAAACTATACTCAAAGAATTTTTATTAGTACCCGTGGTTGCGGGTGATGCTGCTGTCGACCAGGTATGTCAGTTGCTAGAACAATTTTGGGGGGAGCCTGAGACATTAATTGTTGTCAGTTCTGACTTAAGTCATTTCCATGATTATAAAACGGCACAAATAATGGATAGGGCCACTTCAGATATTATCGAACAATTACAATATGAAAAATTGGGTAGTGATTTTGCCTGTGGTTGTGTTCCAGTATGTGGTTTGCTGGCATTGGCCAGGAAAAAAAAATTGCAAGTCAGGACTATTGATTTACGAAATTCTGGGGATACAGCTGGAAGTGGAGATAAAACCAGAGTAGTGGGGTATGGTGCTTATGTCATTGAGTGAAAAGAATGGACAGATCTTATTGGACTTGGCACATCGGTCAATTAAAACGGGATTAAAAAAGGGACATCCATTAAGTATTAATTTAAGGGATTATCCCGCTGAATTAGCCCAACAAAGAGCGACCTTTGTTACTCTGGAAAAAAACAAACAATTACGTGGCTGTATAGGTATGCTGGAAGCAGTACTCCCCCTGGCAGAAGACATAACTGAAAATGCATTTTCCGCTGCATTTAGAGACCCTCGTTTTCTGCCGGTAGAGGAATCAGAATTAAATGAACTGGAAATTCATTTGTCTATCTTGAGTCCATCTGAAGTAATGGTATTTATTTCGGAAGAAGACTTAATTGCTCAAATTAGACCCAATGTTGACGGGTTGATTTTAGAAAGCGGTTCTCATAGAGGAACCTTCCTGCCTTCAGTTTGGCAGTCTATAAAAACACCTGATCAGTTTTTACAACATTTAAAACAAAAAGCCGGGCTAGCCAAAAACTATTGGTCTGATGAAATTAAGGTTTATCGATATACCACAGAAATGATAGATTAAAGATAGTATCAATATCGAGTAAATATAAATTCCCATTTAGATCAATGAAGATAATATTCTCTTGTTTTTCACCATAATATCCCCAAGGATTATTGCAGAATATCTCACTGTTATAACGTCTTCATTGTTATTTTCATTAGATATTTCAGCAAGGGTAGTATTAGTTCTGTCTATCAATACTGTGATGTTAGTTATAAATATTGTCTCCTATAACAGATAAGGTGAACACGCTTTTATTACCAAAAAAGTCATTAAAGAAAATTGTTAAGTCAACTAAATAAGCGCATTTAAGTTACTGGATTTTAAATAGTGGAAGCTTTTTAGTAGCTTGATTTAATAGGAGTTGAGAGATATAATCTTCAAGTTCTTTAGTATGGGTTTGGTAATGGCAGAGAAATCTGACTACTCATCTGTAAGTAAAATTCTAGTGATGCAGTTTTTTGTCGTTGTATTAGTCAGCGCAGGGTTCTTGCTTTTCGGAACAGTAAATATGGCTGTATCTTCAATACTTGGAGGGATAACAGCATTTTTACCTAATGTATATTTTGCTTATAGAATGTCACTAGTAAAAGAACAAGGTGCAAAAAAGATTGTAGGTGCTTTTTATAGTGGCGAATCGAGAAAAATTTTGATGACATTTGTGTTATTTGCAGTCGTCTTTCAGGTACCAGATGTTCAGTTTATGCCATTAATGGCGTGTTTTGTAGCCGTATTATCAGTTTTTTGGTTTGCGCTTTTTTTGTATGCGCAGGATTTTGAAATTTAAAGTGTGAGAAGAGATGGCTAGCGAAGGCGGTACTACAGGGTATATTGTTCACCATTTAACACCTTTGTCAGTGGGTGAAGGTTTTTGGACATTACATTTAGATACCTTGTTTTTTTCAGCAGTATTAGGTGCTTTATTTATTTGGTTTTTTAAGTCCGTCGCTGAAAAAGTAACAACCGGTGTACCTGGGCCTGCCCAAAACTTTGCTGAAATGATGATCGAGTTTGTTGATCAACAGGTAAAAGATACTTTTCATGGTCAAAGTAAGTTAATCGCACCCTTGGGTTTAACTATTTTCTGTTGGGTGTTTCTATGGAATATGATGGATTTATTGCCTGTAGACTTATTGTCCTTAATTAGTTCTTTGATGGGCATAGAATATTTGCGTGTTGTACCTAGTACGGATTTAAATGCAACATTTGCTCTATCCATTAGTATTTTTATCCTAATAATTTTTTATAGTATCAAAATTAAAGGCGTTTTCGGTTTTGCCAAAGAACTGACTTGTACGCCTTTTGGCCCTTGGATGATGCCTTTTAACTTACTTTTGAAAGTAGTTGAAGAAATTGCAAAACCAATTTCTTTAGCACTCAGGCTTTTTGGAAATTTATATGCCGGAGAGCTTATTTTTATATTAATTGCTCTGTTACCTGCATATATACAACCTTTGTTGAGCTTTCCCTGGGCAATATTTCATATTTTAATCATTGTGTTACAAGCTTTTATATTCATGGTATTAACCATTGTTTATTTAAGTATGGCGCACGAAGATCATTAATTTATTCTTTTTAACTTTAAATATAACAATACTTTCGGAGGTATTATGGAACTTGCAGCGTTAATTGCAGATGTACAAGGTTTAACAGCCATAGCAGTTGGTCTTATTTTAGGCATGGGAGCTGTTGGTACAGCAATTGGTTTCGGTTTGTTAGGTGGTAAATTCCTTGAAGGTGCTGCGCGTCAACCAGAATTAGTCCCTATGTTACAAGTTAAAATGTTCATCGTGGCGGGTTTATTAGATGCAGTAACAATGATTGGTGTTGGTATGGCGTTATTCTTTACCTTTGCTAACCCATTCTTGTCAGCGGTAACTGATGCAGTTGGTTAAAGCTGAGTTAAGCGGACAAAGTTCCGGTTATACGAAACTTATGCCCGTGGGTATAAGATTAGTTATCTGTCAATAGCAAATAAGGGGAACACCGTGAGTATCAATGCTACTCTGATCGGTCAAATGATCACATTTACACTGCTGGTATGGTTTACCATGCAGTATATCTGGCCACCGCTAATTGAAGCCCTGGAAGAGCGTAAAAAGAAAATTGCTGAGGGTCTTGCTGCTGCAGAAAAAGGGCAGGAAGATATCAAGTTGGCTGAGAAAAAAGCAGCTACATATCTTAAAGAAGCAAAAGCCGAGTCTGCAAATATTATTGCACTAGCACAAAAACGAGCTAATGATGTTGTTGAAGAATCAAAAGAAACCGCCAAACTGGAAGGTGAAAAAATGATTGAATCAGCAAAAGCACAAATTGAGCAAGAAATACAGCAAGCTAAAGAAAACTTACGTAAAGAAGTGTCTTCATTAGCTTTGAAAGCTGCAGAACAGATTTTGCAAGAAGAAGTCGATAAAGCAAAACATAAAGATATTATCAGCAAAGTCTCTAATCAGTTAGGGTAATTATAATGAGTGAATTATCAACACTGGCGAGACCTTATGCGGAAGCTGTTTTTAAAACAGCAGTAGAGACTAAGACAGTATCTGACTGGTCTGACATGCTAAGTTTTTTGTCTTTCGTAATGCAGGACTATGAAATAGTTGCCATCGTAGCTAATCCGAAAGTAAGTCAGGAACAATTGACAACTTTATTATTAGATATTTGTCAGGGTCAATTAATAAAACAAGGTGAAAATCTTGTTAAGTTATTGGTTCAAAATGACAGATTGATATTGGCGTCTCAAATTTCAGAACTTTTCGAAGCATACAAAGCAGAGCATGAAGGTTATGTCGATGTTGAAATTACCAGTGCATTTGCTTTAACTAAGGAAGAGCAGAAAAAGGTTGCCATTACGCTGAAAAAACAATTAGGCAAAGACGTACAAATTACTACATCAATAGATAAATCATTAATTGGTGGCTATATTGCTAAAGCAGGCGATAAAGTAATTGACGGCTCTGTTAAAGGTCAGCTTCAACAATTAGCTAAGAAACTCTAAAACATAGGGTGAAAAAAATAAATATGCAATTAAATCCATCTGAAATCAGTGATCTGATTAAAAAGAAGATTGAGAATTTTGACGTTAGTGTCGAAGCTCATACAGAAGGTACTGTTGTCAGTGTGACTGATGGCATTATCACAGTACATGGCCTATCTGAAGCAATGCAAGGTGAAATGCTGGAATTTCCAGAAAACACGTTTGGCATGGCACTTAACCTGGAAAGAGATTCTGTCGGTGTTGTTATGTTGGGTTCTTACCAGCATATTTCCGAAGGCGATACAGTTAAATGTACGGGTAAAATTTTAGAAGTTCCTGTCGGTGAAGAAATGCTTGGGCGTGTGGTTGATGCGCTGGGTAATCCAATTGATGGAAAAGGATCAATTGATGCAAAGCAATCGTCACCAGTTGAAAAAATTGCGCCAGGCGTTATCACAAGACAATCAGTTGACCAACCTGTGCAATTAGGCTTGAAATCAATTGATTCAATGATTCCTGTTGGTCGAGGTCAACGTGAGTTAATTATAGGTGACAGACAAACGGGTAAAACAGCGATTGCGGTTGATGCGATTATCAACCAAAAAGACACCGGCGTTAAATGTATCTATGTTGCGATCGGTCAGAAAAGATCATCTATTGCTAACCTGGTTAGAAAATTAGAAGAACATGATGCTTTAGCACATACGATTATTGTTGTTGCTTCTGCTTCTGAATCAGCTGCGCTTCAATTCATTGCACCATATGCTGGGTGTTCAATGGGTGAGTACTTTAGAGATAAAGGCGAAGATGCACTTATTATTTATGATGATTTGACTAAGCAAGCTTGGGCATATCGTCAAATGTCATTACTACTTCGCCGTCCTCCTGGTCGTGAAGCATATCCTGGTGATGTTTTCTACATTCATTCGCGTTTATTAGAGAGAGCTTCTCGTATTAATGCGGAAGAAGTAGAAAAATTAACTAACGGTAAAGTAAAAGGTAAAACAGGTTCTTTAACTGCATTGCCAATTATTGAAACTCAGGGTGGTGACGTATCAGCTTTCGTACCTACTAACGTTATTTCTATTACAGATGGACAAATTTTCTTAGAGTCTGATTTATTCAACTCAGGTATTCGTCCTGCTGTAAATGCCGGTTTATCTGTTTCACGTGTAGGTGGGGCAGCTCAAACCAAAATTATTAAAAAGCTAGGTGGTGGTATTCGTCTTGATTTAGCTCAGTATCGTGAACTTGCTGCATTTGCTCAGTTTGCTTCTGATTTAGATGAAAGTACACGTAAGCAAATTGAACGTGGACAACGGGTAACAGAACTGATGAAGCAGGATCAATATTCGCCTATGTCAGTGGCTGAAATGGGTGTTTCATTGCATGCTGCGAACGAAGGTTTTCTTGATGATTTAGAGGTGGCTAAAGTACATGATTTTGAAGCCGCACTTCAATCATATATGAAGTCTGAAAAAGCTGATTTGATGCAACAAATCAACGATACGGGTGACTATAGCGATGAAATTAAGAAAGGCATTCAATCTGCAATAGAAACTTTTATTAAAACTAGTAGCTGGTAAGGGGCTTCTTATGGCTGTTGGTAAAGAAATACGCACACAGATCTCGAGTATTAAAAACACTCAAAAGATCACTCGAGCAATGGAAATGGTTGCTGCGAGTAAAATGCGTAAAACAAAAGACAGAATGCTGGCAACGCGTCCCTACTCTAAAAAGATAAGCCAGATTATTAGGCATCTGGCTCATGCAAATCCTGAGTATAAGCATCCTTTTCTAATCGATCGTGAAGTAAAGCGTGTTGGCGTTATCGTGATCACGTCTGATAGAGGTTTATGTGGTGGTTTAAATTCAAATTTATTCAGAGCTATACTTAAAGATCTGTCTATCTGGGACAAAGATAAGATAGAGGTTGATATTTGTAGTATTGGTACAAAGGGTAGCAGTTTCTTTTCTGGTATTAATGCAAATCTTGTGGCACAAATAGTTAAGCTAGGGGATGCACCACATCTTAATGATATTGTGGGCATTATTAAAGTAATGTTGGATTCCTATACAAATGGCTCGATTGATGAACTATATGTGGTGAGCAATGAATTTGTTAATACCATGATTCAAAAGCCAGTTGTAGAAAAGTTGATACCTGTAGTTGCGGCTGAACTGGAAGATGATGCAGAAGATCATTTTGGCAATAAACATTGGGATTATTTATATGAGCCTGATGCCAAAGATGTTCTGGACACATTGCTAACGCGTTATATTGAGTCAATTGTTTATCAAGGAGTGGTGGAAAATAATGCCTGTGAACAATCAGCACGTATGGTTGCAATGAAAAGTGCATCTGACAACGCAGGTAATATTATTGATGAGTTGCAACTTGTTTACAACAAGGCTAGACAAGCAGCTATTACGCAAGAGATTTCAGAAATTGTTGCAGGTGCTGCTGCTGTTTAGTACAGCCGATAGCTAACGAATTAAGTTTAGAGAGGACGAAGATGAGTAATGGTAAAATCGTTCAGATTATCGGAGCGGTCGTCGATGTGGAGTTTTCACGCGAAGATTTGCCGAAGGTATATGACGCATTAAATGTTGAAAATAAAGGTTTAACATTAGAAGTTCAGCAACAGATTGGCGACGGTGTCGTTCGTACTATTGCAATGGGAACGACTGATGGCTTGAGTCGTGGATTGGAAGTAAGCAATTCAGGCGAAGCAATTAAAGTGCCTGTAGGTCAAAAAACCTTAGGACGTATTATGGACGTTCTAGGTGAGCCTATTGATGAAAAAGGTCCTATTGGCGAAGAAGAAAAATGGGTTATCCATAGAGATGCACCGGCTTATGATGAACAAGCACCTGCTAACGAGTTATTAGAAACTGGTATCAAAGTGATTGACTTGGTTTGCCCGTTTGCCAAAGGAGGTAAAGTCGGTCTGTTTGGTGGTGCCGGTGTTGGTAAAACAGTCAACATGATGGAGCTTATTCGTAATATAGCGATTGAGCACAGTGGTTTCTCAGTATTTGCTGGTGTGGGTGAGCGAACTCGTGAGGGTAATGATTTTTACCACGAAATGACGGATTCAAATGTAATCGACAAAGTATCATTAGTATACGGTCAAATGAACGAGCCGCCTGGAAATAGATTGCGTGTTGCTTTGACTGGTTTGACTATGGCGGAATATTTCCGTGAAGAAGGTCGTGATGTATTATTTTTCGTTGATAATATTTATCGTTATACCTTGGCGGGTACTGAAGTATCCGCGTTATTAGGACGTATGCCATCAGCGGTAGGTTATCAGCCTACGCTGGCTGAAGAAATGGGTGTATTACAAGAACGTATTACTTCAACTAAAACAGGCTCTATTACTTCTATTCAAGCGGTATATGTACCTGCAGATGATTTAACAGATCCATCACCTGCTACAACTTTCGCGCATTTAGACGCGACCGTCGTATTATCTCGTCAAATTGCTGAGCTAGGTATTTATCCTGCGATTGATCCATTGGATTCAAGTAGCCGTCAGTTAGATCCTTTAGTGATTGGGCAAGAGCATTATGATGTGGCTCGTGGTGTACAAGGTATCTTGCAGCGTTACAAAGAATTGCGTGATATTATTGCTATTTTAGGGATGGATGAATTATCAGAAGAAGATAAATTAACGGTAACAAGAGCACGTAAAGTTCAGCGTTTCTTATCTCAACCTTTCTTTGTTGCTGAAGTATTTACAGGTTCACCAGGAAAATATGTATCCCTAAAAGATACCATTGCTGGCTTTAAAGGTATTATTGCTGGTGAATATGATGATCTTCCTGAGCAAGCTTTCTATATGGTAGGTACCATTGATGAAGCGATCGAGAAAGCAGCAAAAGCGAAAGGAAAATAATCCTGTTAGGAGATATTATGGTTATGACCGTACATGTTGACATCGTTAGTGCAGAAAATGAAATATTCTCTGGACTGGCTGAAATGGTTTTTGCTCCTGCAGAACTTGGCGAAGTAGGTATTGCTCCACGTCATGCGCCATTAATAACTAAACTGCTTCCTGGCGAAGTACGTGTAAAAGTAAGTGATACAGAAACTCTGGAATATCATGTTTCTGGCGGAATTTTAGAAGTACAACCGCATTTAGTCACTGTGTTGGCAGATACTGCAATTAGAGCAAAAGATATTGATGAAGCTTCTGCATTAGAAGCAAAAGCAAAAGCGGAAGAAATGTTGTCAGATAAATCTGGCAAAATAGATTTTGCTAAAGCACAAGCTGAATTGGCCCAAGCAATGTCGCAGTTAAGAACATTGGATCGTTTAAGAAAACGAGGCAGATAGTTTTTTACTGTTAAGTTATATAAGTTATAAAAAGCCCGATTTTGTATAAACATTTTCGGGCTTTTTTATGCAAGTTAAATAATGATTGAACTATAATCCTAGAAAGATCAGTTGATCGCTTAGTATGTGCTTAAGCTATTGAATAGTGAGTATAACTTAATTCATCAGCACTCATCTGTTGGATGGGGGATGTTCGCTTCACGGTTTTGTGAAGAAATCTGGACGAAAAATCCTGTAGAATAGCTCTCGATAAGGGCTATGGCCATTGCCTACATGGAAGTAGGTAAGGGGCGTAAGCAGGACGCGGAAGCTTTATCTTCGAGCGATTCTTTGTCTTTGAAATACATGGATGCATTGAATGCAGAAAATGCAGGAGCATTTTTCTGTCTCGCCCAGATTTTCCACAAAATCCGTTCTCAACTGATTTTTCTAGTCAGCTATAGTAAGAACCAGCAAAAAGAAGTGGGAACCCTCAGAATAGGGTTTTTGTTTGTAAACAAACAACCCTTATCGTTGGAGGTGTTCCCACTATGAAGAAGCGTAC
>JAKIUK010000058.1 GCA_021647585.1 Methylococcaceae bacterium
TCTCAACTGATATTAAAACAATTTAATATACATGACCTGAGTGGCTTTGGCTGCGAACATTTAACCACAGCAATTGCAGCTGCAGGTTGCTTATTGCAATATGTAAAAGATACTCAGCAAAGTGCCCTGCCCCATATCCAGGGTATTTCTATTGAACATAGCGATGACAGTATTGCTCTAGACGCATCCAGTCGCAGGAACCTTGAACTGGACACTCACCCTAGTGGACAACTGCAATACACCTTATTTGGCGTATTGGATAAAACCTCAACGGCTATGGGCAGTCGATGTTTACGTCGCTGGTTGAATCGTCCGCTGCGTTCTCACATTATTTTGAAAGGTCGGTACGCCTGCATCAACAATTTTCTGCACGACCAGCTCTATCTTGAACTCCAGACTAGCTTACGACAGGTAGGCGATATCGAACGAATCAGCTCTCGTATTGCTTTAAAATCTGCTAGACCCCGTGATTTAATAGTGTTACGAAATACGTTGGGCATTTTACCGCAACTTCATTTGCAATTAGAAAACACCAATAACCCGCATATTGAAACACTTAAGCGACAAATTGCTGAACAACCTGAACTGCTGGCTTTACTTCAGCAGGCAGTCATTGAAAACCCACCCGTATTAATTCGGGATGGTGGTGTAATTGCTTCCGGTTACAACCAAGAACTGGATGATTTACGTGACTTAAGTCAAAATGCTGATCAGTTTTTAATTGACATGGAAAACCGCGAAAAGGCATCTACTGGTATCACTAACCTGAAGGTCAATTATAATCGCGTCCATGGATATTACATTGAAGTTTCCCGTTTACATACGGATAAAGTCCCTGAACATTATACCCGCAAACAAACCTTAAAAAGTGTTGAACGCTACATTACCGCTGAACTGAAATCATTTGAAGACAAGGTTCTCAGTGCTAGGGAAAAATCTTTGGCTTTTGAAAAAGCCCTTTATGATGATTTGCTTATTCGTATTACTAAGTCCTTAACCGTTTTGCAACACTGCGCATCAGCATTGGCTGAACTGGATGTACTAGTTAATTTTGCTGAACGTGCAGACACTCTTAATTTGTGCCAACCCACTTTAAGTGATAAACCCGGTATAGAAATTGAGGGAGGTAGACATTTAGTGGTTGAACAGGTATCAGATAATCCTTTTGTAGCCAATGATGTGTGTTTTAATAATCAACGTAAAATGTTAATTATCACGGGGCCAAATATGGGGGGTAAATCGACCTATATGCGGCAAACAGCACTTATAGTACTTATGCTGCATGTTGGTTGTTTTGTACCGGCCAAAACAGCCACCTGCGGTCCTATAGATAAAATTTTTACTCGCATTGGTGCTTCTGACGATTTAGCCAGTGGTCGCTCTACCTTTATGGTGGAAATGTCTGAAACTGCTAACATATTGCATAATGCCACGGCTAACAGTCTAATATTAATGGATGAAATCGGACGGGGGACCAGTACCTTTGATGGCCTTTCTTTAGCCTGGGCGTGTGCGGTTCATTTGGCTAGACAAACCAAAGCATTTACATTGTTTGCAACACATTATTTTGAACTCACTTCGTTACCTGAAGAACATAAAAACATCCACAATGTGCATCTAGAGGCCATGGAACATGGAAATAAAATAGTTTTTCTTCATGCTGTAAAAGAAGGACCCGCCAGTCAGAGTTATGGTTTGCAGGTCGCTTCACTAGCGGGTGTTCCTAATTCAGTGATTGATAATGCAAAAGACAAATTACAGCAATTGGAAAACAGTGCTTATATTGAACAACAACAAGAGTCTGGAACTAATCAATTAGATCTGTTTTCAACAAAAGAATGTCACCCCGCAGTATGCCTTATAGAAGAGTTAAATCCAGATGATTTGAGTCCCAGGCAAGCATTAGATATGCTGTATAGACTTAAAGAATATATCTGTTGAGAAATGAATCAAAGCAATTCATTCCACAAATTTAGTTAATTTAAATTATCTGGTTCTGTAAAGCGGACTTAAGTCCGCTCTACAAAATAACCGTCATTACCTTGTAGTAGAATAGTAAACAGTTATTCGCTAGCTAATGCTTTTGCTAATTGTTTTGCTGGAACGTATCCTGGAAAAATAGTCCCTTTTTCTGTCACTATCATGGGTGTTCCTTTGACGCCAAACTCATTTCCTAATTTCATCGTTTTATCCACAGGGTTATCACAGGATATATTGTCTGGTGTTTCACCCTTCTTAGCTTGTGTTAATGCAGCATTACGATCATCAGCACACCAAACTGAAACTGCCTTGTTATAAGAATCAGACCCTTTTCCTGCTCTTGGATAAAATAAATATTGAACAGTAATACCTTCCGCCAGATATTGGTCTATTTCAGAATGTAATTTACGGCAGTAACCACAATCTATATCGGTAAATACTGATATTTTATATTTCTTCTGTTCCGGTTTAAAAATGATCATCTGGTCTTCACCCAAGTGATCAAGCGCTGATACTCGAGCACCTGCTAATTTTTCATCTGTTAAATCCTTTCTGGCTGCCAAGTCTATTAAATGCCCCTGTAACAAATACTTTCCATCATCAGAAACATATAGAATGTTTGCACCTACAGTCACCTCATATAAACCCTTAGCTTCCGATAATTTAATTGAATCGATTTTTATCGAAGGCATTGATTTGCTTAATGCTTTTCTAATGTCATCTTCATCTGCATGTGCAATAGTTCCAGCCATGAATGTAAAACCCATAAGAGATAAAGCAATATTTTTTTGTAGTTGTTTCATTTTTCAGTTAATAACAGTTAAAAGTCCTCAATGGACTGTAATAAACAATTTTTGTTCAGTATCAAATTAAATAAGTTGTTCTGACTGTTAACAAAGCACAGGTCAACCTTTATAGGTTAATAGTCATTTAAGTTATTGAAGCAAGCGCCCTATATCCAGATAAATGGCAAATAACATCAAAGACATTAGCATCAACATTCCCAGTTGTTGAAAGACTATTTGTATCTTTTCAGAAACAGGACTTCCTTTTATCGCTTCTATAGCAAGAAACATTAAATGCCCTCCATCTAATATGGGTATAGGTAACAGATTTAACACACCTAAACTTACACTCACTAAAGCCAGAAATTTCAGAAAATGTACTAAACCCATTTCTGCAGATTGACCGGCATATTGTGCAATACTGATGGGTCCGCTTAAATTTTTAGGGGATGCCTTACCTATCAGCATCTTTCCCATCATCTGTAGAGTACTTGATGAATAAAACCAGGTTTTTTCAATAGCGCGAATCAGAGCATCTAGTGGTGTTAATGAATATTCAACACGCAATGAATCAAGTAACTCTTCAGGGACATCAACCCCTGCCCCAATCCGACCAACATCTTTTTCTTCAATTTTTATTCTTTCGGGTACGATGGTAATGGGTAGTTGAACGTCCTCTCTTTCAACAATGAGTTGTATCGTTACTTCAGGACGATTTCTAACAAATTCTACCCATTGCATCCAATCCTTAATTAATTCACCATTTGCAGTAATAATTTTATCGCCTTTCTGTAAACCCGCCAGTTTTGCTGCGCCATTATCAATCACCTTTCCAATAACAGGTTCTAGCGAAGGTGACCATGGCTTTAACCCAACTCTCTGATAAAGCAATTCAGGTTCCTGAACATCTTTTTCAGAAATTTCAAGAAAATGGGGTTGCTCTATCTCATCAATATTTTTGACTGCAACTTTAATTTCCTGCTCACCTTGCATTGCTAATGAAAACAACAAATTCATTGCTTCAGACCAGGTCGGTACATTCTCATCATTGATAGAGACTATTTCTTCACCTTCAGCAAAACCAGCTTCTGCCGCCAATGTTCCAGCTTCAATGCTACCAACAATAGGTCTCATCCCCGTTTCGCCAATGACAAAAGCGCCCCAAAACAGAATAATAGCCAATAGCAGATTAAATACGGGCCCTGCAGCAACAATAGCTGAACGAGCTATTAAGGATTGTCGATTAAAAGCGTAAGGTAAATCTTCCTTTTTAACTTCACCTTCTCTTTCATCAACCATTTTGACATATCCACCTAATGGTATTGCTGAGAGCACATACTCAGTAGAATCAGGTGTTTTTTGATATGACCAGATAACTTTTCCAAAGCCAACTGAAAACCGAATAACTTTAACACCCGATTTTCTGGCTACCCAAAAATGGCCAAACTCATGAATAGAGACCAATATACCAATAGCAACAACAAAATAAAAAATCGTGAACAAAGTTTCCATTAAAGCAATCTTTCCTCAACAATTTCATATGATTTCTGTCTTGCCAATTTGTCAATTTTTAAAATGTGTTCTAAAGTATCTGCTTCATCAGCAGTAAATTTACTCATACATTTCTCAATAATCACGGATATATCCGTAAACTTTATCCGTTCATTCAAAAATTCATCAACAGCGACTTCATTCGCTGCATTTAACACTGTCGGCATAATACCTCCTGCTTTGATCGCATCATAAGCCAGTCTTAAACAAGGGAAACGCTCCAGATCAGGTTCTTCAAAATCCATTTGCCTTACATCAAAAATATTAAGTGGCTCTACCCCTGAATCAAAACGATCTGGCCATGCCATTGCATGGGCAATAGGCACCCTCATATCAGGGTTTCCCATTTGAGCCAAAACTGAACCATCAACATAATCCACCATAGAATGAATAATGCTTTGTTTGTGAATTACAACCTGAATATCATCAGCAGACATATTGAATAATAAACAAGCTTCAATTAACTCAAGTCCTTTATTCATCATGGTTGCAGAATCAACCGAAATTTTCCGCCCCATATCCCATTTGGGATGTGCAACTGCCTGCTCAACCGTCACATCATGCAATTGTTCAACCGGTGTTTCCCTAAAAGGGCCACCCGAAGCCGTTAACAAAATACGTCTGGCTTGTTTAGCGGAATCCCCAGCAACATAACCAGCAGGCATACATTGAAATATCGCATTATGTTCGCTATCAATAGGTAATAATTTTGCACCTGATTCGCGGACTGCCTGCATAAAGATATCACCTGACATGACTAAAGCTTCTTTATTGGCCAATAATACTGTTTTCCCAGCCTTTGCCGCTGCCAGGCTCGGTAATAAGCCAGCTGCACCCACAATAGCAGCCATTACAGAATCCACATTATCAAGGGTTGATACAAATTCCAGAGCCTCAACTCCCGCCATCACGTTAATATCAGATATCGACGAGTTTTTTATTTTATCTTTAAATAACGCTGCTTTTTCTACATTGACTACTACTGCAAATTCAGGATGATGCGCAACACATTGCTCGTATAACGCATCAATGTTGGTATTCGCAGTTAAGGCAATGACTTTATATCGGTCAGTATGCCTGGTAACAACATCAAGGGTACTTACTCCAATAGATCCAGTCGCACCAAGTATACAAAGTCCCTTCATGAAAAAACACTCCGCCCAATCAAAATGACTCCCGCATAATAAAAAGGTGCAGCTGCAATAACACTGTCAATTCGATCCAACAGACCGCCATGACCCGGAAGTATAAAACCGCTATCTTTAACACCTTTCCGGCGTTTTACCAGGCTAAAGAATAAATCTCCGTAAATTGAAACAAGTACTGTTAAAATTGACAATAAAATGAAATCCGTTGACATCAATAACGGGTAGCCATAATACAAAATCAAAATAACAGCACAAATCACAGCAGATAGCATGGCTCCATACATACCTTGAACTGTTTTTCCTGGACTAATCAAAGGTGCCAGCTTATCTTTACCAAATTTTTTACCCGAAAAATAGGCTGCTATATCAGCAATCCAAATTAGAAGCAAAAAGTACATTACAGCTTCAGGGCCATAATAAGCTCTCAATTTAGTTAAAAACATCCATGCAGAGATTAATACAAACCAGCCTATAAATAATTGATAGCTTTTTTTCAATTTTATTTTCAACAGTTCATCAGACACATTTCTGATCAAAAACATCATCATTATCCAATATAAAACTGGGCCTATTACCAGCCATTCCAGAGCACCAGAAAAATTTTTAATTTCAGGGTACTCAAAAATCTCAGCCGTTATTTCCAGTATATGAGTCCAGAAAGTGACAAACAACATGGGTAAAATCAATCCAATCTGAAATAGAAACTTATCAGCAATACCATCTGTCTCAGATAAACCGGTCCATTCCCAGCCAGCAATAAGAACGATGATCGCTATAAATAAATAGAAATATAGGGTTGGTAATAAAAATACGGCCGAAATGACCACTGCGGCTAATATACAAGCCGTTAATATACGTTGAAATAACATTTTTCTTTTTAATTATTATTTAGGTTTTGATTGTGAGAAATTGATGATTTGCTCGCCGGTATGACCAAAACGTCTTTGCCGGTTTTTAAAACTGTTTATAGCTGTCGCTAATAATACCTGGTCAAACTCAGGCCATAGAATATCTGTAAAATAAAACTCTGTATATGCCAGCTGCCATAACAAAAAATTACTAATCCGTTGCTCTCCTCCCGATCTTATGAATAGATCAGGCTCAGGAAGTTCAAAAGTAGTTAAATGTTGGCTGATTACAGACTCAGTAATATCGTGAACCGTTAATTCACCCGCAGCAATTTTTTCTGTTATTTTTTGAAAAGCCTGTGTAATATCCCATCGACCTCCATAATTTGCGGCTATAACAAGGGTCAACCCATCATTATTTTCAGTTTGCTTTTCAGCCTGGTCAATTTTCTGCTGTAATTTCTCTGAAAAAGCTGACTTATCACCGATAATCCTAAGTTTAATATTGTTTTTATCGAGTTTATCAACTTGAGTCTGAAGAGTTCCCATAAACAACTCCATAAGCATATTTACTTCTTTTTTAGGTCTACGCCAATTTTCACTGCTGAAGGCAAATAATGATAAGACTTCTATTTTTTCTTTTACACAGTACTCCACGACTTTTCTGACTGTTTTAACGCCTGCTCTATGACCCATGATTCTGGGCATAAACTTCTTCTCTGCCCAACGACCATTTCCATCCATGATAATGGCAATATGTCGAGGGTTGCTATTACTTGAATTATTATCCTTCATTACCAGTAGCTAAAGTAAAAGTTACATTGAAAGTAAATCAGCCTCTTTAACCTCAAGATGCTTTTCTATTTCTTTAATAAACTTATCTGTGATTTTCTGAATTTTTTCTTCACCTGCTCTTGCATCATCTTCAGAGATCATTTTTTCTTTTAAAGCCTCTTTTATTTCCGAATTAGCATCTCGGCGAATATTTCTTACAGCTACACGACCCTGTTCAGCTTCACTTTTTACCACTTTCACCAGATCTCGACGACGTTCCTCAGTCAATGGTGGTAATGGAATACGTATTGTTAACCCCTGAGTTGTAGGGTTTAATCCCAAATCAGATGCCATAATGGCTTTCTCAATAGCTTTAGTCATGTCCTTTTCCCAAGGAGATACTTTTAAGGTACGAGCATCTTCAACTGATACATTGGCAACTTGTGACAAAGGGGTCTCAGCACCATAATATGAAACTGTGATCTGATCCAACAAACTGGGATGAGCACGTCCGGTTCTGATTTTGGTAAATGCTTTCTGCAGGGCTTCTACACTCTTCCCCATTCTGATAGAAGCATCCTGTTGTATATCACTAATCATTTCTTATTTCCTTTTCAAAAGTATTCAATCTCTTTCAATTAGAGAACCAATATCTTCGCCTTGCATTAAACGCATCACAGCACCAGGTTCAAAAATATTCATCACTCGCATAGGTAAGTTATTATCTCTACATAATACCAATGCAGTTGTATCCATGACCATTAAACGTTGATCCAAAGCTTCATCATAAGTCAATCGAGAATAGAACCTAGCAGCCTTATTTTTTTCCGGATCAGCAGAAAAAACACCTTTTACTTTAGTTGCTTTTATCATCAATTCTGCATTAATTTCAATCGCCCTGAGACTTGCAGCAGAATCTGTAGTAAAAAAAGGATTACCTGTTCCAGCTGCAAAGATAACGACCCGACCTTTTTCCAAATGCCTTACAGCTTTTCGTCGAATATAATCTTCACACACCTGATTTATTTTTAACGCCGTCATGACTCTAACTTGCTGGCCCATATGTTCAAGAGAATCTTGCATAGCTAAAGCGTTTATAACCGTTGCCAACATACCCATTTGATCACTTGTCACCCGGTCTAAACCTTCTGAAGCTTTTTCTGCTCCACGCAAAATATTGCCGCCTCCTATAACCAATCCGACTTCAATCCCTACATCACACAAATCTTTCACTTCACTTGCAAGGCGCTTAACAATTTCAGAATCAATACTGCCACCTTTTTCACTCATTAAAGCTTCACCGCTCAACTTAAGTAAAATTCGCTTGCAAATCAATTGCGTCATAATCGAAAATCCTGTAAAAAAGAAAATGAATAAAAAGTAAGTTTTTAAACCCTTTGCTAAAAGAACAAAACTTGCAAAACATGTATTCTTTATATTTCCATGTAGGTCACAGTTTTTTGCTCCTGCAAAAACTGCATTCCCTACATCCATGTAGGTCACAGTTTTTTGCTCCTCGGCAATTGCTCCTGCATTGCCCTATTACACACCATCCATGGCGTTATGCAATAACTGCATTTGCTACATCCCTGTAGCTCACAGTTTTTTGCTCCTCGGCAACTGCTCCTGCGTTGCCCTACTACACTCCATCCATGGCGTTATGCAATAACTGCATTCGCTACATCCCTGTAGCTCAAAAAAAACCCGGTATTACCCGGGCTATACAGCTGAGTTAAGCTCTTGCCTGCGCCATAACTTCTTCAGCAAAGTCTAACTCTTCTTTCTCAATCCCTTCACCCACCTCAAATCGAGTAAAACGAACTGTAGAATTATCTTTTGATTTTGCCAGCTGCGCAACAGTCATTTTATCATCTTTAATAAACGCCTGTCCCTCAAGGGTGATTTCAGACAAGAATTTTTTTATTCTGCCTGCAATCATTTTTTCTACGATCTCTGGTTTTTTACCACTATCTAGAGCCTGAGCAGTAAAGATATCTTTTTCTTTCTGGATAATATCTTCATCTACTTGATCTGCTGATACATAAGCAGGATTAATTGCTGCAATATGCATTGCAATATCTTTACCTAACTCACTGTCATTTTTGGCTAATTCTACAATAACAGCAATTCTACCACCATGAAGATAACAAGCTATACCACCATCAACATCAACATATTTTTCAAAACGTCTAACCGAAATGTTTTCACCCACTTTTGCTATTAAAGCACGTCGTCTGGTTTCAACAGATTCACCATTTGCTAACTTCATCTCCGATAACTGTTCATTATTTTCAATCTTACTGGTTAATAAAGCATCGGTTACATCTTCAACAAAACCTTTAAACTCATCACCTTTGACAACAAAATCAGTTTCACTATTAATTTCGACCATTACTACTGTTTTACCATCATCACTGGCTTTTATGCCAATCATACCTTCGGCAGCAACACGACCAGACTTTTTATCTGCTTTAGCAAGTCCCGATTTACGCATATTCTCAATGGCCAAATCCATATCACCATTTGCTTCAACCAGATTTTTTTTGCATTCCATCATCCCGGAACCTGTTCTTTCGCGAAGTTCCTTAACCATTGCAGCGGTAATACTCATAATTTCTTAATCCTCAAATTCTTAACTAAAAAAACGCCCCCAATTAAAAAATATTAAAGGAGGCGTTTAAATGGCTGTAAAAAACCAGCCAATATCAATGATATAAAATTGGCTTAACTTTTTTCAGTTACAACCTCTTCAACAAAATCATCTGATTTTGCTGATGCCTGCAAGCCAGCAGTCTTTGCTTCTAAAACAGCTGCTGAAGCACTTTGACAATATAATTTAACTGCGCGAATTGAATCATCATTACCAGGAATCACGTAATCAATATCAGCAGGTGAATTATTTGAGTCAACAATGCCAACAACAGGAATTCCTAATTTTTTTGCTTCACTAATAGCATTCTTTTCATAGCCTACATCCAATACAAAAAGAACATCAGGCACACCGCGCATATCTTTAATACCACCTAGGCTACGCTCAAGTTTTTCCAGTTCGCGCTCCATGCCCAAGGCCTCTTTCTTGCTGAATTTTTGATGCATAGAACCATCAGTTTTCATTGCTTCCAGTTCTTTTAGACGATTAATTGATTTTTTAATCGTTTTAAAGTTAGTTAACATACCACCTAACCAGCGGTGGTTAACATAAGGCATTCCACATCGTTTCGCTTCTTCAGCGACTGTTTTACGTGCTGATTTTTTAGTACCCACAAACAAAATATTACCTTTATTAGCTGTCATCTGACCCAGATAATTCATCGCATCGTTAAACAACGGAAGTGTTTGTTCCAGATCGATAATATATATTTTGTTACGCGCACCGAAAAGATAGGGAGCCATCTTTGGGTTCCAATAACGTGTTTGGTGTCCAAAATGAACACCCGCTTCTAACATTTGACGCATTGACACTGCTGCCATTATTTTCTCCTTAAGTCTTTGGCCGGATTACCGACCATGGGTTGTGCCTCCACCTATCCCGACTGACAACCAATTAATAAATAATTAACCAGCACCCTACCAGCCGTGTCGACAGATGTGAGTATTAATGTAAAAATGAACTTGCCTTTATACCACAAATGTCTATTTACAACAATAAAAACTCTATTAATCTCCTATTCTTAACTGTCTTTTAAAATCCAGGTTATAGACTTTAATTCTGTTCTTTACTACATTATATCCAGACTTTTTAAAGGGTATTTCTATCATATAAATTCATTTCTATTGTTCACCCACCCTGATAGAATTATTTGCTACACAATGCAAGTTTCACAAACTATTCTATGAGCATCACCATAAAAAACGAATCAGAAATATCTAAAATGCGGATTGCAGGTAAACTTGCTGCTGACGTTTTAGAAATGATTGAACCCTTTGTTGTCCCAGGAGTTACAACTAACGAACTTGACCAACTTTGTCATGACTTTATAGTCAATGAGCAACAAGCCATCCCTGCCCCCCTTAATTATCGCGGATTCCCCAAGTCAATATGCACATCGGTAAATCACACGATTTGCCACGGCATCCCCAATGAAAAAAGATTAAAAAAGGGAGATATCGTAAACATTGACATCACTGTCATTAAAGACGAATATCATGGAGATACCAGTAAAATGTTCGGCGTAGGACAAATCAGTCCCTATGCAAAGCGTTTGATCGATATTACTCAAGAATCATTATTTCTTGGGATTGAACAAGTTAAACCGGGTGCTACTTTTGGTGACATAGGTCATGTCATTCAAAAATTAGCAGAATCCAACCGCTATTCCGTAGTGCGTGAATTTTGCGGTCACGGAATTGGCAAAAAATTTCACGAAGACCCACACGTCATGCACTTTGGAAAAGCTGGCGAAGGTGAAACCATAGAAGCAGGTATGATTTTCACTATAGAACCCATGCTAAATATTGGTAAACGCCAGATGAAAGTTCTAAAAGATGGCTGGACAGCTGTTACCAAAGATCGCAGCCTGTCAGCGCAATGGGAACATACCATTCTGGTCACAGATGATGGACATGAAGTATTAACACTGCGCCAGGAAGAGATGTGAGCAAGCAACCTACGTCAATTAATAGTGAAATCTTTCAAAACAAAAACAATATTGCTGCGCTTAAGCAGATCATCCAGCAAAAAGAAAATGAATTAAGCCAAAAATTCGACCCACAAAAAAACGTCCTCCTGCTACTATTAGAAAAATCCAGCTTTATCGACGATATTTTGAGCCATAGCTGGCATTACTTCCTTAAACAACACGCACCTCTCATAACTTTATGCGCCACAGGAGGCTATGGCCGCAACGAACTTTTCCCAAGTTCAGACATAGACATCCTTATCTTGCTAAAAACACCTGAAACCAATCATTTCCAGGATGGGCTATCTGCTTTCTGTAATTTTCTTTGGGATATAGGTCTAAAACCAGGTCAATCTGTTCGTACCATTCCCGAATGCACCCAGGCAGCGCTTGATGACCAAACGGTAATGACCAGCTTGCTCGAAATCAGGCTCATATCGGGTAATAAACTATTATTTGCAGACTTACAAACCCAGCTATCCAAATCAAAAATATGGCCATCAAAGCAATTCTTTGCCGCCAAAATGAAAGAGCAGGAACTGCGTTATGCCAAATTCCATGATACCGCATACAATCTTGAACCTAATGTAAAGGAAGGCCCAGGAGGATTAAGAGACATGCAAAATATCGCCTGGGTATATAAATGGCATTTCAACACCCCCACTCTCAAAGAACTGATCAAATATAACTTATTTTCTGCAGACGAATACAATGAATTGATAGCATGCCGCAACATTTTATGGCGTATACGCTTTGCCTTACACACATTAACCAAGCGCAGTGAAGACAGGCTACTGTTTGACTATCAGCGTGATCTGGCCAATCAATTTGGTTTCATTGATGAGCAGAACAACCCTGATGTAGAGCAGTTTATGCAATATTACTTTAATACGGTAATAAAACTTGAGCGCATAAATGAAATACTTTTACAGCTTTTTAACGAACAATTTATAGCTAAAGCCGAAACCAATCAACTACATCCTGCAAACAAAAACTTTGTTTCAATTAATGGTTATATTGAAGCCAAAGAAAGTGATTTATTTAGCAATCATCCATTGGCACTACTGGAAATTTTCCCTTTATTACAACAAAACCATTCTTTAAAAGGTGTAAGAGCAACCACCATACGACTCATCCGCAAAAACTTACACCTCATTAATGATGAGTTTCGCAATAACAAAAAAGCTAACAAACTATTTCTAAGCATCCTTAAGTCATCACGAGGTATTACCCATCAATTACGGCGCATGAATCGTTATGGCATTCTTGCTGCCTACTTACCCTGTTTTGCAAATATTGTATCTCGTATGCAATATGACTTATTTCATATTTATACAGTGGATGCTCACACCCTTTTTGTCCTTAGAAACCTACGAAGACTTTCCTTAGAAAAACACAACGATGAACTCCCATTCTGTAACAGTGTATTTTTACGCATAGCTAAACCGGAAATTTTATATATTGCCGCCTTATTCCACGATATCGCAAAAGGCATGGGTGGTGACCACTCAGTCTTGGGAGAGGAAATTGTTCACCAATTTTGCATTCAACATCGTTTATCCAAACATGACAACAAATTAATTTGCTGGCTGGTTCGCAATCATTTAGTCATGTCTATGACTGCTCAAAGAAAAGATATTAGTGACCCTGATGTTATTCATAAATTTGCGCTACAGGTCGGTAGCATTGAATACTTAAATCATCTTTATTTATTTACTGTTGCAGACATTAGGGCCACCAATCCAAGCTTATGGAATTCATGGAAAAATCAATTATTATTAGATCTATACACCTTTACTCACAGCGCGCTGCATAGAGGCTTACAAAACCCTATTGCCAGGTCTGAACGTTTATATGAAAACAAACAGGAGGCTAAGGAGGAACTGATTGGCCTGGGTATTTCTGAATCCACTATACAGAAAACCTGGAGTCAAATCAGCGATGATTATTTCTTACGCTATTCAGCTGATGAAGTTGCCTGGCATACCATTGCCATTGCTTCCACAACAAAAGATGAACTACCGCTAGTCATATTACGCCCACAAAATCAACGCGGCAGTGTAGAAATATTTATTTACACCAAAAATGAAAATAAGGTTTTTTCCATAAGCTCAGATACCCTCGACAATCTTGGACTCACAATACTTGATGCACGTATTGCCACCGTTACTTTAACACCCACAGAACAATATGTACTTAACAGCTTTCAAGTACTGGAAAAATCAGGTGAACCGATAAAAGACCTAGACCGGGAATTACATATTTGTCAAACGCTACGAAGCAACCTGCATAGCCTCAAGGTCAAGGAACAACTGAATATACTTCGACAATCAAGACAAGCAAAACACTTCCCTATTGCCAATAGAATACATTTTCACAAAGACCCTCTCAGTAGATACACCATTATTGAATTAATTACTACTGATCATGCAGGACTCCTTGCAGCAATAGGCCAGGCATTCACTGATTTGGAAATTCAACTGCATGATGCAAAAATCACTACCATTGGCAGCCGCGTTGAGGACATGTTTTACGTTACCGACAATCAATCACATCCCATTACAGATAAAGACAGACTGGAAAACATTAGAATAAGTTTATATTCAATTCTAGAAGACATGAAAAATTAAATCTCATGCCTGTTAACCTATCGCAGGTTATTCTCGATTTTGACGTTTGTAGGTTACTTCACAAACGGTGTCATTGCGACCAACGGGAGGAATCTTGAGTCTAAGCACAACTTTAGTAACAAAATTTCTCGGCAATAGCTCCTCGGTAACTGCTCTTGCGTTACCCTACTACATTCCATCCATGGCATTATGCATTGCCCTACCTCCAGCATAAACCACACGGAGGTGGTGAATGCAGATATTGCAGGAGCAATATATCTGTCCGTGCAAGTCGTCCCGCTGGTCGAAATGACATCCTATTTAAAGCCAGGTAGATTAGGCTGACGAAAGGAAGCCCAACAAAAAATCATCAACAACCAGTTTAACGGTAAAAAACACCCACCTTTATGTTTAGCGCGTCGATATTGCATTGTTGCTTAGTGTTCGTTTTTGACATGATGCTGGGCTTCCTGGCGTCAGCTCAACCTACCGTGCTTTGATTGCATCCGCAGGATTATACCAAAATAGTCAACCCAGGTTTTGTGATCACATAGAGCCAGCCAACATCAAGTTAATGATCATTCAAACCATTCGCAAACTTATCATTTGAGGCCATCGCTGTCTCTATATATTTAATTAGCTTATCATGCTCTTTTTTATCAATCTCCATATATCGCATACCAATCTTGCACTGATTATTAGATATGCGCCTGGAAAAAGCCACATGACATCGAGCGCTTATTTTTTCTGCCCCCCCTTCTGCAAAAGGCAACTCCAGCCAGACAAAAAGCTCAACCGGCTTGCCATCACGCACAAAACTCCCTCCAGGGGTAATAAGATTCCGGTCAAAGGTATTACATTGAACACACAAGCCTTCACTTGAAGCATCCACTGCAAGCACTTTTATATGGGCACCATCTCTATTTTCTACAACCGCAGAAAAATGACTGGCTACACGAGGATAAAATCTTTTTTCCATAATTAAAGCCTACACAACTAAAACCTGTTTATTAAAACATTAGCCTAAATTATTAATTTTTCAACTGAAGTTTAAAAATACAACTTACCTTAACGGCTCTCCACGTGCCAACTTCGGTAAATTTCCTTCCAACCCCATCGCCATACGCATTACTTTGTTTTTTGCCGGTAAAATACGTTCCGCCAAACCCAACCCTAAATTTCTTAAAAACTTTATGGGTAGCACGTCATTACTAAAAACTCTGTAAAAAACATCCATCACTGTCATCATTTTTAAATTTTCATTTCTACGCATTTTTTCATATCGCTTTAATACGCTGATGTCGCTAATATCTTCACCTTTTATTTTAGCTTCTACTAATACTTCACCTAACGCAGCTGCATCCAATAAACCAATGTTAACGCCCTGCCCGGCCAAAGGATTAATCATATGAGCAGCATCCCCCACTAAAACCACGCCTGGTTTGACATATTGCTGAGTGTGTTGGCGTTTTAAAGGAAAACTAGCCAACCCTAAAACTTGCTTTACTTTGCCGAGACAATCTGGAAAAGTTGCCGTTAATTCTGTGATCAAAGCTTCATTAGATAAGGTTTTCAATCGTGCTACTTCATCAGGCGAGTTATACCAGACTATGGACCCATAATTCCCCGTTAAAGGTAAAAATGCCTGGGGACCGCTAGAAACAAAATGCTGCCAGGTAATATCCTGTTGTGGGTAATCAGTTTCTATATTGATAACCAGTGCATGCTGATTATAATCCCAGCTAGTTACCCCCAACCCTACTACTTGCCTGACTCTTGAGTTACCGCCGTCAGCAGCAACCAATACTTTGGCTTGCAAAACATCGCCACCATCCAATTCCAAAGTTGTCGGACCGGGAATAGCGTAGTTTATTTTTTTTATCTTAGTTGGCGCAATGAGTTCTATATTTTTAAATTCATCTAATCTTTCCAGCAGAGCCAATTGAGTGACTCTGTTTTCAACGATAAAACCCAATTCTGGATAGTTAAGATCATCACTGTTAAACTCAGTATCTCCCGCTGTTTCCCAGACACGCATACGCCGAAAAGGACAAAATCTACGTTTTAATACTCCATTCCATGCCCCCACACTATCCAGAATATTTTTTGAAGCAATACTTAATGCAGAAACTCGAAGATCATGAGGTTGTTCAGCCGAAAACTGTTCAGGAATTGCCAATTCCACTACAGCAACATTGAGATCACTTGCTCCCAGACTACAAGCAACAGCAGCACCTACCATTCCTCCGCCAACAATTACCACATCAAATTCTTTATTCATATCACTTATATCTATTGAAGAAAGGGAATCAGGAGCGCGGATTTTATATTATCCTAGAAAAATCAGTTGGATCACGGTTTCTAGCACAAACTATTGATTCCACAGCACTTCAAAAAAATGCCCACCTAACCTAATGGGTGAGGCTAAGATTTTTTTCAAAGCACTGTGAAACCAATAACTTGCACTATAAATCCGCGCCCAACTGATTATTCTAGGATTATCCAAAAGCTCCTTAAAATTTTTCCTGCATTACAAAACCACAAATCAACAGAGAATACCATTTTGGCTGTGGTTAAATAATGTAGAGCGGACTTCAGTCCGCAATATTGACTAAATCATGGCGGACTGAAGTCCGCCCAACAATATTTCAAATCATATTCACTTAACTTTTAATCACACCTTGTCATTTTTGATCAAATGACAAAAAAGCCTTTTCATGATAATATTGAAAAGTTTCGCTGATTGAAAATATCAGTTACATACCATCATTTGCAGTCAAGTTTAGTGCAGGACTATTGAATCCCTGACTCTAACACGCAATAACTAAAAAAACCATAATGACTGCAAAGACTTTACCAGAAAAGAAGGATCGGGACGACGATGATTAAAAACTCCCTAAAAAATCACACTGCTCACATGCTCTATGACGCAAACTTATCACAAGACAGTTGTGGAGTAGGTTTTATTACCCATAAACAGAGCAAACAATCACACGACTTATTGGTTAAATCTCACGAAGCTCTTTGCACTATTCCTCACCGGGGCGGTATGAGTGCTGAAGGAATTGGAGATGGTGCAGGGGTTAATATAGATTTATCACTGAATTTTTTCCGTAAAGTCACAGCTATTAAAGATCTTGAACTGGGTCAATTTGGTGTGGCCAATTTCTTTTATCCAGAAGATCACGTCAAATATGATGCTGCAGCAACCGAATTGGTTGAAAACCATTTTAAGGAATTTAACTTACCTGTTATCAAATGGCGCAATATTCCAGTTGATAACCGCGTTATCAATGCTGCATCTGTTAAAGCACAACTACCTATCAAGCAGGTTATTTTTGGTAGACCGGATTTTTTAAAAGAAGCTTCAGACAATGCATTTGAAAAACATATCCAGGTTGCACTACTCACTATAGAGGCGGAAGGTTTTACCCGGCATGAATTAGATGGCTTCTATCCTTTATCTATGAGTTCACGGACTCAGGTCTATAAAGGTCGGCTTAACTCATATGAAGTTATCCCCTATTTCACTGATTTATATGACACAGATCATGAGATCAGCACTCTTTTTTTTCATACCCGTTTTTCAACCAATACGGCACCTGCAACCATGATGGCACAGCCATTTCGTTATATGGCGCACAATGGTGAATTAAATACCGATAAGAAAAACAGACTCAGTGAAAATGCAATTGCTCGTCAAAATAACAAACACGTCATTTTTCCTTGTGGACAATCAGATTCTGGCCGTCTCGACCAGACATTAACCCGTCGTATTAACGAAGACGAACTGGATATCGTGACGGCCATCCTGGCGATGATGCCACCTGCCTGGGAAAACGATAGCTCATTATCTGATGAAGTACGCGCCATGCTGGAATATTTCAGTCTCTACGAAGAAAAAAATGACGGCCCTGCTGCCATTATTTTCAACGATGGCATTTGTGTGGGTGCACGTCTCGATCGTTTGGGGTTAAGACCTTTACGTTCCGTTGAAACCCGCGAATATCTTGCCGTTATGTCTGAAGCTGGGCAAATTGATTTCCCTGCTCAAGATATTTTAAAACGTGGACGAATAGAAGCAGGAGGTATGCTGTATTTTGATCACAGTACTGGTGAAGCCTATAACAGCCATCAAGTCATGGAACGCCTTGCCAAGGAAAAAGACTATCAGGCCCTATTAGAACAAAATGCTATTCATATCACTGATTTGGATAAAGTAGCATTATCAGAAATAAATAATGAACATCCTCTCAATATAGATCAGTGTCATACAGCTTATTCGCTTAATCAGGAAAGCTTTAAGTTCTTACTAGACCCCATATTAAGCAATGGCTTGGAAAAAGTGTCAGCCATGGGTTACGGCATTACACCAAATGCACTATCAAAAGCAGAGGGCGGCATGTCACGCTACTTCAGCCAACGCTTTGCTCAGGTAACCAACCCACCGTTAGACTCTTTACGCGAAAGTGATGGTATGACCTTACGTGTGGCACTGGGTGCCAAACCAACGTTTTCTGAACATGAAAGCAAACAGCTAATCATTGAATCACCTGTTATACAGCGCACTCAACTTGAACAAATCCGCAGGCAAAATACTGTCAGTCATATCACCCTGGAAATGCTATTCGTATCTGACCATGATGATACGATTAAAAATGCCGACACATTAGAAAAAGCACTATTCGACGTTTGCCAGCTAGTTGAAAAAGCAGCCCAGGAAAATGTGGGCATTATCATTTTAAGTGATATTAACATCAGCCAGAATAAAGCCGCTATTCCTGCATTATTAATGATAGCAGCAGCTAATCAACATCTGGTTAACCTGGGCTTGCGTTTTAATTCTTCACTTATTTTGGAAACCGGTCAGGCTGCCAGCCCACACGATGTCGCAACCATTTTAGGCTTTGGCGCATCAGCCATCTGCCCCCTCAGTGTTCATAACCGGGTTATCACTCACTATGCAACAGAGCAGGATCAACAAAGTGCCCTGGATAGTTTTCAAAAAGGCATAGCCAAATCCTTAATGAAAACCATGGGTAAATTTGGCCTTTGTACTGCAGAAAGCTATATTGGTGGCGAATTCTTTGAATCCAGTTATCTGGACACTGATGAGCCTCACCTAAAAGCATATTTCCCTAATATTCATTCGTCTGTTGGTGGTGTTAGATATGCTGATATCGCTGCAAGTGCCGCTGAATGGCACCACAAAGCCATGGCTGTCAACGAAGAAAAGGATATTCCCTTTCTGGGCTTATTTAAAGAACGTCAGGAAGGCGCTGGCCATACGTTTGGTAACACAGCTGTCAGAGAATATATAAATATGACTGACGAGGATATTTTATATATCCCTAAAAATACCAGTAATAAAGCAGAACTAGCTAGCGATACGGCTTACCTTGATTTTGGTTACGACAAGCGCTCCCCTGAACAAATAGATAATTTTGGTATTACTCCAGCTTATCGTAATTTCACTAAAGGACTCTATCTTGAACGTGACAACAGACCCGCAGCACTACGTGACATTATCACTTTCCCTGTTGATGTTCGTGATGCTAAAAGCAGTGAAGATTTTGATTGTCTTTTATCTAGCCAAAATTTACGTGGAAACAATAATTACCTGATTCTTGGTTTAAAAGTAGAAATCAATAATGCAATTGAATTTACAATATCTTTTACTGAAAATTCTTCAGCTCAGCGCATAAAATCATTGGCAAAACATTTAAAAAATCGTTTTGTGGGTGAATCTTTCAGTTTAAATACAGATAATAAAAGCATTTTTATTAAAATTACCGATACCCGTAGTTTGTTTAATAACTATCTGAATACCATTAAAACAGCCAGAAACCCTATCAGTTTGACTGAGGTACAACCAGCTCATGAAATCACTGCTGCACTTGCAACCGGTGCAATGAGTCATGGTGCTTTATTATCAGAAGCTCACGAAGCAGTTGCTCAGGGTACCAACATCGCTGGAGCAATGAGTAACTCGGGTGAAGGAGGCGAACACTCCAGCCGCTTTAATACCATCAGATCAAGCAAAATAAAACAATTTGCATCAGGACGTTTTGGCGTTTGGGCAGGCTATCTGGCAGATCCAAATATTGAAGAAATTGAAATTAAAATTGCTCAAGGAGCAAAACCGGGTGAAGGAGGTCAATTACCCGCTGCCAAAGTTTCGGTTGAAATTGCTTCATTACGTGGTGGTACACCTAGAGTAGAGCTGGTAAGTCCTCCTCCACATCACGATACTTACTCTATTGAGGATTTAGGTCAATTAATCCATGATGCCAAAGCTGCACGGGTTAAAGTAGTCGTTAAACTAGTTTCTTCTGAAGGTATCGGTACCATTGCTGTAGGCGTGGCTAAAGCCGGTGCAGATGTAATCAACGTCGCGGGAAATAGTGGGGGTACAGGTGCTGCTGCAGTTACTAGCTTAAAAAACACAGGTCGTTCACCAGAAATTGGTATTGCCGAAGTCCACCAGGCTCTTGCAGCCAATGGATTGCGAGACAAAGTTGTGTTGCGCTGCAGTGCTGCCCACCAAAGTGGAATTGATGTAGTAAAATCTGCCATCTTAGGTGGAGATTCTTTCGAATTTGGTACCACTGCACTGATGATGCTACGTTGTGTGATGGCTAAAAACTGTAACATAAGATGTCCGGCAGGATTAACTACTGAACATGAAGAGTTTAAAGGTGACCCTCGGGTATTAGCACAATATTTCATGAATCTGGCACAAGAAGTCAGAGAAATTTTAGCCAGCCTAGGCTATAACAGTCTTACTGAAATTCGAGGTCAAGCTGATTTACTACATCTAATCAACCACCCAACCATGGTTGGCCAACTTGACTTCACTCGTCTGCTGGCACAAGTAACTGAAGTTAAAATTGATAACCCAGTTTATTTAGAAGCTGACTTCAGTATTGATAATAAAGCATTTCCTCAAATTAACTCTGCAATTATAAACGGTAATCCAGTGGTTATTGATGGTGCTGAATATAAACTCAACAACTGCAATAAAACAGTAGGTGGACAAACATCTATTGATATTGAACGGTTGCTTGCTTATGAAATCAGTGATCAACAAGCTTCAGATTCAATACTTATATACACCAACCAGCATGGACGTCGATATTTGGCAGCTGACAGCGTCATTATTCGCACTACGGGTTCTGCTGGACAAAGTTATGCAGCCTTTAATAATGATGGCATGCGCATGGAACATACAGGCACCTGTAACGATGGTGTCGGAAAATCAGCATGTGGCGGTACTATTATTGTCAATTCACCTGGCGGAGGTTCAAAAGCTACTGGAGAGAATGTCTTAATAGGTAATTTCGCTTTATTTGGCGCAACGGGAGGAAAACTCTTTATCAATGGCGAAGCTGGCGATCGCTTTGGAGTCCGTAATTCTGGCGCAATGGCCGTGGTTGAAGGTGTGGGTGATTTTGCCTGTGAATACATGATTAATGGCACTGTACTCAATCTGGGGGCTTTTGGTAAAGGTTTTTGTACCGGTATGTCGGGGGGTAACGCTTATCAATATGACCCCCAAAATCGACTGGAAAAATTGTCTGACAGCAGTTCAGTTGAAATTCGCTGCTTAACAGAAGACACCGAAGTTTCCATGGCTCATGAACAATTTATTTTATATATGCTGGAGCAGCATATTGAATATACAAATTCAATATTGGCCATGCAAATTGTTAAAAACTGGGCAAGTGAACGTAAACACTTTAAATTTGCAATTCCTTTATGGCTGTACAAAACTCAAACGGCTGAATGTCTTATAAAAGCAATGGATCGTAAATCAATGCTTGAAGAATTATCTATTGCTTATGCCCAGGATAAAATCAGCCAGGTTCAATCAGCTTATCAAAATAATCATGCTTTATATGATGGAAAAATTCCTGCGTATGGAAAAACTGATACTACACTAACATTCAAATTAGTTAACAGTTTTGCCGTCATTGACAAAGCCCAGAAAATTGCAAAAAATCAATTGACCAAGTCTGGATTGACTGAAATAACTGAAAGACAAATTAGTCAGCTAGCAGACAAATTAATTATGCAGCATCCTCGCAAAATCCAGGATGCGCTGGTTAAAACAAATAGAGAAGCCTACAGTAATTACACTGACGAACAACTGGCCGCTTTACTCGCAGAAAAACGCTTAACTGATTATAAAACAGCGATGATTCAACGCGATGTTCAAAGTATATATTCCATAGGCTCAACAGCCTGGATCATTGAACAACACAGAGCGAACCAGCAAGCATTGGTAGATGTACCCAGCATTGAACAATACATTTCTGGATTAGCCAGTCTCGATATCGTTCAAGCTATGCTAGATGAAAATCGAGCAGCCTGAGACTGATATATAAATTAACAGTGTGGGCTGGGCAACTATAACTAGCCCAGCCTATGCCTATACTTCCGGTTTATCTTACCGAATTACCAACGTAACCCTTAAACAGTTACGATAAAATATGAAAACACCTAAAATTCCACAAAACGCCCCCTACAGTGATACCCAACGCGCCTGGCTAGGAGGTTTTTTTGCCGGCATGCATAGTCATATGCTACAAAGTGCTAATTCTGCTAATAAAGTAGATGCGCGTATTGTCAACATCCTATATGGTTCTCAAACAGGAAATTCTGAATCTGTAGCCAATGATACAGCAGCAGTTGCCAAAACCCATGGGCTATCGCCTGTAGTTAAAGGTATGGATGAAATAGAAATTGATGTCCTGGCAAAAATGGAAAATATCCTTATCATCACAAGTACTTATGGTGAAGGTGAAATGCCAGACAATGCACAGTTATTATGGGATCAAATATCAGCAGACTCAGCGCCTAGAATGGAAAATACGCATTATTCAATTCTGGCATTAGGAGATACCAGTTATGACGAATTTTGTAAAGCAGGCATGGACTGGGATAATCGTTTGACAGAACTGGGTGCAAAACGTCTTTATGATCGTATCGATTGTGATGTAGATTTCGAAGATCTGGCTGAAAGCTGGATTAGAAGTGTTATTCCAATGATGGCAGATGGAGAACCGGTTACTCTAGTTGCAAGTGAAAATGGAGAAAATGACAAACCTAAATACAATCGTAAAAATCCATTTTTAACAAATATTATATGCAATCGTTTACTAACAGCTGAAAACTCCTCAAAAGAAACACGTCATTTTGAGTTTTCGCTGCAAGGATCAGGATTATCCTATGAGGCAGGTGACGCTCTAAATGTAATACCTCAAAACTGCCCTGATTTGGTCGCTGATATTGTTCAAGCTCTTGGATGTACGGGTGACGAAGATGAACCTGTTAATGGCGAATTAATGTCATTATCTGAAGCTTTACGTACACACTTTGAAATCAAGTTACCCACTAAAGAATTATTAAAGGAAATTGCCAACCGTTCAGGTGACCAGGAATTAAATGGTCTGCTAGAATCAGGAGATAAAAACAAACTGACCAAGTATTTATTTGGACGTGATACTCTGGATTTGTTATTGCAATTCCCGGGTATGGAATTATCAGCCGCTGAGTTTATGGCCCTTTTAAAACCACTACAACACCGTGCCTATTCAATCTCATCCAGTGGAAAAATGTATCCAGACAGTGTACATCTGACAGTTGCCAGTGTTCGTTACCAAAGTCACGGTCGTAATCATAAAGGTGTCTGTTCAACCTACATGGCTGATCTGGTAAATGAAAATACAGAAGTTAAAATCTTTTTTTCTCCAAACAACACCTTCCGGGTTCCAGAAGATGACTCTCTTCCAATAATTATGGTTGGTCCAGGTACGGGAATTGCGCCTTTCAGAGCATTTTTACAAGAACGTGAAATCAGAAAAGCAACAGGTAAAAACTGGTTGTTATTCGGTGACCGAAATGCAGCTACTGATTATATTTATCAGGATGAAATTGAGGCCATGCAAGCCAATGGAGTTTTAACGCACTTGGACCTTGCCTTTTCCAGAGACCAACAAGAAAAAATTTATGTGCAAGACCGTATGCGTGAAAAAGGTGCCGAAATGTTTGACTGGCTGGAACAAGGCGGCTCTTTTTATGTTTGTGGAGATGCTAACTATATGGCTAAAGATGTTGATAAAGCCCTACATGACATTATTGAACAACATGGTCAAAAAACAAGTGAGCAAGCCGTTGATTACATAAATCATCTGAAAAAAGAAAAACGTTATGTAAGGGATGTTTATTAACTAATCTCAATGGCAATGGCAATAGATTGTCATTTCGGTCAACGGGACGACTTGTATGGACAGATACATTGCTCCCTGCAATATCTTGCATTCACCACCTCCCTGTTGGTTTACACAGGTGGTAGGACACGGCATGTAGTAGGGTACCAGGGTGGAGTGTAGTAGAACAATGCAGGCGCAGTTGTCGAGGAGCAGCGAAGCGGTGTTGCCGAGAATGTGTTATAGAGAAATAAGCAAAGCAAGCAAAGAACAGGAAGTTTAGCTTGTTCATCAGCTCTATGAAAGATGCCAACCGAAAAAGCGAGTATATAAATGGGTCTATGAAGAATCAAATGGGTAGACCCTGTAGAATAATTTAAATTTCCATACAGTCCCAGATGAATAGTTCCGAAATTTTACACTTGCTTTAGGATTAACGGCCCTTGGTGCATAACTAATGTTGAAATACTAACGAATGAGGATTCTGTATAAGCACTCCATATCTAAGCACAACTTGAATAACAAGATTTCTCCCGTTGGTCGAAATAACAAACCATTTAACCTGTGCGTTGTTAATAGCCATAAAAAACTATAGTTCTATGATCGCGGCTAAAGACTGTGCCATTTTAATTCCAG
>JAKIUK010000059.1 GCA_021647585.1 Methylococcaceae bacterium
TGGATCTGGATACAAACCTCGAACTCATAAAACGTGCCGCATCGGCCATTAATGACAATGACTCATTTGCAGCACTGCCTGTATAAATTATAGAAATCCGTTAAAAACTACTGTCAACTATAAAAAAAGTCGTTCAGATAGAAATGCCTCAAAACTATCAACGCAAATCATCTAGAAAGATCAGTTGGACGCGGAATAATAGTGCAAGATATTGGTTTCACGGCGCTTTAACAGGTTTTTGCTCCTGCAAAACCTGCATTTCCTACTTCCATGTAGGTCAAAAAATCTGAGTTTCACCCATTCGGTTAAGCAAGCATTTTTTTGAACCACATGGATGATGAGATGAACACCTCTCGTAGTAATCGGCGTCAAAATGCAACATTATTGAAATATCAAACTCAATAAAAAACAAGAGCTGTTCAAATGCAAGTTACATTAATTGGTATAGATTTGGCAAAGAATATTTTTCAGGTTTGTGGTGTCAATCAAGCAGGGAGATCTGTTTTTAATCGTCAGCTCAAGAGAAATAAGCTGATGGGACTATTAATTCAATATCCTGATGCCATCATAGCGATGGAAGCTTGCAGTGGTTCAAATTATTGGGGCAGGGAATTGAAAGCACAGGGGTTTCAAGTGATGCTGATTCCTCCACAACATGTAAAGCCGTTTGTAAAAGGCAATAAAAATGATAGGAATGATGCCTTTGCCATTACTGAAGCCGCGAGACGGCCAAATTTACATTGCGTTGAGCCACGAACCTTAGCGCAAACAGATATGATACAAATACATCGCTTACGAAATAGGATAGTTGAGCAACGCACAGCGTTGATCAACCAGCAGAGAGGTTTTCTCAATGAATATGGGATTGTCGTAAATCAAGGAAAAGAACGCTTATTAGCTGCATTACCAGATCTTTTGGAAGATGCTGACAATGGGTTAACGCCCCCTGCAAGAGCCTTATTTATACAAATATTACAAGAATGGCAACAGCTCAATAAGGCAATAGCAGAGCTGGATAAGAGTATAAAGCAGCAAGCCCATGCAGATGAAGCCGCAAGGCGGTTAATGCAAATAAAAGGTGTAGCTGAAAAAACAGCAACAGCAGCTATTGCTCATGCTGGAAATGGGAGTGCCTATAAAAATGGTCGGCACTTTTCTGCAAACCTGGGATTAGTGCCAAAAGAGCACTCCAGTGGTGGCAAACAAAAGCTAGGTGCTATTACTAAACGAGGCAATAGCTACCTCAGGCGAATGTTGATTCAAGGTGCCTGGTCAGTCATACGCAATGTCGATAAGAGTGATGATCGACTGTCTAGTTGGGCAAAACAACTGATAGAACGTCGAGGTAAACATAAAGCAGTCGTCGCAGTAGCTAACAAGATGGCAAGAATTATTTGGTCTATGCTATATCATCAAACAGAATATAAAGCAGTGTAGATGTACTTCTGATTTCATTTAAAGCAAAGAGAGTAAAGTAAGAAAACACATCCTAAAAGGCGGCAATGTAAATGAAGTAACAGGTTAGACCAGCCCTTGTGATAGCTGGACACCACACGGAATTTGATTCCGTAGGGATGAGTAAGCAGCAAGGGCGCAGTTCTCATTTGGGCCAGAGTCAAAATAAGACTCGATCAATAGGCCGGATATACGTATGCAGTTTTACCTTTGTTACTAAAAAATTGTTAAATAAAAGGTTGTAATTAATGAGGTGTACATATAGGTGGTGAATGCAGATATTGCAAGGAGCAATATATCTGTCCATACAAGTCGTCCCGTTGGTCGAAATGACAACCCATTTAAAGTTTGACTTGTGCTTTGTAAATAGGCATAAAACATTAAAAACCAACTATATAATTTGATGATCCATTTTAGAATTGAGAATTTTTACTCCGAATAAAATTCACCCTCATTTTCTAGAATTGAATATCTTTTGAGCAAAAAAAAGCTGTGCCAAAAGACACAGCTTATTACAAGGTTGTTAGTTTTATCTATGGGGAAGACATTATATCAACAACCATCAAATCATTATCTCAAAAGAAAACAAACCAAACTGTGAGGCATTTCGCATTAAAATAATTTATTCAATATCATTAGCCAATTTTTCAGCATAACCCGTGTAATTTCGTGGAGTTAATTGTTTTAATGATTTTTTTGTTTCTGCTGGAATTTCTAAGTTTTCGATAAACTCCCCCAGTTCTTCTGGGGTGATTCGGTTTCCTCGGGTTAATTCCTTTAACTTTTCATAGGGTTTCTCAATACCATAACGACGCATTACAGTTTGAATCGGTTCTGCCAATACTTCCCAGTTATTATTTAAATCGGCTTCTATGACATCTGCATTTATTTGTAATTTAGAAATGCCTTTTAATGAGGACTGAATTGCAATACTTGTGTGTGCAATGCCGACACCAATGTTACGTAACACTGTTGAATCTGTTAAATCGCGTTGCCAGCGAGAAACAGGAAGTTTCTCACTTAAAAAAGAAAATATCGCATTGGCTAATCCCAGATTACCTTCTGAATTTTCAAAATCAATTGGATTGACTTTGTGGGGCATAGTCGAAGAACCAATTTCTCCGGCAATTGTTTTTTGTTTGAAATAACCTAAAGAAATATAACCCCAAATATCCCGATTAAAATCCAATAAAATAGTATTAAACCGAGACAGAGCATGAAAATATTCTGCTATGTAATCATGTGGTTCAATTTGAATAGTATAAGCGTTCCAGAACAGACCTAATGATTCAACAAATTCTTTAGAAAATTGTTCCCAGTCAATTTCTGGATAAGCAATACTATGGGCATTGTAGTTACCCACAGCACCATTTATTTTGCCCATTAATTCAACCGTTTCAAACTGTTCTTTTTGACGCAACATACGAGCAACTACATTGGCAAACTCTTTCCCTGTAGTCGTTGGGCTAGCAGTTTGGCCATGGGTTCTTGACATCATTGGCTGATTTGCCGTCTCTAATGCAACTTTTTTAATTGCTGCTATACAATCAGTAATTTGATGCAATAATGTTCCACGACCTTCTTTAAGCATCAATGCATAAGACAGGTTATTAATATCCTCGGAAGTACATGCAAAATGAATGAACTCATTAACTTTATTTAATTCTGAAATATCACTGATTTTTTCTTTAAGGAAATACTCAACTGCTTTTACATCATGATTTGTAGTTTTTTCGATATCCTTGATTCGTTGAGCATCATCTACCGAAAAAAGACGAATAATATTATTTAGTTTGTTTGTTGCATTATCGCTAAACTCGGGCACTTCGGTAATTTGTGGGTGTTTTGCAAGTGCTTGTAACCAGCGAACTTCAACTTCAACACGATAACGAATTAAACCGTATTCGCTAAATATAGCTCGAAAATCTTCAACTTTACTACCGTAACGTCCATCAATGGGTGAAATTGCGGTAAGTGCAAAATGAGTCATGTTGGTGTTTTTCCTGTTTTTACTAGATATTTTAAGACAACAAATTCTATAGCAGTTTTAAATATTATTCATTATATTTAGTTTCAATGATTCCACCACCCAGGCAAATGTCACCATCATAAAAGACAACGGATTGCCCAGGTGTGATTGCTCTTTGAGGAAGTTTAAAACTGACTTTACATCGACCCTTTGCTAAAGGTTTTAGTATACAGGCCTGATCAGCCTGACGATAACGCGTTTTAGACATGCAATGTACAGTCTCTGTTAATGGTTTATTATTGCACCAGTCCAATTGGCTGGCTTCCAATGTATTATGAAGCATTAAGGGATGATCATGTCCTTGACCAATCACTAATATATTTTTATCTAAATCTTTATCTAAAACATACCAGGGTTCATCAGGGGCATTTTTAACGCCTCCAATTCCTAGTCCTTGTCTTTGCCCTAAAGTGTAATACATCAAACCTTGATGTTTGGCTATAAATTGACCGTCAGGAGTCCGCATTTCACCAGGTTGAGTCGGTAAATAGCGTTGTAGAAATTCCTTGAACTTTCTTTCACCAATAAAGCAGATGCCTGTACTGTCTTTCTTTTTGTAATTATCAAAGCCTGCTGTTTTAGCCATTGCCCTTAATTCAGGCTTATGTAGATCGCCAATTGGAAACAGGGTTTTGGATAAGGCTTTTTGTCCCAGAGTATATAAAAAATAACTTTGTTCTTTATTAGGATCTAAACCTTTTAATAACTGGAATTCACCGTTGTTCTGTATAACACGGGCATAATGACCCGTAGCAATATATTCAGCACCCAGGTCTTCAATGGCATAATTTAAAAAGGCCTTGAATTTAACATGCTTATTACAAAGAATATCCGGGTTGGGTGTGCGTCCTGCTTTAAATTCAGATAAAAAAACTTCAAAAACTTCATCCCAATATTCAGAAGCAAAATTAACTGTTTTTAATTCTATACCCAGTTTGTCACTTACTTGTTGGGCATCAGCAAGATCCTCCATTGCAGTACAAAATTCAGTGCCATCATCTTCTTCCCAGTTTTTCATAAATAAACCAGTAACTTTATGACCTTGTTCTAACAGTTTTAAAGCAGTTACAGATGAATCTACGCCTCCTGACATACCAACAATAATATTTTTACTCATATTCCAAATCTAAGTACGATTTTAATAGTGATAAGGGATAATGTTCGTTGTTCAGATAGGCATCTACCGATTTTAAAACCAGAGGGCTACGTAACTGAGATTGTTTTTCAGTAATTTCTTTTCGCGTAAGCCAGTGTGTTGCAACAATTCCATCATCCAGTATTTGATCAGCGTTAAATGAATGAACTTTACCCGCAAAACAAACTCTGAGAAAACTTGGAAAAGCAGGGGTTTTACGCCAAAGCTGAATAGCTACAATGAATTTTGGTTCAAATTGCCAGGCTGTCTCTTCATTCACTTCCCGTTGAGCAGCAGCAATGATATCTTCACCTTCTTCCAGATGACCCGCAGGCTGATTAAACGCAAGTCCATTTGCAGTTTCTTCCTCAACTAATAAAAAATGATTATCTTTTTCAATCACTGCTGCAACAGTGACATGAGGCTTCCAAACCATAATAAATAACTGTAGAAAAAAAAGGATATTTTACTCGAATTGATTGTCTTATGCGAAAAGATTGAAATATAAAGCAACGAACACTATGATAAACTTTAGATAATTAAAAAAACACTACCAATGTATGTCTGATATTGATCCAAACCATGATGATGAGAGCGGCTTAGCTGTTCAGGAAGCAAAACCTAAATTAAAACGTCCTCCATTGCATAAAGTGGTATTGTTGAACGATGACTTTACACCTATGGACTTTGTGGTTGAAATATTGACAGATTATTTTAATATGAACGAAGATAAGGCAACGCAAGTTATGTTGCAGGTTCACACTCAAGGTGTTGGTGTTTGTGGAGTATACACAAAAGATGTTGCTGAAACAAAAGTACATATTGTAAATGAGTACTCGCGTGAAAATCATCATCCACTGATGTGTGCGATGGAAGAAGCGTAGAATTTAAAGAGAGTATTATGCTAAGCAAAGAACTGGAAATCACATTAAATAACGCGTTTACAAATGCACACAGTAAGCGGCATGAATTCATTACAGTGGAGCATTTACTTTTAGCGCTTCTGGATAATGCAACTGTAAAGCCAATTTTGCATGCATGTGCTTGTGATTGTATGGTGATGCGAGGGGAGTTAACTCAATTTATTGATGAAACTGTCTCCATGATTCCTGAAAATATTCAGCGAGAAACACAACCTACTTTAGGTTTTCAGCGCGTATTACAGCGCGCGGTTTTTCATGTTCAGGCATCAGATAAAAAGGAAGTTACCGGAGCTAATCTTTTTGTAGCTTTGTTCAGTGAGCAAGACTCACATGCGGTTTATCTATTAAACAAATATGAAGTAACGCGTCTGGATGTCGTCAATTATCTTGCTCATGGAATATCCAAAGTTGATCAAGACAAAGAAGAACAGGGTAGTGTTGACTCTACCGCTGAGGTGGCAGGAGGAACTGAACCAGCAGAAACCACACCCTTACAGAAATACACTACAAATCTTAATGAAGAAGCACGACAAGGCAAAATTGATCCTTTGATTGGGCGAGATCATGAAGTCGAGAGAACCATTCAAGTACTATGTCGTAGACGGAAGAACAATCCTTTGCTGGTCGGAGAATCTGGTGTAGGTAAAACTGCCATTGCTGAAGGACTAGCCAAACGTATCATTGAAGAAGATGTTCCAGAGATATTGTTAACTAGCGTTATTTATTCGTTAGATTTAGGCTCTTTAGTTGCTGGAACAAAATATCGCGGTGACTTTGAAAAGCGATTAAAAGCATTAGTAAATCAACTTAGGAAACAACCAGAATCCATATTATTTATTGATGAGATACATACCATTATTGGTGCTGGTTCTGCATCAGGTGGGGTAATGGATGCTTCGAATTTGATTAAACCCGTATTAGCTTCGGGTCAACTACGTTGTATTGGCTCTACTACATATCAGGAATACCGTGGCATATTTGAAAAAGATCATGCTTTGGCTCGACGATTCCAAAAGATTGATATTGTAGAACCCTCCGTTGAAGATACTATTAAAATTTTAATTGGTCTGAAATCACGATTTGAAGAGCACCATGATCTTAAATATACCTCTGAAGCACTTAGATTGGCTGCTGAATTATCAGACCGATTTATAACCGATCGCTTTCTGCCTGATAAAGCTATCGACGTGATTGATGAAGCAGGAGCTAGACAGCGACTGTTTACTGAAGATCAACGTAAAGAAGTTATAGATTGTTATGAAATTGAAGAAATCATTGCAAAAATAGCTAGAATTCCTGAGAAATCAGTGTCTAGTACTGACAAAGATAAGCTGGAATTACTGGAAAAGAACCTGAAAATGTTGGTTTTTGGACAAGACGAAGCTATTGCCGAATTAGCGTCAGCAATAAAAATGTCACGAGCAGGCTTAAGAGATACCACTAAAACCATCGGGTCTTTTCTATTTGCTGGACCTACAGGCGTTGGAAAAACAGAAGTCACCCGCCAATTGGCTAAAGTCATGGGGGTTGAGCTCATTCGTTTTGATATGTCGGAGTATATGGAACGTCACACTGTTTCTCGTTTAATAGGAGCTCCCCCAGGGTATGTAGGTTATGATCAAGGAGGACTGTTGACTGAAGCAGTGACCAAACATCCCCATGCGGTGCTGTTGTTAGATGAGATTGAAAAGGCTCACCCTGATGTGTTTAATTTGCTATTACAAGTCATGGATCATGGTTCTTTAACGGACAACAATGGTCGAAAAGCAGATTTCCGCAACATTATCTTAATTATGACCACAAATGCCGGAGCAGAAGAGGGTAGTCGCGCTTCAATTGGCTTTACTCATCAAGACCATGCAACTGACAGTATGAAAGTTATAGAAAGAAACTTTTCTCCTGAGTTCAGAAATAGAATTGATGCTATCGTGCAATTCAAGCCGTTGGATATTTCAATAGTTGGTAGTGTGGTAGACAAGTTTATATTTGAGCTGGAACATGTACTCTCAGAAAAAAATGTAACGTTGTCATTAGAATCTGAGGCGCGACTATGGCTTGCTGAACATGGTTGTGATCCAAAAATGGGTGCCAGACCTATGGCCAGGCTGATTCAGGAAAAAATCAAAAAACCTTTAGCAAATGATTTGCTCTTTGGAAAACTGGCAAATGGTGGGCATGTCCGTATTTACGTTGATAACAAAGAGCTTGCTTTTACCATCGAAGGTAAAGAGCTGATTATTGCAGAAAAAGACTAAGCTTGCGCTTATCCCGCTATCCCTTAACCTTAATTAGGCGGGGAAGTGGGAGTAAGTTTAGCGCATGCGGAATGTAATACGACCTTTACTTAAATCATACGGTGTCATTTCAACTTTAACTTTATCACCCGTCAAAATACGGATGTAATGTTTACGCATTTTGCCAGAAATATGAGCTGTCACAACATGACCGTTTTCTAATTCTACTCGGAACATAGTATTAGGGAGCGTATCAATTACTTTCCCGTCCATTTCAATTTGATCTTCTTTTGCCATCTTAATATCCCCCAACTGTTAAAAACTTCCCATGATAGCATAGCTAGCCTATAAGCAATAGGACCTATTAATAATTTTGTTGTTAACAATTGAAGTTTTAGCGGCTTATTCCCAAGCTACCATCTCTAGCCCCCACCCTTTCTAGCTGACGAGTAGTTGGGAAGCAAAATTTCTTACCCAATTGGCCGGGTTTTGCTCTCCATGACTGACAGCGTTGATGATAGAGTTGACCATAATTGCTATAAACTTGATGAGACCTTTTCCAAACATGGTGGTTATCCATTTTCACAATTGGTAATTGGATTAATTTGTCATCAATCTGTTGTTCAAAAACGCCTTGTAATGAACCGGCAACAGTAATAACAGTTCCTTCTGAGTATATATTAGAGTCATTAAAGTGTTTGCTTGTAACGATAAAACGACCAAAAGAAGGGATAAACATTTCAGGGTACCCATGACGACTCAGTGGATAAAATTGTATTTGCAGTGTCCTTTCATCGGCTGTTTTATCAACATGAATAATAGTTCCACCCCAGCGAACAGGGTTATTTTCATATTTAGCTTTGTTACTTAAAACCTGATGTAATTGAATGTCAGAAACTGGTGGGTTTATAATGTTTTCAGGTAAATTAGAGCAGGCGTACAGAAAAATAGTGTAGATTAACGAGAGCCATTTCATAGTAACCTCTTTGGACCTTTATACAAGTACATTTTAAATAATTTAAATGATTTATCTTCATTTGATATGTAATGTTTGTATTATTTGTTTCTTTATAGGCGGCATAGTTCAATAACTATTAACAAGTAGCAGAAGAGGTCTAAAGAGCCGATGAGCTACAAAATTGAAGAAAAAGTACTACATCGTCCATATTATTCTGACGGATATGTTTTGTAGAGTGGACTTTAGTCCGCTATGAGTGGGAATTGGTTGCTCCTTTGTTGAATGTTGCGGATCGAAGTTCACTCTACAGTACCCGTCTATATCATATGGACGGTGTGCTAGATTGAAAATATTGGGCGCCGGTTAATAGTTATAAAACCAGTATGCTCTAAATTTTATCTAAATTGGAACGTGCTCCTGACAAATTTTGCCACTATCACTTCTACTCAGTTCTTCTTGAGTTAACTCACAAAAATAACTCGTTGGTTTCCTGGTAAAGTTTTTACACGTTTTACAAATACCAAACGAATGAGAATTGTTGGCTTTTTGCAAAGCCGTCAGGGCTTTAATTAATATTTCTTCACCATCAGTAATGGAAGAATAGTGTTGCAAAATTATTGCTGCTTTTTCAAATAGGGCGGTTGGTTTTGCCTTCTTTAAAGTATTAAAGCCTTTTACAAGTAATTGAATGTGGAACATACGTTTGTCAATCTGGTCTTGCCTTTTTTCAATAAGCCCTCTTTTTTCTAAAAGAATGAGTGATTGAGAAACTGTACCTCTTGTCATGCCAAGGTAATTAGTAATTGCTGCTGGCGAATCACTGTATTTATTACATAAAGATAAATATTCCAGAACCTGAAAATGTACCAGCTGCATTTTAAGCTCAGTGCATCTTTTTCGTTCCTCAGAACGTATCAGTGCAGCCATATATTCGATTAAATTGAATACAGTTGGGTTTTTCATGATATCAATTCTTTTTAAATGTCCTGTTTTAAAAGATTGAGATTGTGAAGCTTTTTGTAAAGCAGTAAGCACGTCAAAAAAAATATTATTTTGACTGGGAGAAGAAATACCATCCTTGAGTAGTAAGCTTGCTTTACTAAACAAATCTGTTCTCCTTGCTTTTTTTAAAATGGCTAGCCCAGAAGGAAGTAAGTTAACATGAATGACGCGCTTATCGTCTTCATCCTTTCTTTTTTCTAAATAACCTTTTTTTTCAAGAACAATTAAAGACTGAGAAACTGTGCCCCGTGTCATTCCAAAATAAGATGCAGTTGCTGCAGGGGTATCAGTGTATTTATTAGAATGAGACAGATAATCCAATACTTCAAAATGCATTAATTGTAATCTTAATTCTGTACATTTTTTTCGCTCTTCTGAGCGAATCAATGCAGCCATACATTCAACTATTTCAAAGATATTAATTTCTTGCATAACTTTTAGTGTTTTTACATCCTTTAAAAAATAACTTTTATAAATCATCTCTACAGTTATCGCACCTTTATATAACAGATTTATTAAGGAAAAATTGTTGGAACAAATAAACTATAGCTATTACCAACGTAACATATTCAGTACTCTCTCAAAAAGCGGGTTAATCTACTGTCATTTCGATACACAAGAGAAATCTTTATATCAGGACTAATAGCCTTATCTTAAGATTCCTCATTTTACTCGGAATGACATATAAAACGTCCCAAAGCTTGCGCACCTAATCTTCTCCAAAGGGAGAAGGCAGGGTGGGGAGATAGAATGCAGTAACTTTTCGGATGACTAATATTTTGAACAAAACGATGTAATATTCTAACATGGAAGTAAAAAATAACTTTAACAAGACATTGTTAAGTAATGCAAGGGTGTAAAGGGCAGACAGTCTATCCCTGATAGCTATCTGAACACCACTTAAATTCGACCGTTGTTGATTAAATTTGGAGCGAGGTCTTCACAATAGAGGCAAAGACCTTGTTCTTTATTTATTTTATCCTTTTCCAGGAAGCATTCCCACTGACCCTGGTTTTATACGTTTACATTTTACGGTAACATCTTTTAAGTAACATTTCTGCAAGCCTTTCTTATCAGTGCATTCATTACAAGCGACTACACCAAAACCTGAAATTTCTTCAAGTCCCCAACCGTAACCTTGTGATTGGCAGAATTTTTTTGAATATCGTTTTATTTTGTAGGGGCGTTTTGCAGAAATTTCAGCCTTAGTTGGTGATTCACATTTTCCAGAGGGTATGGTATTTGCCATCAAGTCTCTGAATATATATTCAGTCGAAAATGCTGGGCAAGAAATAAGGGATAAGGTCATAATTGTAGCAATCAAACTATATTTCATTGATTTTCTCCACTTTTTAATGGGTTTTATGAGTGATAAATTTATACAATATATTTAAATGGCTATTAACAAAGCACCGGTCAAACTTTAAGGGGGTTGTCATTTCGACCAGCGGGAGAAATCTTGTTACTCAAGTTGTGTTGTGACTCAAGATTCCTCCCGTTGGTCGGAATAACACCGTTTATGAAGTTAATCAACAAACATAATAATCGAGAATAACCGGCGATAGGTTAATAGTTATTTAAATTTACTCGTAGTCGTTTAAAATGCGGATATTCATCTGCTGTCGTTCTTGATCTAATTGTGCTCTTATGGGAGCAAATTTATCTGCTTCACTACTCTTGATCATCAGGAGTACGCCAATTAGAACAGCTGCCGTTAATGAAATATATAGTATGAAATAATCTTTTTCTTTAATATCTTCAGTCATTGTATGTTCCTTTCTAATTCTTTAGTGGGATTGATATAGTTAATAGGCAAGGACCAAGAAGGAATATTTACCAATCATATAATATCGATTCGATATTGACTATAGGTAAAACACACGCACTTGTCAATTAGATATTGAATCGCTATTATTATAAAAAAGGGTCTTAATTGACAAAGTTTTAAAGTATTTGACTCAATTAATGATGCTTATATCGCCTCTACACCTGTTTCACCCATTCTAATACGAACCACTTTGTTCTGAATAATAACGAATATTTTTCCATCACTAATTTTTCCAGTCGCTGCTGTCTTAACAATCGCTTCAATGGTTTGGTCTAACCTGTCATTAGCAACAACAATTTCCAGTCTGGTTTTTGGCAGAAAATCTACAACATATTCGACACCTAGATAAAGTTCTTTATGCCCTTTTTGTCGACCTTAAAATATCGAAACGCTATTAATAATTCAAATTAAATAACTAAGGCTACCAACCTTGTCTTGAGTAATAATTAGTGGAGGTACACTAGTGCTGGGATGATTTTAATGAAACTCAATGCGGCTTGAACTGCACTTATTTGAAGTAGTCTTTGGCTGGTTCGAGGGGTGGAAATGGTATGTAATGGGGATAGTTTTATTTAGTTATTTGGTTGATGTTATAAAAATTGAAAGTGCGTAAATTACATGGGATCAGCAACTTGAAAAATATCAATTAAATTTAGACAGTAAGATACTAATTTTAGGTAAATTTAGTTTGATGGATAGGTTTATTGTAGAGCGGACTTCAGTCAACTATGACACCAACCTTAGCACGGTAGGTTGGGGTGACGACAGGAACCCCAACAATATTTCAATTATGAAAATAGGTTGGGTTTCGTCCCTCAAACCAACCTACCGAGCTCTACCTATCGATACAACAATGACAGAGTACTAGCTTCAAAGTTGTTTTAATATTTAGACAGCGATGTTGATTTTAGTACCGACTGCACCAGACACATTAGTGACTTGTGTAGCTGTATTCACTGTATCATCTTTATCACCATCATTATCTGGTGTATTCCCTTCAACGCTCTCTTCAGCTCTAACGGGAGTTGCAGGCGTGGGTCTAGGTTGTGGAAGTACACTTGTGGCGGATGAAATATCCATTACGATCTCCTTTTAAGTAAAATAATCTAAGAATATATTTCTCATGGTCACGAATGAGGAATTTCTAACGAGTTGATTTTTGTCGAGGGCAAGGCGTTGAAACAGGCGCATAACAAGTTATGTAACTGTTTCAGCAACACTGCTATAGACACAAAATCAGCCGTTAGAAAACCGCATCCGTGGCCGTGCGAAGTATAGTTGTGAATTAGATCACTCCCTATTTATCGGCAGCAATAGTAAATTCTTTAGTCCTTTGTTGTCAGGTTCCTCCTTATTCTTGAATTAGTGGCTCAACTGAAGGTGTAACATTTGATTAATTCATTGGTACAGCTATGGTGTTCCACGCCCACAGAACGTGATTTTCTATACTTTAATATAACATGCCTATTAACAAAGCACAGGTCAAACCTTAAATGGTTTGTCATTTCGACCCGCGGGACGACTGTAGGGACAGATATATTGCTCCTTGCAATATCTGCATTCACCACCTCAATGTGGATTATGCGGAAGGTAGGGTAATGCATAACACCATGATGGTGTGTAGTAGAACAACGCAGGAGCAGTTGTCGAGGAGCAGCGAAGCGGTGTTACCGAGAAATCTTGTTGCTTAAAAAAAGCTTAGACTCAAGATTCCTCCCGTTGGTCGGAATGACTCCGTTTGTGAAGTTAACCCGCAAACATCAAAATCGAGAGTAATCTGAGATAGGTTAATAGTAATTTAATATAATTACATTGTAGTTGTAAGTCAATTTTACTTAACCACCAGAAACAAACAATTGATTGTAAATATATCAGATATTTTTATTTTCTCAAATGCCCATTGCCATAGGCCACCCATTTGTAGGTTGTCAATTCATCGGGCCCAACAGGGCCGCGGGCATGTAGTTTGTCTGTGCTGATACCAACTACCGATCCCAAACCATAATCACCACCACCTGATAATCTGGTTGAGGCATTGATCAATACCGATGCAGAATCAACTTGTTGTTCAAATATTTGAGCCTTATTCAGGTCTTGGGTAACAATTCCATCGGTATGTCCTGATCCATATTTATTGATATGATCTATAGCTGCTTCAATACCACTTACAATCTTTACTGAAAGAATCGGTGCCAGGTATTCTGTGTGCCAGTCCTCTTCTGTCGCCAGAGATATACCTTGTATTAGTTTTTGTGTTTCTACGCATCCCCGTAGTTCAATATTTTTTGCCTCAAATGCAGTCTGTAGCTGAGGTAGCATTTTCTCAGCACATTTTTTATCGACTAACAGTGTTTCCAATGCATTACATACCTGAACACTTTGGCATTTAGAGTTAATCGCCAGATCAACAGCTTGAACAAGGTCTGCGTCTTCAGCCAAATAGAGATGACAAATTCCATCATAATGTTTAATCACAGGAATTTTGGTGCCTCCCGCAATTCGCCTGATCAATTCTTTACCGCCACGCGGAATCAATACGTCCACATATTCATCCATTTTCAGCAATTCGCCAACAGCTTCATGACCTGGTGTACGGATGATCTGTATTGCATGTTGTGGAAGCCCTGCATCTACAGCACCTTTAATCATGGCATCAGTTAGTAGCGTATTAGTTTGTAGCGATTCCGATCCGCCTCGTAAGATCACTGCATTACCACTTTTTATACAGACACCTGCTGCATCCGTAGTGACATTGGGCCGCGATTCGTAAATAATGCCGATAACCCCCAGTGACACCGATTTTTTGTATACCTTTAAACCGGCTGGATTGGTATGGCCTTCCAGTATGCGATTTATCGGGTCAGGTCGCTGGGCCACTTTTCTTAACCTGTCGAGCATGTATTGAAATACTTTATCGTCTATGCTCAAACGTTTGATCATCGCAGCTGACTGTCCATTCTCCTTTGCCTTAGTGACTTCCTGAGCATTTATTTCAAGAATTTGCTGTTTAACCGCAGCAAGCGATTCAGCCATTTTCGAAAGAGCAAGATTACGCTGTGACTCAGTGGTAGATGATAACTGACGAGCCGTAACACGACTTTGTTTGGCAATGACTTGAACGGTACTGGTACTCATATTCACACTGTGATCGATTTTTTGAAAGCATGAAGATTAGCAGTAAATCACCTGCCATACAAATCAGTATGGCTGAAACTTTATTAAGAGAGGAGGGGATACATAAATCGTATACATATATTTAGTCATGTTGAATAGATAAAATTCGATTAATTGAAAAGTCCATTGAGCAATTCAAAAACTCATATTCAGTTTCTCTCAAAACCTTGTGGTAAAATCTCAACCACTCAAAATATCCATTCGGTACCCACGAGTACTCTGTCATTGTGATTAAACTGACCGAATAATCCATTGCTGTCACCGTAAAACAAATCAGCGCCTAACCAAACTTTTACATCATCGTTCAATTGATAGTTGATCTTTGGACGAATCATACCGTCGCCATCATTAACATTACCCAAGACCAGTAGCTGTATTTCTAAAGTATCGTTGAGAAATTGGCGACCCAGCATCATACTGAGTGTGGTATCGTGTTTGTCGCGTGTGAGGTTATTACTCGGTTTTATAATCCAGCTCTGGAATAGTTGAGTACTGACGACTATGTCATAGGGAGCGGACCAGTCGAGACCGATCACATAAAACAATTCGGGACTGGCGATTACACCATTATTAATCAAGGGTGAGCGAGTCAAAAAATGTCTATTGCTAAACCAGGCGATTTCTCCACGTATCACCCAATCATCAAATGCGTTGCTGAATGTTGTTCCGAATACGTGAGTGCGTTTGTACTGTGGTGTGACTGTTACCGTCGGACCATTAACTGTCTGTGCAAATTGTTGAAACAATACTGGCAGATTATCATACTGGTATAAGTAATTTAAAGTGAGATCCCATCCTTCCCAAAAACTCGTTAGTCGTAGTCCCACATCAGAATCCTGAATAAATCGGTTTGGACGTTCTAGTTTTCGCAAATCCAGATTGACACCGGCAGGAGGTTGAGATGGAACTAGACGGAGCGATGTAAATCCGTAGGTACTGTCTTGTTCAGGTAAGGCATGATAAGTTTGATCTGGCAACCAGATGAACTCCAGGTCTACGGGACCAATGGTATGCTCAAGTTTTAAGGTCCATTGCGGGATACGCGAGTCATCAAAATCAGCTAAAATAAATTCTCTGAATGTCTGTGGGTTAACTACATCCAATACTTTTAATCCATCAGCCTTTCCCCATACAGTTTGTTGTTTACCCAAGGTAAAATAAGTCTGCTTCCACTCTGCTTCCAGATAGAATTCGCGTAACTCTAGTTCTAACTCATGACTTGCCAACAGTGGTTTGTTGACGGGATTGTAGGCTTGCCGATTCAAACTGCCAGGAGCAATGTTACTGATAAGATCTGAATGTGCTCGTGCAATTGATGTTAAGCGAATACCATTGTCAAAATTAAACACCAACTCGGGTTGTAATATTAGATTTAAGCTTTGGCTGCTACCATCTCGCGTATTAATTCCCCATTGCGCTTTTACTTTGGTGCTATGCTCCAATTCTATTGCTAGGCAGACGTTGGTGATCAAATAAAACAGAACTAGAGCACAAAATAATTTCTTGTTCATGGCTATATTTGTTCTGTTGAACTATAACCCGCGTTTTAGGGTGTTTTTGGTAAATAAATTATCATTTATTTCCTTATCGTATTGAACATCAGAAAACATAAATTTTGTTTGGTGCCCTGTTTTATGATTAACAACATCCAAAATATGCTGCGTCCAAATCCCCTGAACTTGTCGAATGTCAGATGAATGAATAGTTTTGAGCGGGTTTCCATTTAAATCCCACATTTTAGATTGACGCACCATCCAGATTTGATCATCAACACATTGTTGTACCCTACTGTAACCAAGTTCAGCAGCTATTTCATCAGTGACAGGTATGCTTTCTATAAGTAAACAGTGGAAACCATCAATTTCATCTTCACCTATTGTTTGGCGATTATAATCCTCTATAGAAACACGTGTCTCCAGTTTGATATCTTCATAAGTAAAATCTGTCCCTAGAAAATAGTCTCCCCGGTCGGATGCTGATATGCGTCTTACTTTACGCAGTGCAGGCAGATACAACCACTGATCATCATCTTTATTTGCTGCCTGATAATCATAGGTTAAAAAAGCGGTATCTTTAATACTTTTGGGCTCTAGATAAAATATGGCTGTACGTTTTTCATCATCATAATATTTACGGAATGCATGGGTTTTCCTTATCCTTTGTTTTCCTCTTTTATCAGTCAATTCCATAGTCAGAAAGCGAGAAACAGCAATCCCCTCATCTCTGGAATTTATATGTCTGGCTATTTCTTCAGCATTCATCAATTCTGCTGAAAACAAAGGAGTACTAAAAACTGATAACAGTATTATGTAAATAAACATATTCATGGTAATTCTCTATTTTTGAATTGAGTTATAAGGAGCGTAGATTTAATTACTTATGTTGTTTATAGCGGACTAAAGTCCGCTCTACCAAAGATCTATTCATCTAATCATAATTGACATAGTGTTATGTTATGTACAAAGTCATTTTTAATTAATGTCTATTAAAACCTATAAAACGGGGTTTAAATATTTTTAATAGTGCGGGTAATAATGTCATGCTGGCTATAAAACTGGTAGCAATTGCGACTGCAACCATGAGTCCGAATTCTTGTAGCACTATAACTTTACTGGTTGCCAACACGCCAAACCCTAGTGACAATGCTATAAAATTAAATAACAAAGCCCTGCCTGTGGAAGGGTAAAGATCCAGCATGGCTTGATCAATATTTTCATGATTATCGCGTATTAAAGTTTGTAGACGTTCTAACGTATGAATGGAAAAATCAACCCCTAAACCGATAGCGATTGCTGCAAACATGGAAGTGCTGATGGATAACCATATTCCGAAATAGCCCATCACAGCATAAATCATCAATATAGTAACCAATACCGGTAATAGAGATATAGTTCCTGCAACCATTGAACGAAAACTGATGCTGGCCATTAACCATACTAATAACAGTGCGATGGCAATACTGCCAACATGACTTTCTTCCAATCGTTTAATCCAATGATAATCTATATTGACTCGACCACTTAATTTTGCAGTTATTTCAGGTTGATTAAATTGTTCATCTATATATTTTTGCGTTTTTTCAATAACCACCTTTAGCTTAGAATAACGACCATCATTCAAGCGAATGCGGACATTTGCTAATCGGTAGTCATAATCGACCTCTTCCTGAAAATCAGTAGGGTCACCACTTATTGAATAAAGCAAAAAATATTGCGCGGCCAAATTTGCATTTTCAGGTAAGCGGTAAGCATCATCTCGACCTTCATTTAATGCACGATTCATTTGTTTTAGGTAATCAACAAGTGAGGTGCTGCCTTCGACATGGGGTAAGGATTCAACATATTTTTGCAAGTTTTCTATCAACTTGAGATTCTCAGGGATAAATAAGTCTTCATCATTTGTTGTTTCAATCATGATATCCAGATAATGAGTCCCATCGAATAATTGATTCAAAATACTATCTGCAATAAAAAGCGGTTCTTGTCGATCAAAAGTTCGAATCAAGGTTTCGTCCAGCTGAATTTTTGAGGCGCCAATCCCACCTGCAATAATAATAGAGAGAGACAATAACAAAATTGATTTTGGAAAACGTATCACGTTTGCCCCCAGACGAGTTAACACCTTTCCAAACAAATCAACCTCGGTGTGTGTTGAATTGTTGCGCTGCTTGTGTGCGCTACTTGGCTTAAGTTTAAGCAGACTTAAGAAAGCAGGAACTACGATTAAAGAATATATCCAGGCAATACCAACACCCACCATGGCAAATAAACCAAAGTACTTCATTGGTGGCATTACCGAGGCAAGACTAAGCCCAAGAAATCCAGCCATTGTAGTCAGTGAAGTTAAGGTAATAGGGCGCCACATGCGCTCCATGGTTCTAACAGTAATATTGCGTGGGTGATCATTAGGATTGAGTGCTACATCTTCATAATAATCACTGAGGATATGTATTGTATCTGCAACTGAAATGCCAATTAATACCACAGGCAAAGCATTCGTTATGACGAAAAATCTCACGTCAAATGCTGCCATCAGGCCTAAGGCACCTGCAGCGGTAGCGATAACGACCAGATTTGGTAGTATCATGCCGCGCAGGGTACGAAATGCCAATAAACAAATGAGTGATATAACAACTGCTGCTATAGGGTTTAACCGAAATGCATCTGCATCAATATAGGCTCCCATATATCCAGATACAGCACCTTCACCAGCAATATGAATTTCTTCGCCGTCAATGACCGGAGCCGTTTCAATAAGCTCTAACAAGTTTTGGTACAATTGTTGTGCTTTTGTTTGATCCATTAGCTCGGCAGTAATCAAAGTTCCTTTACCGTTACGTGAGACTAGGCTGCCAACATATAACGGGAAATCCATTACAGCATCATGTATTTGATCAGCCTGTTGTTGATTAATGGGGAGTTGCTCAATAAAAGGTTGTACTAACATTCCGTCATCTGTGCCGATAATATTATTTTCGGTTGCAAGACTGGTCATTCTGTCAGGATCAACATTATTCATTTTTGCAATTTTTTTAGTTAACCAATCAACCAAGGCAAGCGTATGCGGATTAAACACACCGTTTTTACCTTTATTTATCACCGCAATTACCATTGGATCTTCCAGGCCAAACAGCTCCTTGGTTTTATCCCTAAATTTTAAGGCTGGGTGGTCTTCAGGAATAAAAGCATCGGTCCGTGTATCTTTTTGTAAATCAGGGATAAAAGATGCAAAGCCTATAATTACCATCAGACCGATAGAAATCACAAGACGTGGTTTTGCAGTAACAGCTTGAAAAAATAAGCTGGCAAAAGTTTTAGATTTATTTAACATGCTTGAGATTCTTATTTGTGAATGTTAAAAAAACCAAGTAACAATTCGGCTAAACATATTTCCTTTAGTCAAATTTATTATCGTTATTTGGTATTAGTAAATGTTTCTGTCCTGGTCATCTTTTACAATAGTTTCAAGTGAAATAGTACCCACTGACAATGCTGAAAATAATAATAAATATTTATTTAACATGACTTGTATATTAGCTTTAAAAGAAAAGAATTCATGACATTTGATTAATCTTTTCTATTTTTTTATATTGATTTTTACGTGGTACGTAAATATCACCTTCAAATAAACCATCGAAATCTGCAAAATTTCCAGTGGGATGGGCAAATAAAATCGTTCCATCACCTTTGAGAGTTAACTGGCCTGTTGCGTTTTTTAACTCACCTAATCCATCGGTTATGTTCAATTTCCAATCACCTGTAAATTTGCAACCATCCAATAATTGTCCAGTCACATGGTCCAAGCAACTGCTTGCTTCAAAACATGCTGTACCATCATTTTTACTGAGAATCACTGCGCCTTTCAAACCATCAATTCTAAGTACGCCATTGAATATTTCCAATTCAAAAAGCACACCCGGTTCACCGTTAGGCATAGCACAAAAATTAAAGGATGTTGGATCTGTGGGATCTGATAATGATGGTTTGACTTCACTCACAGAACGACCGTATAAACGCCCGTGATTACTGTCACCGAATCCTGTTGTTAAATTTGCAGTAAATCCATCGCCATTAGAATCAAGCGTTGTAGAGACTTGTGACGCTGTTACTTTTCCATTTTTAAGTTTAAATGCTCGTAACTCATCTTGGTTGTTATCTGCATATACCTCTGATGTTGAAATGGCTATAGCTAGTAAAAAAATAATAGGGTTAAAATTGTTCATCTTATAAACCTCTTAGTTGTCATTAAACTCAACTGTTATGTTGCCTTGTTTATCCTATAGAATTAGCTATTAGCAGTGATAAACCTTAATAAAGTAAAAAATAATCACATTTCGATAATCTCTGCTTTTGACTGCAATATCTAGTTGTTTTTCTATTTTTTCACCGTAATTTACACGGGGTTAATATACTCAAAAATGTTAGGCCTAATATACAGATACTAATTGAGCAAAAGGAAAGTAGGTATTAATGTTTTTCCACCATAGGATCATTGAAAATGTATACTTTCTGCAGTAATCTCGATAAATATCTCAACTACTACATATAAGGATAATTGTTCTTTTAATACCTAAAATAGAAAAAATAATGTTGATTAATTTTGTTATTGTATCTCCACATTTATAGGGAACCCCACTGCAGGGCTAGTAACAATACCAGGAGGTTTGGTACTGGGGAACACCTCATTGTCTATAGAGGTAAAAAAATCAATTTGATCAAATAGTGATGGAAGCACTCCATTTGGAGCACCATCCATGTGGTATCCTAAATCAATGAACATTAATATAGATCCATCAAGTGTCGGATCCTTGGGACAAAAATTTAAATGCCTTGTAATGCGTGAACGTCCTTTTTCATCAGCAATTACTATCGCTGGAGACCCTCCTAAAGCAAGAGCTGCAAATATTGGCTGTGTTTCTCCAGGCGGAATTGTTTTCCAGGTTCCAATTAAAGAATAAACACCATTTGGCATGAGGTTACTGAATTTTGCTTTTATTTGTGCTGATCCATCTTCATAACAGTTAATATTCATACGACCTTTAGCATTAAACCAATCTTTTATTTTAATGGGGTTTATGGCAATTCGAACAGGAGGAAAAGGGTTTCCAACAGTTTCACCCATCATCGGTAACACAGTTCGTACACCTGTAGGGCTGGCTTTAATTTGAACTTGGTGAAGAGGAACATTCTTTAGTCTAGTATCTGCATCTGTATATCCCGCCAATTGATTTAACAATTGATCTGTATGAGTGGCCAAAACAGTTTCTCTGTTTTTACAAATTTCAGAGTTTAAAGGAAGAGCATCAATTGCAAACTCGTCATTGTTATAAGCTCCCAAAGTTGTAAAACTTAAGTTTGGAGGAAATGGAGGTGGCATAATCCACGCTGCTTTACCACATATGTCGTTAGGACCAGTTACTGGGATACCCTTGATTTCCCAACTACGCTTAGATGCTAACGACAGATCGATACCAAAAAAAACAGTCAGTACAATAATCAATAAAATTTGCTTGTTCATATTCATAATACCTCTTATTATTTTAAGGTTTTCATTCTTTATCTTTTTATGTTTATAAAAAAGATACATTAATTGGAAATTGAACATGTGGAATGGTGACAATCCCTGGAGGAGTCACACTTTCAAAAATATTTCCTTTAGCATCTATAAACGTTTCGGGAGTATTTACTATTTGTGGAAAAACACCTGTAGGAGCAGCGTCCAGATGTAGGCCTACATTCACGAACATAATCAATGACCCATCAGGAGCATCATCCATAGGGCAATAACTCAGTGATCTTGAAATTCGTGCGTTTCCATCTTCATCCGGTGCAATGAGACTAGGTACGCCCCCAAAAGCGATAGGAATAAATGTTAATGAATCTGAACCTGGCAGTGCCGTTAACCAAGTAGCATACATGCCATAAATTCCATTAGGAACCAATCCCCAAAATTTTCCATTTATCTTTGCTGTACCGTTTTTATTACATTTTATTTTTAATTCACCTCCTCCTTCAAGCCACATTCCTGTTGTGATAGGAAAATTGGGTTCGTTAAGCGTTGGAGGAAAAGGATTTCCCATTGATTCACTTTGTTTAGGTAAGGTTGCTTTTGTACCGTCTGGAAACGCTTTTTGCGGAACTTGTCGTAGAGGAAGATTGGTTAATCTTGAATCAGGCTCTAAAAAACCTCCCAATTCATTCAAGATAGGGTTGGAATACGTTGCTAAAAGAGTATCTGGTTTAGCGCATAATTCACTATTCAAGGGGATAGAATTTGTTGCTTTTGGATCAGAATTATAAGCACCTATAATCGTAAAATGCATATCTGGTGAATCAAAAGGAGGTGGCAAAATCCATTGTCTTTCTCCACAGCGATCATTTGGTCCGGTAACTGCGGTTCCTGAAATTTTCCAGGAGCGCGATTTTTGATCGTCTCTATCCTCATCACTGGCATATGCGTAGCTAGTTAACATCATGATGATTAATGCCGTCACGCTCAATGATGTTAATACGGGTTTGAAAATATTCATAATTTTTATTATCCTAAGTAATCATTTCATGAATTTATTAAACGAAACTAATGTTATGCCATTAATGCCTGGGACTTTAACTACGTTAACAATCCTGAAATTATCTTCTGAAGCATTAATGGCTTATGTACATTATTGGTTTAATTTATTGAACATGATATGAAATAGTTAACTTGACATTGTTACTCAACGGGTGTTCCGAGTAGAGGGAAATGCAAATGAACATGGGCAACTGTGCCACCAAATAAACTATCTGTATTGGGTGCAAACACACCTCCATAAGCCATATGATCGGTGTGAAGTACTACCATGATCCACATCATTTGTGCCTGAGCTTCTGCAACAGCTTCTAGAGGGCAAAAGTTCAAATCACGCTTGAACCGGGCGTTACCTTTTTCATCGCTGGTTACTGCTGATGGTGCGCCTGCTAAAGGTTGATTAAAAGGACCTATTTGACTACCGGCATTTGCTGACCATACTGTATAAACACGGTTTGGTATTAGATGTTTCATACGAAGTTCAATTGAACTGGTATCATCATTACATTTGATAATGGCTTTTCCACGGGCTTTCTTCCAATCCCCTAATGTTATTTCCTTATTCGGACCTGCAATACTGGGTTGATAGGGAAAACTTTGTTCCATGGCTGGTAATTCAGTTCTTTCGACTATGGGCATACCGTTGGGTCCAAGTCGTTGGCTCAGTGTAGCGACCTTTTGAAGGGGTACGTTTAACACTTCAGGGTTGAGATCATTGGGGTCAAAACCAATAGCCCTGATAAAATTAGGATCAAGAAAAGTAGCCAGAACTGCATCGTCTGATGTTTCGCTGGTTAAGGGTAATGCTTCGTTAGCACCTGGGTTATATTCTCCCAATTCTGCAAAGCCCAAGGTTCCCATAGGAATGCCTTGAACAATACCATGATCTCGAATGGGCCGATCTAAGTACATATTAGGTCCAGTAGCAAGTTCTGCTTTAATCACTCGGGTTTTTTCATGGTGCGTATCATCAGAATCTGCGTTAGCAGTATTCAAAGTTAAACTTATAAGCAAGGTAGATGCTATCAAGCTAGATGTTATTACGGGTAAAGTTTTCATATGATTTTCCTTGTATTTTGCAATATAGTTGTACTAATTTGTTTAAGCAAACTATTGATTTATAAATTAATTACGGAGTTTGTTTGTTTCATAAATTAATGATTTCCCCTCCTATAGTCTTTGTATGCTTTGATAGCACTTTTATAGAGGTGTTTGCTTTGTTTTTTATTAATTACGTGTTGTTTTTTCAATGCTTTTATTGCGTCATGAACACAATGTTTATATTGTTTTTTATCAAGATTTTCATCATCAAAACTGCATGGGATTTCTGGAATTAGTAGTTCATCGTCTTCATGGATAGTATATATGCGGTTTAGGGTGCCACCAGGCCAAAGAATCTCTAACACCGTACCTTCTTCTCCCAACGTGGCCATTACTTTTTCAAAGGAATCTGAAGAAGCTTGACTGCCACCGCTGACTATAGGCATTGACAGTATTTTTTTATTTTTTCTAACTAATGAAACAACTGCACCAATACCATCTCTATTGACTTGTGCGTATTCGATTAGACCTTTTGACCCCATCAGTTTAAGACTAAATGATGAATTGTTGTTATTCGCATTATTCATTTCTATTGATAGTGTTCCATCCACTGCCTCAAGACCACTCCATAAAAATCCCTGAGCTGGATCTTGACTAGGAATAAATGTTGGCCATATAAATGCAGCATCATCAAATACACCTCCAAACATCAGTTCTGGTGGAACAATGGGGAAAACGGGTGATTCAATAGGCCAATTTGCACTTGATACAGAGACCAGATCAATGAATCCATCATTATTCAAATCACCCGATGCAACTCCATGTACGGTTCTTCGGTTATGATTAGTCGAATGACTCAGAGCTTGAATGTCATAGCTGAAATTTCCCTTACCATCATTTTGTAAAATGGTTCCGGGGTTTGTGGCATCAACCATGACTCCCATGTCAGCGCCTCCATAAAATACGATATCCAGGTCACCATCATTGTTGTAATCAGCAATAGTGGTACCCCATCCAAAAGGAGTGGTACCCAAGGTACCAATACCAGGATCGGTGAATGTGCCATCTTCATGACCTAAAAACCAGCGACTTGACCATTCGTTGGGTCCTATGGGTAAACCTACAGAGCCTCCAACAGCTAAAGCAAGGTAATCACCAATATTACTGGCGAATATATCAATATTGCCGTCAGCATTTAAATCACCAAAGGATAACCCCATCCAGTCACCGACTATATTCATACCCGCTTGTTCGG
>JAKIUK010000060.1 GCA_021647585.1 Methylococcaceae bacterium
GAACTCCGAAACTTTAGATACTAAAAATAAAACGTTTTTTCTGCATCAATCGTGCTAGAGACTTGAGGCTTTATAAATCAATGTTGCGCAACCTTTTTTGAGGGTAGAATGAACTCCGAAACTTTAGATACTAAAAATAAAACGTTTTTTCTGCATCAATCGTGCTAGTTGCAAAACCTGTTAATGCGAATGGATTTCTAGCTTGAATTGCTAAAAATTAAAAACCTATTCATAAATGATGAATACGAGCAAGAAAACAACCAATTAAAGACTAAAATAAAAGAAAAATAAGAGGCAAATATATGAGTCTTTTCAAAAAAATAAAAATATCAAGTTCTGCTGCATCAAGGATTGCTGAAGAACAGTATTATGAAGTAGTTGTTGATGAGTTGCAGCAAGGAATAAAAAGAGGCGGTTTATGGGCTAAAGCTCTTTCTAAAAGCGAAGGAAATGAGGAAAAAGCCAAGGGTTTGTATATTTCTTACCGGGTTCAATCTATTAAGGATGAACTGGAAATATCCGAAGCATTAGAAAAAGAGTCCACTCTACAAGAAAGAAATAGGGTTGTTTTGAACCGTAATAAGAGAATAAAAAAATGTATCGAGTCATTAAATACTTTGGGCTTTAAAGTAAAACCAAAGAACGGGGGGTGGGTTATCTTTGAATTCATGGGTGGTAGGCATAACATTGAATCTCTTGATGAACTTGAACTATATGAACATGAACGAAAGAAAGAATATAAGGAAAGGTCTGAAAGACCTAAATACGACAAGTGGACGGATAGATTTGATAATGAATATACAGAAGAAGACCCTTATAGGAAAATGACTAGAGGAATTTTTCCTGTTGTTATATTTTTTATTATTTTGCTTTTTGGTCTAGGTCTGTTGAACTAAATTGTAATAAGTGTTTGTGGGTATTGAGCATTTAATATGGATTAATCTGTAGTAGCTCAGACACTGAATATTATAGGTTTAAAATAGAGGTGCGGAAGGAAATAACTTGTTAAACGGTGATGGATTATTGAGATAACAAATTTGTAACAGGTTAGTTGTTTTTTTGAATTATTTTGCTGTTATATAGTCTTTCAAATTGTAATGATGTCATAGAGTGTTACAATTTATTGTAAATTTTATTGAGGTGTTAAGTTATGGCTATCAAAACAAGTACATTTGGTCGTGTTGAATTAAGTGGTAAAGAAGCAGAACGGTTTGTTCAGTATATGGATGAAGACAAACCAAATCCTTTAGCTAAGGCTACATTAGAGCGTGGACGCGAAGTTTTTATTAAAGCAAAAAGAGGTGAGGCATTTAAGTTAAAGCATAATGCCTGATTCCAGTTATTTTATCCGCAAACTTGAATCAACTGATTCCGTCCAACGCTTTAAAGCAGGAAAGGAATCATTTGTACCTCTTAAAACATTCCTAAAGAAACAGGCCAAACAATTTCAACAATCAAATCTAGCACAAACCTATGTTGCTGTAACAAGTGAAAAAATCGTTATTGGTTATATTACGCTGACATGCAGTGAGATTGACTTAAAAGAGGGTTACGAGCTAAGTGATTGTATAACTGCAAACAATTACGAATTTTTGCCTGCCGTTAAGATTGCAAGGTTAGCTGTTGATAGTCGATATAGAAAAAATGGTATTGGTGTTAATTTGCTTGAGTATGCGGTTGCTATCATTAAAGATAAAGTAGCTGAAAATGTTGGCTGTCGTTTTGTTGTTACAGATGCTAAAACAGAAGCTATTGGGTTTTATAAAAATCAGGGCTTTACTTTGCTTGATTCAGAAGATAATGGAACCATTGAGCACCATCTTATGTTTTTGGATTTAACTGCTTTAAGGTAATAAGTCATTGTCCACTGGTTGTCCACTAGCTAGTAAATAATAGCAATGCACAGCAATAAACTACAAATAGAAAATACTATTAAGTGTTTGAAAAATCAATTATTATCTATTGTAGTTTGTTGTGGCTTGTTGATTTAAACTCACTTTTAATGCGATGGTCGACGGTTCGAATCCGTCGCGACCCACCATTCCAAATTATTGAACGCATTATTTTTTCTAGTAATTAAGCCAGCTTTTACGCTGGTTTTTTTATGTCCGTTGTCCACTAATCAGCAAAAAACCACCATCATTTACAACAGTTAAAAGTATAATAGACAACGTTTGGTTTAGTATTATTTTAAATCAAGAACTGATTTTTATAACGGCATAAAAATTATTGAATGCCTGTTGTCAGCCAAAAGGAGGCGAAGGACTATGCTTTTTCATTGATTAAAATCCAACGGACTTTTGGCTTGCTTGATCGTTGCACTCTGGACGGTATGAGTGTATATCATGGCTGTTTTTAAATCGCTATGGCTTAGAAGCTCTTGAATAGTACGGATATCATAATTAGCCTGTAATAAATGGCTAGCAAAGCTATGCCTAAACGTATGAGCAGAGGCTCGTTTGGTTATTTGGCTTTTTTTGTACTGCCTGTTTAATCGCTTTTTGGACATGACTTTCATGCAAGTGATAGCGTCTAAATTCTTGAGTGTCGGGAATCAATGTCAATTTCTTAGCTGGAAATACCCATTGCCAATTTAATTCCTTAGATGCATTTTTATACTTTCCTCCCAAAGCGCTTGGTAAAATAGTGCAGGCATAGCCAGAGGCTAAATCCTCCTGATGTAACTGAATAACTTTTGTTTGCTGTTCTTTTAATTCCGTCAGTAATACTGAAGGCATTGGCAATGTTCTATCTTTTTTTCCTTTACCATCATGGATTGCCTTATTTATAGTAACGGGTTTGTTTTTTAACATCTACTGTATTTGATAAACACAATGACTTAAACAGGACTACATTTCGGGGTTAACAAGAAAAGAGATTTTTCGATAACTGATTAGCCCTGTTACCTCCGACCCAAAACTTTAAATTGCACGATAAATGGCAAAAAATGTAAGAAGAGAAGCAATATAAATTGGCAACTTCAAGTAGAACTCTGTGACAAAAACCTTTAAAATTTATTAGGCTATTTTTGCTATTTTTGCTATTTTTGCTATTTTTGCTATTGAGCTAGAGCCTGAATTCCAGCACCAAACATTGCTGGGGTCTAAATGAACACCACCAATCCAACGATCTAATCTCGAAACTTCAAGCCAATTCATTTTACCAGCTAACACGTCCAAGCCAGCAGAAGTGATAGTTAATTCCTGATCCTTTGACGTTGGTAGTGTCAACTCCTTGCCTTCAGGTAGAACAATCAGAGGTGGGCTAGATTCTAGCAATTCATGGAGAACCACCCAAAAACTAGAATCACCTAGAAATATTCGCTCTTCCAGCTCTTGGGTGCCACCGAATATTCTACCTGGGTGTTTTTCACCACCTGATATTACTTTTAGGGCTTGTTCTGCCGTTCGGGACAACCCATTTGAACAACTTGGATATTCTTCCAATAGCCTGACAATAGCCCCCGCCAGAGAGGGTAAGGTAGAAGTATCCTTACTGAGTAACTCATGCCATTTTTCAGGAGTATTTGACCGGAAAGCGGACCAAGCCTTACAAGATAATTCCAAGTGTGCCTCTGTAATTGACTCTTCATACTCAACCAACCCCTTCATTTCTTCGGGAGAAAGCCTACCCAAATACTGGTCAGTACAGATTATTGATAGATCCACTTCACCTGCATTATTTTTATGAAACCAATCCAGTATTTGTATTATTTGAAGCTGGTCATAAAGGTCATGTTCAAACCATAAAATAACTTTTTCATATTTCCTAAAATATTTAAGTTCATCATCTCTTTGCGTGAAGCTTTCAATGATCTTATCAGGCGTTCCCCAGCTACGCTCAACAATAAACTGCGCTCGAACTTTTGATAATTCTTCAAGTGATAAATTATCAGGAACTGGCCCTTCATGAAGTACGTCACGCCAAGGCAGAAAAATACCAGAAATATTTGCCTTTTTCATTATCTCAACGGCACAATCACCGTTTGTAATATTTAGAATATTTCTCATAAATTTTCCTAAAGCCTAAGTCAGCACGCAGTTTAAAGGGGCGCAACTTTTGGCAGCACAAAAATTGTGACGTGTTAAACTGCGCGCTGATTTTTTTGTTAGACATTTATTGCACTTAATAATATTTATCTTTAATGTTATTACAATAATCTACTAAATTGCCATACTCACGAGCAAGATCATTAAACTGGTTATTTAGCGAAACACTAATAAACTGACTTAGAAATCCAAATGCAGTGGCATCAAATGTGCAAGGAGACTCACCAAAAAAATATGTTTTTTTACCTAAAACCTCAGATAAGGACTTGAACGTTAGTTGAGTAATAGTTTTTATTTCTTCATCAGTATGTCGTCCTAAACCCTGTTTTTGTAGTGCGCTAATGACACCTATACGAGCAATTGGAGGAACAACAAAATTTAATGGAAATGGCATTTTACCAAAAAATGCTTTCTTTACATGAATCCAAGTATCATCTTTCGCCCACCGTGAATAAACTAAGCACCAATAAAGATTCTCATCTAATGATTTACCCATAAGATAGGAAATACTCTTTTGTTCATCTGATAAATTTGAATCTAACTTAATTTGAAATTTTTCTTGTAGATATGAAATTATAAACTCCGAATCAGCAACCATTGTTTCACCATCCACAATGAAAGGAAGCTTTCCTTTTGGTGATTTCTTTAAATTACCAACATCTGGAAAGTACTCATATTCAATACTTGCTATGCGCATATATGCATCAACTTTTAACACAAATGGACTTGGGTCTACCACTCCAAAACCTGGACCAAAGCTATAGAGTTTAATCATATTTATTTCCTATTAATTGAATTTCTTGATTATATCACCTGTTACTGACACCCTAGTGCCAGTAAGCTTTTACTTAATCTAACGCGTACAAGCAATTGTTCAAGCTAACCAAATTCGTTAGCTATATTAAATTTATTAATTTAATATAGCTTCTAGATTGCCGTTCCACTTTAGCATCAAAAGCAGTACTGAATATTTAAGCATTTTTTTACTTTTGCTATAACACTTTGACTTACGTCTTAAACGCGCCAAGAAATGTCTGAAAAGGCTGTTATAGCTTTCAACAGTATTTTTGACTGAGTATGAATCTTTTTTGGAACAAACTTTTCATAAGGACTCCAATAATCACTCATGACATCTCTCAGGTTTTTGTTTTTAATGGCTTCCCATAGTTTTCACCCTGTTGCCGTATCGCGGGAGCCCATTTCGCAGTGGAGAAATCTTTTTCCATTGCGATCAACAGCAATCCAGACCCAGCACTAGTTTTTTTTGAGCCAATATATGCATGCATTTCATCTAGCTCAACAATTTCTATTTCTTTTTCAGACCGAAGGGGGGCAATTGACTCGCCATGTGCTTTAATCCAGTTATAAACCGTAACATGACTACAGTTAAGGAATCGTCCAATTGATCTAAACCCAAGTCCTTCAAGATAAAGCTGAAGTGCTTGGCATTTGATTTCTGGACTTATTCCTAAATATTTTACTGTATGCCTATAACCACATGATTTGCATTTATATCTTTGCTTACCTTTAACTATACCGTCTTTAGTACATCCTTCTGCATTTCAAGATGGACAAGCTGTCATTGTTATTCTCTCAGAGAAAAACAACAGGATATAAAAACTATATTAATTCAACAATGTCCGTTATAAATCGTCAGTAAAAGATTTCATCATAGAAATGAAAAAAGCACAATGATAGCTATCGTAGAATGACATTTTTCGGATTTATTAATACTGAAATGTCTTTCAGGCTTGAATGGGTTTTAAAGCTGTTTAGATGGGATTTATAGAATTGCTGTATTATTTGGATAATACTCTTTAAGTTTAAGTGGTTTGCAGTTTTTTCTTTGTAGCGTAATGAAGGTAATAAAAAACACAATGTTTGTAGTTTGGAAGGTATAAATGTTTTATGTTCTTTTTTGGGGAATCACGCTGAAAAAACGTAGTAACATTTGCAGTAACTATTAAAAATAGGAAATCAATAATCCTTGTTTTATACGGATCTCAGTGCGGTTTGTGGTAGAGGTCGCATCTATATTTTTTCGCTCAATAAAGTCTGTAAGCATCTATTTTATTTTCCATTCGCAAGGTTAAAACCTTCGCCTTTCAGGCGAACAGATTTATCTCAAATGTTACAATGACAAAATGGATTATCGTTATGGTAGTCATACAGTCTACAACATTATACAGGTATCAAGTTTTAAAAGGTGATATCAGCTTGCGTGTAAGAGAGTTGGTAAGGCAAACTTGCGAAGCATTTGAAATCAAGATTTTGTCAAGGGTGGTTAGCAGGGATCGTGTGCATATAATAGTGTCTGCACCACCTAATATGGCGCCAAGTGAAATAATGCGAAAGATAAAAGCACAAAGTGCAAGAAAGCGTTTTGAAGAATTTCCAGAATTTAAAAAGCGGTACTGGGGGAAACACTTTTGGGCTAGGGGTTACTTTTGTGTCACGGTAGGGCAAATGACTGAGGAAATGATAAAAAATTATCTTGAGCACCATTTCGAAGCCAACCCGAATGATAATTTTAAAACAGAGTATGGAGAGCTGAAGTAACAGGGCTATTGCCCTGTACCCCGACTTTCAGTCGCCAATCTCTCTAATCCACCTGCTTTTAGCGGGTGGTTGTTTAGTTTCTTAAGTTGGAATTCAAGTTTTCCTTTTCCTTGATCAATTAGCGGGTCTTAAATTAGAATAAAGATGTACCTAGGTACACAATTTAAGATAAGCCATTTGGAAGGGAAGTTAACAAAACGCAATGATTAAAATTTTTTTTCTGCTGCTGATAGTGGCCAGTTTTGATGTGCTCGCTACTTATGATGAAGGTAGGATAGCATTCGACCGGGGTAATTTTACCCATGCATATGAATTGTGGCTGGAGGCTGCTAAAAAACAAGCAGGGTCGCTCAATAATTCATTTCAATGGACAAGATCTTCCGATGAAAATCAACGAAATGCACAGTATGCTATTGCTGTTTTGTATTGGCTGGGGAAAGGCGTTGATCAGGATTATGAACAGGCAGCAAAATGGTTAAAGCGTGCCATAAGTTCGGGACACATTAAGGCGCAGTTAAAACTGGGATTTTTGTATTTGCAGGGAAAAGGCGTAGAAAAAAATGAAGTGGAAGCCAGAAAAAGTTTTTTAGTTGCTGCAGAACATGGTTTTGTAGATGCACAATTTAATTTAGGCGTGATGTATTTGACGGGAATAGGTGGGGGAAAAAGTATTCAACAGGCTAAATATTGGTTAAAGAAGGCAGCAAAGCAAGGTGACGGACAGGCCTTTGATGAATTGATGAACATTGAAGAATATAAAAATAATCGTATAGAGATTGCTGACTCTGATAGTCTTGACTTTAGTAACCCGCTAGAAATACAAAAGAATAATAATAAATTCTCTAATGAGACAGTTGATTTACCGGATGATACTGTACAGTTGAAGGTTCAGTTGGACGACAATCATGTTTTTTCAGATGGAAGTATAGAAAAATATGATTTTGTAAAACTGCCAGTATTCCAGAAGGAAAATAATGACATACCTATTAAACATGAAAGTGAACGGGGGCTAGAAAAACCGGAGAAAGTTCAGAAGAACAACCAAAACGGCTTAGCTTTTGAAAATGCAGAGTTACAGAAATTTGAACAGAAAGTGAAATTTATGATGGCTGATTTAAACGGGGTATCGAGTAAAAGAAAAAAAGTAAAAAGGTCAAATGAAACTAATCTGAAGAAATATAAGGAATTAAAACCCAAACGAGATCAGGCAGCTGATTTACAACAAGGGTTAATGTTGCATCAACCAACATGGCTGTTACGCCAAACGGGGAAAAAATATGCTTTACAGGTTTTGGCTATGAGAAGTCTGCGAAAGTTGAAAAGTATTACAAATGCTTTATCTGCAGATGGAGATTGGGTCTATTTTGTAAAGCAGAGAGGAGGGCGACAATATTATATTTTATTGCGCTGCTGTTTTATGGATAAAAGGGAGGCGAACGGTATTAACCAGAGTTTTCCATCAAAAATTAAAAAACTACAACCTTTTCGGATTCATCTTAATAAAATATTGCCTTTTGTTGTACCAGACCAATAATGGTTTATACTCCACGCGGTCACGGATGCGGAATAAACAAATATGCTGCCTTTACAGTATCTGGTTCAGAACTTATAACCCCCACAGTACCATTTGAAAGGCACTTTGAAACTGACTCAAAGTAAGATCGAACTGAGCTCCACCGGCAATCCTGGAATTATTCCACGGATTTCGAAGACTGACTCGTTTATGACTATAACCAAGAACAGCATAGGCATGATTTGCTACCACGTTTGTAGCTGTTGGGACGTTAGCTCCGAGACTAGCTGCAATTGTGGGGCGATTACCTGCTTGTCTCAGGGCGCGGGTCAAATTTCGTCGCTGGCTGGATGGGAGTCCGGAAAGAGGCTGAGTCACATTCTGTGAGTTCGTGTGTGCAATCCAGCCAAAGTTACCTACAAAGTCCTGCATGACTTGACTGACATCAGGGGGGTTGCCAAGTTGCCGTTGGGATCGCGCCAGTCCTCGGTAACTATTGCCCCCTGCGAAGACTGCATAGGCTTTTTCAAGAAGACTAGGCCAAATTACCCTATTTGGCGAACTGGCATAAATGAGTCTTCCACCCTGGTGATAGAAACGAGTAGTGACACGCACTACACGTGCGTTACGCCTGCGGAATTGGATGTTATATACCCGTGGTGAACCATTTTGAAAGTTAGTAAGCATACTGAGAATTGCTGCAGGGCTTGCATGGGCCATCGCTATCATAGCTGCCGCAGCAGGGCACGTTGAGATTGCCCCTTGGACAACATCATTTATTTGTGGTCCTTGATGTCCAAAAGGAGGTTGTTGTATATCCAGGAGTTGTAGATTGCCACCTCCCGGTCCACCGACCGGGGTAGGTTCGGTGCCTCCCCAAGGCGTTTGATTGGGGTTTGCTACGATACCACCAAGCTGGGCAAGAAGCACTGCATTTGGTGGCAGACTACTTAATGGTCCGCGCGAACTGCCTGTTGATCTAATATTGTTAACCCCTAAAGGACCGGGCACTCTTCCAATTTCTCTTCTCGGCATAGTGAATAACCTCGCAGGTTTTATTAGACTAATCCAATGGACTAAAGTTTCATTGTCGGTATGATTGAATAGGTATTAATATTTTTTAAGGCAAAAACAAGCGAAATCGGGCTCCACCCAAGGCACTGTTATTATCTATTTTTATATAACCTGTAGTATTTCTTGCAGTATGTAATGTAGCAATGGTAGAAACAAAATGTAAACCCAGTCCCGTACTTCCGGAAATCCAGTTACTGGGGATATTATTTAGATCTATGGATAGCAATTGATCAGGATAACCCGTGCCGTCATCTTCTATGCAAAAAACAATAAATCCATGATCCTGATAGCTGGATAGACTGATTTGAGTGTTTGTATAGCGTTGGGCATTATTTAAGATACTGCCTAATGCATTACATATATGGTTATAGTCACAGTAACAATAACAATTTTCAGGACATTCTATTGTAAGCTTGATTTTATTGAGTTGTAATAAAGGCGTTTGTTGTGCTTTTACTTCCTGAAAAATATCCAACACTGAATAATCATCAATATCCAGGCTGAATTTTGCTGAATCAATTTTATAAAGCTCTAGTAATTGAACCAGGCTATTATTCATTCTGTTAGTTTCAAATTCCAGCTGAATAAGATCCTTATTTTCATTGAATTGTTGTTTGGCAGATAATTGCGTGATCAATTCACGGACGGTTGCCAGCGAGTTTTTTATATCATGGACAGACGATGCAAGGACCTCTGTGAATTTGATGTTGTTGAGTGGGGTGTGGGACATATGGAGTTTATGATGTCTGAGGATTGGTTATATTTTCAAATTGCAGTTGAAGATTTCCTATTTTGTCTTGCGCAACGCCTACCTGTTTTGCTCTTTTTAAATATTGATGAGCAAGCAATAAGTTTTCTTTATTAATACCGGATGATTTTAGGTCATGGATGGTGATTTTCGCCATATTTAAAATAATGGTTTTATTGTGAGGCATTTTTTCTGCCGCCTGTTTAAAAACAGCGAAAGCCTCCTTGATCAGGCCTTGCTGGAAAAATTTAACGCCTTGATTGTTTATATTAATAAGTTCCTGTCTTATTCGTTGTATCAGAGCTTCTGAGCTATTTTCACGACCAATACTGCTTTGCATATGACGAATGTTATCCATAACAGTATTGTCATCAATATGGTTATGGACTAAGGAAATAATGATTTTATCCGCAGTTTCTATATCATTGTTTAAATAGCAAGCTTTGGCTATGTCTAGCTGCAGGTCTTTAGGTAATCTATCTTTTAATTGGTGGTGCAAGTTCTGGACTTTTTCAAAAGCTTGTTCTGATAATTTGCTATCTTCCATTTTTTGGTATATTTCGGTTTCCAGGGCAGCCGCTCTTAACTCCGCTTCCTGATTGTTTGGGAAATGTTGTTGCATACTGTTCAGTGTTTGTAATGCTTCCATTTTTTTATTATTTTTGGAATATACCTTTGCAAATCCAGAGAAATCACTGGGAGATTGGTGGGTAGAGTATTTGCCTAGATTAGAGACAGCCTTGTAGGCTTTTTCAGCGATATCGAGATGCTCCAGTCTAGCTGCCAGTAGAGCTAGTTTTTTTTGCCTGAAAAAAGAATGCGGGGATATTTCTGTGGCCTGGTTCAACGTTTCCTCAGCATCGGAATTATGCCCAATCGCCTGGTATGAATCTGCTAACCAGTCATAGCATTCCATTAGCATGGGGTTTTGAGCAATAAGTTCCTGAAAGATAGTGATGGCTTGTTCATGTTCGCTCTGGAAGAAAGCGACGATCCCTGTGCCGAGCCTGGCCCATGATATTTCTCTTTGTGTAAGCACTTCCTGATATATGCTGGTGGCTTTGTCAAAATCACCTGTTTTGATTGCAAGGTCTGCCCGTATCTTTAATAGCTGTGATCGAAAGGCTTTATTATTTTGATCTATTAATTGGTCACAAAAATGAATTGCACGGGCCAGGTTTCCCTGCTCAATTTCTCTTTCAACAACATATAAAATTTGTTTTCGTGCGTAGCATTTCTCCAGACGCATTAAAAGTTGCTGGGCATTAAAGGGTTTTGCCAGATATTCGTCAGGTTTGTTTTCTATGGTACTGAGTACAAACCTGGCATTTTGATGGGCAGTTACAATAATAAAAAGTGAGTTGAATGATATCAGTTTTTTGTATCTGGCTTCTTCCAGTATCTGTTGGCCATTTTTTCCTTCGCCCAGATTATAGTCACACAAAACGATATCAAAATTTTGTTGTTTCATAGCATTTATGGCAGTAATGCCATCTTCTGCCTCGACTATTGCATGTGCTCCCAAGGTATGAAGGATTCCTTTCATGGCTTTTCGCATTACCGGATAATCTTCAATAATTAAAATGGTTTTGCTAGTTAAATTTAGCTTCATAGTGTTTTAAGTGTAACTATTGAATTAAAACTGTCCAGTTTCACTTGAAAAAAAAAATACTGCCCCAAAATAATGTTCAATCAAAATAGAAATATAGGACAAACAAACACATGACTGTTGAAGCAAAAAAAGAAACCCTGGGGTTTCAAACTGAAGTTAAGCATTTATTACATTTGATGATTCATTCTTTGTATAGCAACAAAGAAATATTTCTTCGTGAATTAATTTCAAACGGCTCTGATGCAGCAGATAAATTGCGCTTTGAAGCTTTATCTAATGATGGTTTATATGAAGGTAACAGTGAGCTGGCTATTCGTATCGACTTTGATAAGGATGAGCGTACGATAACTGTGAGTGATACAGGTATAGGGATGTCAAGAGAGGAAGTTCAGGAGCATATTGGCACTATTGCAAAATCAGGCACTAAGCAGTTTTTTGAAAAACTGACGGGAGATGAAGCAAAGGACAGCGAGTTAATAGGTCAGTTTGGTGTGGGTTTTTACTCCGCATTTATTGTTGCGGATAAAGTGACCTTAACTACACGTAAAGCGGGCGAAACTGAAGCAGTGCGTTGGGAATCAGCGGGTGAGGGTGATTACACACTGGAGACAGTTGAGAAAGCAAGTCGTGGTACAGAAGTAGTGCTGCATCTGAAAGAAGGGGAAGACGAATTTTTAGATGGTTACAGATTGCGTTCCATTGTAAAGAAATTCTCTGATCATATTTCTTTACCTATTATCATGGACCGGGATGTTCCTGCAGAAACTGATGAAGAAGGAAAGGAAACGGCTCCTGCACGTGTCGAAGATGAAACTGTCAATAGTGCTTCAGCCCTATGGACTAAGTCTAAGGACGAAATTTCCGAGGAAGATTATAATGAATTTTATAAGCATGTAGGGCATGACTTTCAAGATCCTCTCACCCATGTACACAGTAAAGTTGAAGGCACCAATGAATATACATTGTTGCTTTATGTTCCTGCTCGTGCTCCGTTTGATATGTGGGACAGAGATGCCAAACATGGTGTAAAACTGTATATCCGTAAAGTATTTATTACTGATGATGCAGAGCAGTTAATGCCACGTTATTTGCGTTTTGTGCGCGGGGTGATTGACTCTGATTCATTACCATTAAACGTTTCAAGAGAGATTTTACAACAAAGTAAACAAATCAGCACCATAAAAGCAGGTGCGGTTAAGAAAGTTTTAGGCCTCTTGAAAACTATGGCCAAGGATACTGAAACGTATGAAAAGTTCTGGTCAGAGTTTGGTAATGTAATTAAAGAAGGTGTGATTGAAGATTTAAAAAATAAAGATGCAATAGCCAAGTTATTACGTTTTTCTTCAACGCATACCGACAAAGAAAAACAGGATGTTTCTCTTGCTGATTACGTGGCGCGTATGAAAGAAGGGCAGGAAAAAATTTATTATGTGACGGCTGATAGTTTTTCAGCTGCAAAAAACAGCCCTCATTTAGAAGTTTTCCGTAAAAAAGGGATTGAAGTCATCTTAATGGCGGACCGTGTTGATGAGTGGCTGGTTTCTAATCTGAATGAATTTGATGGGAAGCAGCTGCAATCGGTTGCAAAAGGTGAATTAGACCTGGATAAACTGGATACAGAAGAAGAGAAGAAAGAGCAGGAAGAAACAAATAAGGATTTTGAAGCCATTCTTAAACAGATGAAAGAGGTGTTAGGTGACAAAGTAAGCGAAGTACGTATTACTAATCGTTTAACTGATTCACCTGCCTGTTTGGTAACGGGTGATAATGATATGAGCTTGAATATGGAACGGATTATGAAAGAAGCGGGCCAATCAATGAATATGATGGGTATGGGGGGGGCAAAGCCAATATTTGAGATTAACCCGGCGCATGCTTTGGTAACAAGCATTAAAAATGAGCAAGATGATGATCGGTTTGCTGATATTACCCAAATTTTATTTGATCAGGCAATTTTGAGTGAGGGTGGTCAATTAGATGATCCAACTGCATTTGTTCATAAATTGAACGGATTGTTACAAGGCTTGTTAAAATAGCTACTTAGCTTCGATAGTAAAGTAATAAAGGTCGGTTTTCCGGCCTTTTTTATTTTTTAAGCAAAGCAAATACTCATTTGTTCGATTTATTCATATGTCTTATGAAAAGATATTCAATTTTGTTAACCAAAGAAAGCGATATTGAAAAATGGAATTTAAACTAAAAAATACCGACGGTTATGCGCGCAGAGGGCAGTTGAAATTTCCCCGAGGTACAATAGAAACGCCCGTTTTTATGCCTGTTGGGACTTATGGAACTGTTAAATCATTAACGCCAGAGGACTTAACAGGTATAGGTGCACAAATTATTTTAGGTAATACCTTTCATTTAATGCTGCGTCCTGGGATGGGTGTGGTTAAGGCACATGGTGACTTGCATGATTTTATGCATTGGGACAAACCTATTTTAACTGATTCGGGTGGTTTTCAGGTTTTTAGCCTGGGAGCAATGAGAAAAATTTCTGAACAAGGGGTGACTTTTAAATCACCGATTAATGGCAGTAAGATTTTTATGGGACCTGAAGAATCCATGCAGGTCCAGCGTGATTTAGGTTCTGATATCGTGATGATATTTGATGAGTGTACGCCTTATCCTGCAACTGTACAGGAAGCAGCTGATTCAATGCGCTTGTCATTGCGTTGGGCTGAACGCAGTAAGAGTGCTCATGCAGATAATCCAGCCGCATTATTTGGTATTGTTCAGGGTGGCATGTATGAACATTTACGCCAAGAATCAATAGATGGCTTGCGAGACATCGAATTTGATGGCTATGCCATTGGTGGACTTTCAGTCGGTGAGCCCAAAGAAGAAATGATGGCAACATTAGATGTGGTTCATCCTAAAATGCCAGTAGATAAACCTAGGTATTTGATGGGGGTGGGTACACCGGAAGATTTGGTTGAAGCCGTTAGGCGTGGAATTGATATGTTTGATTGCGTGATGCCTACGCGTAATGCTAGAAATGGCCATTTATTTACCCGTTCGGGTGTTATTAAAATCAGAAATAGGCAATACGAACTTGATACCCGGCCACTTGATGAAAATTGTGCTTGTTATACCTGCCAGAATTATTCTAGGTCTTATCTTCGGCATCTGGATAAATGCAGGGAAATGTTAGGATCAAGACTTAATACAATACATAACCTGTATTATTATTTGCAACTAATGCAAGGCATACGAGATGCGATTGAAAAAAGCGAGTTTGATGGTTTTGTTCAGCATTTTTACCAGTTGCGGAGTAAGGTGACACCTAATATATAGTTTTCTTGTAATAATCGTCTATTGTTTTTTGCTTATAACAAAAGTTTCGTAGCCAGCTATGCGTCTATCGTTACACCTTGAAAACAAGTAACATTGTTACGCTATATGGAGACATTGTTTAATGCATTTTTACCTAAATGCATATCAAATGTGTCATAATAACCGGTTATTAAGAGCTATCAATTAGAATGGCTTTGAATAATTAATAACTATAATAACTGAGGATAACAATGAGTTTTTTTATATCTGATGCAGCGGCTCAAGCTGCCCCAGCGGCGTCACAACCTGGTATTGAAGGATTGCTGTTTCCATTAGCGATATTAGTGTTTTTTTACTTTTTATTCATTCGCCCACAAGCAAAGCGCAGTAAAGAGCAAAAAGCGATGCTAAAAGCTTTAGCAAAAGGTGCAGAAGTTGTCACTAGTGGTGGGATCTTAGGTAAAGTTGCTGAAGTGGACGATAATTTTGTAAAGCTTGAAATTAATGAAAATTTGTTTATTCGAGTTCAGCGTCATGCTATAGCAAACATGATGCCGAAAGGAACTTATAAAGCAGTGAATAAAAAATCGAATTCGAATTTGAGTTCAAAATCGAAATCAAAATCATAAATTTTATTTCTTGAAAAACTTAACAGAGCAAATTCTGTTGAGTTTTTGCGTTTAATTGTTGGAAAAAAAATGCAAAACCATTTCCCCGTCTGGAAAAACTTTTTCATTCTGATCGTATTAGTCGTCGGAATTTTTTATGCATTGCCAAATATTTATGGTAATGATCCATCAGTTCAGTTATCGTCATCGACATCGACTAAACTGGAGCAAACCAAGGCAGATGAAATTGAAGCCAGTCTTAAAAAGGCAGGTTTAACAGTAAAATCGCTTGAGTTTGAAGAGGGTAAGATCCTTGTTCGTTTTAATAATACGGATGACCAGTTAAAAGCCGCTGATTTACTAAGAGACTCCTTCGGAAGAAATATGACAGTCGCCTTAAATCTGGCACCTGCTACTCCTGATTGGCTGCGTTCATTTGGTGCCAGTCCTATGTATTTAGGTCTGGATCTTCGTGGAGGTGTGCATTTTCTGTTGGAAGTAGATATGGAAGCTGCGATCAAACAAGCCGAAGATCGATATTATAATGACATTCGTGCAGGACTCAGAACTGCAAAAATCAGATATCAGTTAGTTTCCAAAGAAAACGGTAGTATTAAGATAAAGCTAAAGTCAGCAGAATCAGTACCAGCAACGCTGGATCTTTTAGCTAAAGAATTTAGAGATCTCAAAGTTATTGAAACGGATGATCCTACTGAATTGATGGCAAAAATTTCCGAAAATGCGCAAAAAGAAATCAGAAAATTTGCTTTAGCTCAGAATATGACTACTTTGCGTAACCGGGTCAACGAAATTGGCGTTGCTGAGCCAGTTATTCAGCAACAAGGTGATAATCGTATTGTTGTTCAGTTACCAGGCGTACAGGATACTACTCGTGCAAAAGAAATCCTCGGTACAACCGCTACTTTGGAATACCGCTTGGTTGATGTTCAGCATGATGTACAAAAGGCTGTTGCAGGACGTGTACCGGTGGGGACTCGTTTGTACTACGAAAAAAATGGTCAGCCAATTTTACTCAAACGTAATGTTATCGTAACTGGGGATCAGATTGTTGATGCTTCTTCAGGGATAGATCAAAATGGTTCAGCAGCCGTATTTATTACCTTGAATGGTATCGGTGCGAAAAAAATGGGCAAAATGACCCGTAAGAATATTGGAAAACCAATGGCTGTGGTGTTTATTGAGTATAAAACCGAAACACGTACAGTCAATGGTAAAAAAGTTCGACATAAAGAAAAAATACAAAAAGTTATTAGTGTCGCTACTATTCGAGACATGTTTAGTAAAAGGTTTCAAACAACGGGTTTGGACAGTCCGCAGGAAGCGCGTAATCTTGCTTTGTTGCTAAGGGCTGGGGCACTCGCTGCACCTGTGGATATAATAGAAGAACGTACTGTAGGACCAAGCCTGGGTCAAGACAATATCGATAAGGGATTGATGTCTGTGGTTGTGGGTTTTGTCTTAGTACTGATATTTATGGCTGTGTATTATAAGACTTTTGGGTTGATCGCAAATGTCGCTCTAGCATTTAATCTGGTTATAATTATCGCAATCTTATCTTTACTACAGGCAACGCTTACTTTACCTGGTATTGCGGGTATCGTATTAACGGTGGGAATGGCAGTTGATGCGAATGTACTTATTTTTGAAAGGATTAAGGAAGAAATAAAAATAGGAAATACCCCGCAATCCAGTATTTTTACGGGTTACGAGAAAGCTTTTGTCACTATTTTAGATGCTAACATCACTACCTTACTGGTTGCTTTAGTATTGTTCGGTTTTGGTACAGGCCCGGTGAAAGGGTTTGCTGTGACACTATCTATAGGCATTTTGGTTTCCTTGTTTACTGCAATTTGGGGAACACGGATGATTGTTAACTGGATTTATGGTGGTCGCCATATTGAAAAGCTGTCTGTTTAATTGGAAGAGAAGATGTTTAAACAAGAAATAGATTTTTTAGGTAAACGTAAAATAGCCCTGATTTTTTCCAGCATTCTGATTATTTGCTCAATTGCTTCATTGGCGATTAGTGGATTAAAACTTGGTATTGATTTTACAGGCGGTACATTGGTTGAAGTGGGATATAAGCAATCAGCAGATTTATCTGTGTTACGAAAAGCATTGAGTGAATCAGGGTTTTCTGATGCTACTGTGCAACATTTTGGTACCACTAAAGATGTACTCATACGGATAAAGCCCAGAGAGGGAGTTAGTAATTCTGAGTTAAGCACTCAAGTATTGAATGCGGTTAATAAAGATATAGCTGAACCTGTTGATTTACGTCGTGTCGAATTTGTAGGTCCTCAGGTGGGCGATGAATTAGCAGAAGATGGGGGATTAGCACTACTATATTCCATGTTCGGCATCCTGATTTATGTAGCCTGGCGATTTGAATATAAATTTTCTTTGGGTTCAGTGGCAGCGTTATTTCATGACGTTATTATTACCTTGGGCTTTTTTTCTATTTTGCAGATGGAATTTGATTTAACTGTATTGGCCGCTGTTCTGGCTGTTATTGGTTATTCTTTAAACGACACTATAGTCGTCTATGATCGGATAAGAGAAAATTTCAGAACTTTAAGAAAAGATTCATCAGAAAAGATTATGAATACTTCACTTAATCAAACCTTAAGTAGAACATTAATGACATCAATTACTACAGCCTTAGTGTTAATTGCCTTAGCAGTGCTTGGTGGTGAGATTATCCATAATTTTGCGATCGCTCTTTTAATTGGAGTGGGTATTGGTACTTATTCCTCCATTTATGTAGCAAGTCCTATCGTATTAGCCTTGGGTGTTACTAAAGAAGATTTAATGTTGCCGGTCAAAGAAGGCGAAGAAATAGATGGTATGCCTTAAGAGCAGACTAAAGGTGCAAGATAAGAGAAAAAACAGTAACTACTCAGTGTAATAGGGTATTCCGAGTGTAAGTAAAAATCTTGTGGTCTGAGGCCTTATGTTGATGGTTAAGATTTCTCGGGAAATAGCGCCTCGGTAACTGCTCCTGCGTTACTCTACTACATACCGTCCATGGCATTAGGCATTGCCCTACCTTCTGAGTAAATCTCACGGAAGTAGTGAATGCAGATATATTGCAGGAGCAATATATCTGTCCATGTTGTCGTACCTCTGGTCGAAATGATAGAAAAATCAATAGCTTTTAAAAAACTGAGTTACAAAAAACAAAAGAATAAATAATTTTTATACAATAACTGGAGTTTTAAAGAAAATGGCAATAGAACGTACTTTTTCAATAATCAAACCTGATGCAGTTGCAAAAAATGTAATCGGTGAAATCGTAAGTCGTTTTGAAAAAAATGGATTAAAAATTGTAGCATCAAAAATGATGCAACTTTCACAAGGAAAAGCTGAAGGATTTTATGCTGAACATAAGGAGCGTCCTTTCTTTAATGATTTAGTTGCTTTTATGATATCAGGTCCAGTAGTCGTGCAGGTTTTGGAAGGTGAAGGTGCAGTGTTAAAAAACCGTGATCTGATGGGGGCAACTAATCCTAAAGAAGCCGATGCTGGAACTATTCGAGCAGATTTTGCTGAAAGTATTGATGAAAATGCGGTTCATGGCTCAGATGCAACTGAATCAGCAGCTAGAGAAATTTCATATTTCTTTTCAAATGACGAACTTTGTGACCGCATCCGCTAGATCAAATTTAGTCAATTTACTGGATTTTGACAGAAAAGGTCTTGCAGCCTTTTTTGTCGAAATGGGTGAAAAACCGTTTCGAGCAACGCAGTTGCTAAAATGGATTTATCAGGAAGATGTTACCGACTTTGAACAGATGACAAATCTGAGTAAGTCCTTGCGTGCTTATTTACAAGAACATTGTACGATTACTGCTCCGGAAATGCTTGTTGAACAAGTCGCAAGTGACGGCACCAGGAAGTGGGCAATTGAAATGAGTGGTGGTAACCGTGTGGAAACTGTGTTTATTCCTGAGGAAAAACGTGGAACTTTATGTGTATCTTCTCAGATCGGTTGCGCTTTAGCGTGTACTTTTTGCTCTACTGCAAAACAAGGCTTTAACAGAAACCTATCTGTATCAGAAATTATTGGACAACTTTATGTTGCTCAACAGCGGTTAGGGCCGGAAAAAAGAATTACCAATGTTGTCATGATGGGCATGGGAGAACCCTTGCTTAACTTTGATAACGTGGTTGCTGCGATGAATTTGATGATGGATGATTTTACTTTTGGCTTATCCAAACGTCGGGTTACAGTGAGTACATCGGGTATCGTACCGGCAATGTATAGACTGAACCAAGTCTGTGATGTCAGTATGGCGGTTTCATTACATGCAGCAAATGATGAGTTACGTAATGAACTGGTACCGATAAATCAAAAATATCCTTTATCTGAACTAATGTCTGCCTGTAGGGAATACGCGAAACAAGGACCCAGGAAATACATTACTTTTGAATACGTTATGCTGGATGGTATTAATGATTCTATTCAGGATGCAAGATTATTGACCCGGTTATTAAAAAAAGTACCTTCAAAAATAAATCTTATTCCGTTTAACCCGTTTCCTAATTCAGCTTATCAGTGTTCATCTGCTGAAACAATTGCTCGCTTTAAAGATGTTTTGCATCAAGCCGGCATAGTCACTACGATTCGCAAAACACGAGGCGATGATATAGATGCTGCTTGCGGTCAGTTGGTTGGTAAAGTTAAAGACAAAAGCCGTAGACATTTAAAATTACAAGCAATGGGTTCATCACATGTTGGATAAAACCATGAGTAAGCGGCTATTAGTTATCATTATATGTTTTTTTATTAATGCCTGTGCAACTAGCAATGGTTCAACGGGTTATAATTCCAAAGAAAAACAGGCAGAGGTGAATTTACAATTAGGTGTACGTTACCTGGAAATGGGAAAGTTAAAAACGGCAAAGGAAAAGCTGGGTAATGCTTTAAATTTTGATTCGAATAATGCAGAAATATACAATGCCTTAGGGGTATTAAATGAACGATTGAAAAAGTATGATGTAGCCAAAGAACACTATAAGCAGGCAATAAGCAGAGATACCGATAATCCAAGCATAAAAAATAACTACGGCCGGTTTTTATGTGATAGAGGTGATTATGAAGCAGGGGAATTGCTTTTGAAACAGGCATTGGCTATGCCGCTTAATAACAGAAAATGGTTTGCATTTACAAATATAGGTCTTTGCGAAATGAGACAGGGTCAACAACAACTGGCCGAAAGTTATTTCAGACAAGCTTTGCAGGAAAATCGCAGTTATTCACCCGCTCTATTTGAGATGCAAAAAATTAGTTATCGCGTGGGTAATTATATGTCGGCCAGGGCATTTTTAGAACGCTATCTTGCAGTTGCCAATCATACGGCAGAAACATTATGGTTTGCTGTACAAACAGAAAGAGTGTTAGGGAATAAAGAATTATCGGAAGAATACCGTGAAAAATTGTTAAATCAGTTTCCTGCGTCGAAACAGGCGCAGCAATTAAGAACGTCAATAAGATAATACGTAATGAGTAAAGGCTCATGCTTCTGTTTGAATAAATTGAAAAATTGATAAATAGATTAAATATATAAATGGCAAAGAATAATCAGTCCGTTCAGGCTATTCGTGGAATGCACGATATACTTCCTGAACAATCCCCTCGTTGGCAATATGCCGAAAAAATAATAACAGAAGTACTGTCAAGCTACTGTTATAAGGAAATTCGGCTTCCTATTGTGGAAAAAACAGAGTTGTTTAAACGCTCTATTGGTGAGGTGACGGATATAGTTGAAAAGGAAATGTACACCTTTGATGACCGTAATAATGACTCACTTACATTGAGACCGGAAGGAACAGCAGGGTGTCTAAGAGCGTGTCTAGAACATGGTTTATTGTATAATCAGGTCCACAGGCTTTGGTATTATGGTCCTATGTTCCGACATGAACGACCGCAAAAAGGACGCTATCGCCAATTCTATCAACTCGGTTTAGAAACCTATGGCATGCCTGGGCCAGATATTGATGCCGAAGTCATCTTGCTAACTGATCGAATGTGGAATAAGCTGGGAATTAGAGACAAGGTAAAGCTGGAATTAAACACACTAGGAACCACAGCAGAAAGATTAGTTTACAGGGAAAAACTGGTTAACTACTTTAAGCAGCACCTTGATATACTGGATGATGATAGTTTACGCAGACTGGAAACCAATCCATTAAGAATTCTTGATAGCAAAAATAAGGATATGCAGCAATTGATCCAGAATGCACCTGAACTGATGGCGTATTTAGGTGAAGATAGTCGAAAGCATTTTGAACTGTTGGTTCAAACACTGGATGATCTAGGTATAGAATATACTTTAAACAACAGGCTGGTTCGAGGGCTGGATTATTATGGAAAAACTGTGTTTGAATGGGTCACTGAAGATCTGGGTGCACAAGGTACAATTTGTGCGGGTGGGCGATATGATGGATTAATTGAGCAGTTAGGCGGAAAAGCTAATTATGCTATTGGTTTTGCTATGGGAATGGAAAGATTGCTATTACTGATGGAACAGTTGGACAATGTACCGATTGAGCAAGGTGTTGATGTTTATATGATTCGTGTGGGGACTGAAGCAGAAAAAGAAGGTATGCGTCTGGCTGAAAAGCTTAGAAATGAAGTTCCGGGATTGAAACTGCAAGTTAACTGCAGTGGTGGCAGTTATAAAAGCCAGTTTAAAAAAGCCGATAAAAGCGGCGCTGAATTTGCACTTATTTTAGGCGAAGATGAAGTGAGTCGAGGTGAGGTGAGTGTAAAACCGCTAAGAACTGATCAGGACCAAACGAATATGACACAAAACGAAGTTATAGAGCTATTATTATAATCGTCTTAATCTTATTTCATCTATTGGGACTGACTGCTGGATGAAAATAAGGATATTTTTTAAAAAAAACTAGAGAATAAACGTGGAAATTTACGATTCAGAAGAAGAACAGGTTGCGGCAATAAAAAGATGGTGGAAAGAAAATGGGACTTCAATGATAGTAGGTCTTATTGTCGGTGGGATGATAATTGGAGGTTGGAAATTGTGGCAAAGCAATACCCAGGATAAAGCTAATCAAGCTTCGGCGTTATATGGACAGCTGTTGCAAAGCGTCAATACTGAAAAAACTGAATCTATTCAAAAAATAAGCGAGCGCATAATAGCTCAATACGGTTCAACGGCTTATGCAAGCTATGCTGCACTTATACTTGCCAAAATAAAAGTTCAGCAAGGTGATTTGGACGCAGCAATCAGCATACTAAAAAAACAGATGCATGAAGCAGATTCGGCAGAATTAAAAAATATATCCAGAATTCGTATGATCAAATTAATGCAGGCCAAGGGTGAGAACGAAATGGGGTTGCAATTAATAGCAGAAGCGGATCAATCCGGCGCTCAAGGTTTTGCAGCAACTTATGATGAATTGAAGGGAGATCTTTATGTTGCGCTAGATAGGTTGGGTGAAGCGCGCACAGCCTATGAAAGTGCTTTAAGAGCGGGGCAACAGTCACCCTTGTTACAATTTAAACTTGATGATATAACACCGGCTGAAATTATCGAAAATAAAAATGATGAAGGATAGCCTGCCAGTTAATGTTTATATTACTGCTAGTCGTCCTTCAATGTTGTATTGACGGACAAAAGCATGTATACACTATAGGTAACTTTGTTTTGTCAGACCACCTTAGCCCTCTCCAAAGGGAGAGGGTTGGGTGAGGGAAAAATAAAAGCATGCAAATTCATTTTTATTTTATTTTATCTTGTGGTTCAGTTAGGTAAGTTTTAAAAAAAGAATTGTTTGATTTCTCCCCACCCAATCCTCCCCAGCAGGGGAGGGCTTTTAACAAACTACAACCCATCAATTCAACATTGATAGAATACCAGTACATCGTCCATATTATTTTGACAGGTATATTTTGTAGAGCGGACTTTAGTCCGCTATGACTGGCAATGGGGAGCGCCTTTGTTGAATGTTGCGGATCGAAGTTTACTCTTCGGTACCTGTTTATATAATAGGAACGGTGTATTAATGGTTTCTTAATAAAGGTTTAAATCATATATGGCTATGAGCATAATCAGGTTGCTTGAACTCTACCCTTGCTGTCAACAGTGTTGAAAACGGAGTAAAAACAACTTGTAACTTGCGTTGTTTATAGTATAAAAAATTATATGTATAGTATGGTTTTATCCTAGAATAATCAGTTGAACATTGATTTTGTGGAAAATCTGGATGCAAAAGACAAAGAATCACTTGCAGATAATGGCCTTAGTCCTTATCAAGAGTGATTCTGCAGTATTTTGCTTCCAGATTTCTTCACAAAACACTGTAGCGGCTATGCTTAACCCTATGGGTGATAAATATAAACCTTTAATAAGTATAATATTCATAGAGTTATCTATAAACTAAGCGGTCAACTGATTATTCTAGGTTTATAGGTAATACATTTTGTTTCCAAACCTGAATTGAAATATTTGATGATAAAAAAAATTATAAGATGCAATGCCTTGCTGTTGATAAGCCTGACAGTTATTTCACTTTCAGGGTGTGCGGTATTAGAAACAACCAATGAACTGGTTTCGGGCATTACCAGTTATTTTTTGGGTGGGGAAGACAATGAAGAACCACCGGCAGAATTGGTTGAATATAAAGCAGAAATTGAATTAGATGTATTATGGACAGAAAATGTAGGTGTTGGTGCAGACCAACAGTTTCTTAATCTAGAACTGGCTGTAAGTTACGGTAAAATTTTGGTCG
>JAKIUK010000061.1 GCA_021647585.1 Methylococcaceae bacterium
ATCTTTAAGATTCATGATGGCTTTCATTCCTACATCATGAACAGATTCGATGGTTTTGTCAGTTTAGACTCATTCCATATTGGAATACGAGACGGTTTTCAGACTCATTTCATATTGGAGAAGGCTAGTGCTTGCACACCGTTTTTAGCTGTTGTCACATTGTATCCGTGAAAACGAAGAAATCGAGCCAGATTATTTCTCAGGCTATCTTCATCTTCAACAATTAATATGTACAAGTTGCAATTTGTATTAGCATGCTCGTATTCTTTCTGGTTAGTGTAGGCCACTAAATCCCCTTGCTTTATACAAAAACACAATTGATCAACATACTGCAATCACCGCATCAGTTGTCCTAGGAGGCTGTCCGAGAATAGAAAGTCTACTGCAGAAAAGCTAAGACCCAAACCTTATCGCCTGGAACAAACGTTACACTTAACTAGTACTCCATCAATGTCAGTAATACGTAACTCGACAATTACTTAGGGAGGTGGAAAATACCTGATATTTAGATAGCATTACGTGTTTTATAGCATTATTGATGCCAATATTCATAGGAAGGCAGGGGCTCAAAAAACTCAGAGCAATTTGATCTGATAATTAGTGTAGGTCTGCAGACAAATAAAAAAACAAATTTCTAAAATGCTCAATTAACGTAAGAGGCACATCTTAAACCATTGATTTTATATCACTTTAAAACAAGATTTCTAGACTGTAAATAAAACCAGAATTTTTTGTATTTCTGTGGAACCCACAAGTGGTATTACAGATTTCGCGCCCAATTGATATTTTGCAGCATGATAATGCGAGTTTAAATTCTCGTACTTGATATTCCAGCTTGAAAATTTATATTACTTTTAAGAATTCAGGCAAGATTAATTTACTTGGAACTTACAAAAGAGGTTTTTTCAATAACAGTCCTGACTTCGGCTAAAGAGAAAGGTTTTAGTAGAAAAGCATAAATCCCATTTCTTTCTGCTTCTTTTTGTACATCTTTCCAACTCCCATCCCCTAGTCGCTGAAAGTTCCCATGTCCAGTCATCAAAATTACTTTAATCTGATTATCAATCTTCATTATGCTATTTAATACTTCCAGACCATTAATATCTGGAAGCTGAAAATCCAGCAAAATAATTTCCGGATTAAAGTGTTTCAATTCTATAAGACCATCATGCCCGGTATTGGCAATACACACATCGTATTTAAATTTCTGTAAATATGTCTGAATATTGCGAGCCAGCTTCAACTCGTCTTCAATCACCAGTATACGTGGCTTATTGGTTGAAATAGCAGGAAAACATAAAGTGATGGTAGTTCCGTGATTTTTTTCACTTGCTATGTCAATGCTTCCAAAATGATCCTCGACAATTCTTTTTACCTGGGTCAACCCTATACCTACACCGTTTGGCTTGCTGGTAAAAAATGGTTTGAATATATTAGCAAACAAATGCTCATCAATACCCTTGCCGTTATCGCAGATGCTTAATTCGATTATATTGTTTTCAACTTTTTTTATTCTGCAAATAATCTTTCCACCCTCAGGCATTGCCTCTATTGCATTAGAAATCAGGCTATTGAACATTTGTTTTAATAAGGCCGCATCGCCATACATTAAAAGAGAAGAGCCTTCTGTAGCTATCTCACATGCAATGCTATTTTTTTCCAGGATACGTGTAAAACCATCAATCACCTGTTGTAATAAAATCAGTAATTCAACAATATTTTCACGTTCGACTTCATGTGGATGCGAAAACAAAAGAAACTCTCTAATCCATTGATCCACTCGTTTAACTTCAAATGTAATATCTTCAGCAATTTCTTGAACCTCTGCGTTTGAGGATATTTCCATGGCGAGTTCAGCACTGGTACTTATTGATGCCAGTGGATTACGAATACTGTGCGCAACTGTAGCTGCCATTTGCCCTATAGCAACCATAGTTTTGGAGTCTATTATTTTTTCCTGTTGCTCTTTCATCACCTGGTTTGCCTGGCTAACTGCCAACGCTTGAACCACCAGCTCCCTACGCATTTCTTCCAGATCAGCAGCCAGATCTTGTATTTCTGTAAATGTTGATTGTACTTGAAGATGTTCATCAAATTTCCCAGATGCCACTTTTCGTGATGCCCTACGTAAGTTATTGATTGGGTATAACAAACGTTTTCCGTAAATAATTACAACAAGCGGAATAATGAGGGCATAGAGGCTAAATAGTGTCAAACTATTAAGATAGGAATTATAAATCATTTCCTGGGTCTGTTTTTCATCAAACCCCAAACGGAGATAACCGGATATTTGCTCTTTACCTATAGTTATGGGTAATGAAATAAAATAGACATCATCTTGATGCTCACCAAATTTCAAATCCCCTTTAAATGGCAACGCATTGATACTATCGGCTACTGAACTTTTAATGGTTCGATCGGACAGTTTAATTTCAGCAAATACAATGCGCCCACTCAATATCGCACCATCCAGAATTGAAATTAAATTGCTTTCCTTTTCATCTACGCTATGGATTTCAGTAATATCTGCCAGCAAACGGGCGGTAAAACGGGAATGATCAAGAAACAGATCCTGATTGCCTTTTTCGACAAAATACAACTTATCAACTACGATAAACGGTAACATTAGCCCAGGTATAAGCAACCCAGAAAGTATCAGCCAACCCGCCAAACTATGGAACAGATAGTTATATAGTCGATGCAAAGTTATCATATAAACTGGATTTAGCGGAAAGTATTAATGATTCTACCTGAGTTATAGTTAATCTAATAGATTAATGTTATAAACTTGTTGCGGGTTGTAATCCAGTAACCTTCAGGTACGGCGTAAATAATTCCTTAATATCCATTTAGATATAAATAACTATTAATCTATCGCTGGTTACTCTCAATTTTGGTGTTTTTAGGTTAACTTCACTAATGGTATATCATTCCAAACTAACGGGAAGAATTTTGAGCTCAGGTCACTACTTAGCAATAAGATTTCTCCCGCTGGTCGAAATGACAGTCCACTAAAACCCGTAAAACTGTCGTCAGGAGCGAATTACTCTAAAGTTTAACCTGTGCTTTATTTATAGCCATTTAGAATTAACTGTGAAAATTGCAGCAAAACGCCATCAGTTTCTTGTTAAAAACTGATGGCTTTTAGTTACTAGATTATATGGCATGAGATGCGATTTTAGCTTTATGTCCTTTAAGACCCAGTTTTTCTAGTTGTCTGTAGAGTGTTGCTGATGATAGACCCAGATCCTTTGCTGCCATCTCTCTATTTCCACCTACACTTTCCAGAACAGAAAGAATATGTCGGTATTTAAAATTATTGACCGCTTTATCAAGATCAGATGACTCTTTAGTTACAGTCTGTTGATGATTCTCTGGCAAGTCTTCCATTTTAATAATATGGTCTTCACAGAAAATACAAGCACGTTCCAAAACATTAGCCAATTCCCGCACATTCCCTTTCCAGGGTTGTTGCATCAGATAACGCATAACCTCCGTATCCACACTTAAAACTGGTTTTTGCAAACGCTCACGAAATTGGTCAAGTAGATGCTCTACCAGTACAGGGATATCTTCTATCCTTTCGCGTAATGGCATAATATGTATATTGACAATATTTAATCGAAAATACAAATCCTCTCGAAACTCTCCCCTCTCAACCATTTCTCTAAGATTACGATTTGTTGCAGTTATTAATCGCAAATTAACTTTGACAGGGGTATCGCTACCCACGGGAAGAATTGATTGTTCTTCTACTGCACGTAATAGTTTAGGCTGTATTTCAAGATTCATTTCACCTATTTCATCCAATAATAATGTCCCTCCATTTGCAGCCCGAAATGCACCTTCACGGCTCTGAGAAGCACCTGTAAAAGACCCGCGAACATGACCAAAAAGATAGCTCTCCAGCAACCCATCAGGAATTGCCGAAACATTTAGCGAAACAAGAGGCCCATCAGAATAAAGTGATTGCTGGTGAATTGATTTTGCAACAACGTCTTTTCCCGTACCACTTTCACCTGTAATCAATACTGTACTGGGTGAAGGGGCAATTTTCTTTATCAAATTTTGTATCTTCTGCGACTGAACACTTTTGCCTTTAAAATTTGTGTTTCTTTCTGTTAAGGGTTGAATAATATGTCGTAAATGTACATCTTCCAGAACCTGTTGTTTGGAAGCAATTATTCTTTCAATCTTTTCATCTAGCTCGTTAAAAGCAAAGGGCTTAAGAAGATAATCCTGTGCTCCATTACGGAAACCAGCAATTGCAGTATCTAATGTGCCGTGCGCAGTCATTAAAATACTAATCGTACTCGGACAGGTTGAGAGAACTTGCTGAATTAGCTCAGACCCCGGCATATCTGGCAAACGAAGATCTGATAGCATGATATCAAACGATATCCCTTTTACAATCTCTAGAGCAGACTTTGCATCTGCAACATCGGTTACCTTATACCCTTGATGGGTAAGGTGACGTGTCAAATTGCTACGGAATAGTTTTTCGTCTTCAACCAATAATATTGTTATTGTCATTTCATTATTCCTAATTAAATAAGTAGATATAGTTTGCCATCACCATTTAGCTACCGAGTATTCTTACTCTGTGATTAGGACTGATCCTATCAAAGAAACCAGAGCCTTTCCATTGTACTGGCGTACAATAACATTTTAATTTTTATATATAGCCGTTTGTATTGCTATCAATAAGCATTGTATTTTAGTACAAACTATTTTTTATGCCCTTTAAAAATCCTGCAAGGGTGTTCTTTTAAAGTTTTTTTTAACGGGAATTCACCCTGTTAGTTTCTTATGTTATCTCAACATTCGAATAACCATTAGCAACTATATAATTTAATTGCAGCTCTTTAGTGATACTAAATTTTAAAAGCTAATTTCTTTGATCTAGATCAACATTAACCATGAATACACCATAGTACTGTTCATGACACCATGATTCCAACAACAGCCTATAAATTAAATAACTCATTTAGTGCGACCCCAGAAACAAACAAATAATTCCCATTAAAACTCTCACTTTTGAGAATTATACCAAAATAGACCCTCATAAATGAGAGTTATTTTCTCAAAATAAAAGTTTACCATTCTATCCTATTGATATTGCTATTTAAAAACATTTAAATCGCCTTGGTTATAACGGTGACTGATAAATCAAATAAATTAAAATACATAGAATTTCTCTAGTGAAAGAGTAATTTCCTATAAAACTCTCATTTCTGGGAGTCTTGCAAATAATTAGCTCTCATAAATGAGAGCTATTTTTACAAAAAAATACTTCTCTGTTAAGTAAATCGTACCTTAGTGCTGCCTTTTAGGGTTGGCATGATACATGCTAAATATTATTGCAAGTAACAAAATTACTTTACTTGGAGCATCAACTACAAATTTGTATGCAAACCAAAATAACCTTTATAAATACAAATGATTAAATCAGGGCACCATATTATGAAAATGACTATCGGAAAAGTTGCAAAAGAATTAAATATTGGCGTTGAAACCATCCGTTTCTATCAACGTAAAGGATTAATTCGAGAACCTCAAAAACCAACCTCTGGCGGACATCGCCATTACCCTGACCACACTGTTCAGCAATTAAAATTTATCCGTCATGCCCAGGAACTGGAATTCTCTTTAAAAGAAATCAGTGAATTACTGAGTCACTGCAAAAACAGCTGCTTTGATATTCTTACCTTGACAGAACTAAAAAGAAAACAAGTAGATAGCCAAATCAAACGACTGACTAGAGCCCGCAGTACTCTGGATGTTTTACTCACTAAATGCGGTCAAAACAATGACTCAAATTATAATACCTTTTTTAACACCTTAGCTGTTTAAAGTATTACAGCTAGTCTTGCGCTGTTTGGTATATTGTCTCTATGACTAAACAGCACTCATCTACTTTAGCTATTCTAACCCGACCCCTACTCGACTGGGGTCAGCGTGAAATTGGTAAAATTGATTTAGTATTATGAAAATTTAAAGCAATCATTTACAATTAATCAATTAAACCAACTACTTTGCTTCCTTAGAAAATTCTTAAGAAATCCTTTTGTCATTCGGATAAAGTGGAACTTCGAATTATTGTTGGCTTGCGTGCGTCACATAGAGAGTTTTCATGGCTAATTTAATCATTGCATCCACTCACAAAGAGCATATGTGTCTCTGGATGGATGTGTTAGCCCCTCATTATCCTTTGGTATTTTCTGATAATATTGAAATATTTTTTTCAGCTGGAAAAAGATCTGATAATTGCGGTTTATTAGTTCTTGATGCCAATCTTATTAGTGAATCGTATCAATTGTCTCTTTTATGTCAATATGTAAATAAGGTAATCATAGTGGGTGAAAACTTCACTCCAAGGCAACAGATCCAGTTCATTTATGAAGGCGCTAGTGGTTATTCTGATAAATTAATTGATAAGCACATGATATTACGTACTATTGAAAGCGTTTTAAAAAATGAAATTTGGATAAGACGTCAATTTATGCCTCAAATGCTCAAAGGAATTGTAGCCAAACAAAGTTTTTCAGCAAATACAGAACAATCTGATAAAGAAGTTTTCAAATCCATTTCAGTTTTAACCGAACGTGAAATTGAGGTTGCTGAGCATGTATATAATGGAAAAGATAATCTTTCAATTGCAGAACAATTAAATATTTCTAACCGCACCGTAAAAGCACACATGAGTGCCATCTTCAGAAAACTTAATGTCCAAGATCGATTTCAACTGGTGGTTTTTTTAAAAGATTTACAAGTTGCTAACATGGTGAATCAAGAAAACAGTCCTAAGGAGGAAGATAACTCTTAATCCAGCTTAGGGAGGTGGAACCAAATAATCATCCAATTTCACTTGCCTTTTTGTCCCTGTTTAAATCTTATCAATCGTCATGTAGAATAACTATGTTCCTCTTGAGAAAATTTAAACAGAACTCAACAACCAGCTAAAGCTGGTGGGTTCGTATAATGGACTAAAAGTCCGGATACGGGTCATAAGACCCGTTATGGCTACTTTTTAAAATTATCATCACCTTTGGGCTCAAAGTGATGTTCCAAATAGTTTGGATCATTTCTTGGTGGTGGGTTAAAGTTGTAGTTTTACCGAATAAACCTTTATTTGTAACCGTCTTTTGGGGCGCAGGTTTTAACCTGCATTCTTCACAGCAAAAGCAGGCTAAAGCCTGCGCCCCAATAATGGATAAATTTTTAAAATAGCTTTATCAACAGATTCGACTCACTATCCTATAATCCATAATCTCTCCAAAACTAATACCTAAAAATACTATTCTAAATCATAGATAAATCTGACCGCCTAAAGACAGTGGCTTTAACCTTAATAGGGACTAATGAACTGTCATTCGCAACAGGACAACTTACACGGATATGCAGGGGGTAGGTTAACGCAGCAGTTACTGAGGAACTATTGCCGAGAAATCTTTGAAGTGGCTCAGTAGAGACCTAGACTCAAGATTCCTCCCCTTGGTCGGAATGACACAATTTGTGACGTCAATTCAGTATAAAGTTAAAATTGATAGTAACCTGCAACAGGTTAATAGCCATTTTTTTATCACCTAAGCGGGTATTTATATCTAAGCAACACAATCAGTGGATTTTTTATTCTAGTCCATGAATATTTCAATACTGTAGTTTTCCAAAAACAAAATTATTTTCTATAGTTTCTCTCTTATGTCCTTAATTGAAAATAATTCCTTAACCCCCAACCCCCTGGTTAGGAAAGTAAAGGACGTCCAATTTGTAGATCCTTTAAAAAAACGACAAGCTTAAAGCGATCAGCAACATTCAGCTTTCTGAAGATGGCACTCATGTGTGCTTTTACTGTACGGGTAGAAATATTTAATTGTTCTGCAATTGAAAGATTATCTTTTCCACTATATACATGCTCAGCAACTTCAATTTCACGCTCGGTTAAAACTGAAATGGTTTTAAAGACTTCATTTTCAGATTGCTCTTGTTTTGCTGAGAAGCTTTGCTTAGCAACAACGCCCCTAAGCATTTGAGGAATATATTCCCGCTTTAACCAGATTTCATCATTCAGCACACCTTCGATTGTTCTGGATATTAGTTTCCTATCAACTAATTTTTCTGAATATCCACTCGCTCCATCATATATAGACTGAATTTGTTGACTTGGAGTAAAATTTTCACCCACTAAAATTACCTTCTTAATATGTCGACATATTAAAGGTAATTGATTCGTTTCATTAACCAATTTAGCATCGAGGATCAACAACAAGTTTTCATCATAATATTGTTGTTCAGTAAAAATCATCTCAACATTATCAATAAAGGTTACAGAATACTGTGGTGACAAAACTTCCAGCCAAGAACGCATTTGATCTCTTTGTGTCGATGCAATGATTATTTTATTCACGAAACGTCTCCTTTTAAGCTAATAATATAAAAAGTTCTGAGGTAAAACATGTCATTTTTTAGTTATTGTCCTTTCTATGTTTTCCCCTTACAAGCTTACATAGCATAGTTCATGCCATTATTTTTTTTCTTTTATATACAATGCTTTATATTGTTTTTTTAGCATCTCATCACTCTTATCCTAATAATCTGTATAAAATACTGACAGTGTTTATGTGATTTTTTTAGACTACAGTTGCCTGTTAGCTGCATGTTCGAAATAACCCGTGTTTTTTCCATAATAAAGTTAAAAAATAGAGTGTAAGATTCTCTGACACTCTCCCTATTATTTACTCTTAACTTATAAATATTTGACTGTTATTACTATTTTTTCAGTCTTTCTAGAAAAAAACTGAATTTAACAAGCATTGTAACTATAAACCTAGAAAAAGCTGTTGGATATGGCGTTTGTGGAAAGTCTGGGCGAGGCAGAAAATGCTTCTGCATTTAATACATCCATTCTGTTGGCCATTGACACATGTATTTCAAAGAAAAATAATCACTCGCAAATAAAACTTCCGCGTCCTACTTACGCCCCTTGCCTACTTCCATGTAGGCAAGGGGCGTAGTCTTTATCAGGCGCAATTCTACAGGATTCTTTGTCCAGTTTTTTTGACCATCACTAACTTCCACCCTAAGGATTTAAGATGAAATCACGCCTGTTTCGAAGTGTCAAGATAGAGGCCAGCTATGAGCTGGTATTAACATCTCTCAACTCCTTCAACAAAACCATAATTTTTTCTAATTCGATTTCATCATCAGAGCGCACGAGTGATAATAGTTTTCGATATCTAGTGATAGGCTTGTCAAAAACCACAAACCAGTTTTCTATTCTCTCCGGCATTGAAACGCCTTGCTGTTGAAGTGCCATTAGAGATACTGAGCAGCATACCGTATTAAACTCTTCCCGAGCCGTTCTCCTGGCTAAAGACTCCCATACTGTTTTCTCAGGTAATGCATTGATTTTCTCGCGTAACCATAATAAATCAAGCTCAACCATTAACTCAAAGAAAACCTGTGCACATTCTTTTAACGAGCTGCTAGTCTGTTTTTTTAGCCAAACAACATCTAAACATAAATATAAAACATCCAGTGTAACCACTCTAAGGGCCAATCCTGTAGGAACACTTGCTTTAATAAAAGTATCGACCTTGTCATCAATACGCTGATTACCTGCCTCTGACATAAAAGAAGACAGCATGGTTTTTAGTTCCATAATACCATCTCTATAAAGTTGATTATCAATTTGGGCTTGTTCCTGGTTTAAAAACCAGTGCATGGCCCTTTCAATCACTTTTCTTATCTGTCGTTGCAAATCTTCCAGAACATCAGAGTCTAGATGCAAATTCTGTGTTTCAATTTCCTGCCATAACGGATCAATTTCAAAAATACTGCATACCTGTTTATACACATTCAAGACAGCAATAATTGAACAGCCAGTCTCTTCCATTAATCTGAAAGCTAATATCATTCCCATACGATTAACAAAATTGTTTACTAAACAATTAGCCACTATTTCCTGCGCCAGGGAATGTTTTGTAATTTCATCTGGAAATTTTTCTTGTAATTGCAGTGGAAAATAGATTTTTAATTCTTGCTGAAATAAATCAGCATCTAATTCACGCAGTGCAAATAATAATTTCTGTTTTAATAGTTGTTTACTATATGCCATCAAAACAGAGACTTCGGGGCGAACCAGGCTCTCATTCCTAAGAGCTCTCTCATGTAACTCATCATTTCCAGGAATATTTTCCAGTTCTCTTATTAGATTCCCCTGTTTCTCTAGTATCTCAATCAACCATTGCACATCATTCAATTCCCTAGATGAATTCTGTTCAATCATAGTGATGGCACGATTTTGATCAAAATTATGCTTTAGTACCAGTTCAGCCACCTGGTCGGTCATAGATTCTAGCAATTGATTACGCTGTTTTTCAGTCAAATCACTTTGTAAAACGAGTGAATTAACTAATATTTTTATGTTCACTTCATGATCAGAACAATCTACGCCAGCTGAATTATCAATTGAGTCTGTATTAATATTGCCTCCATGCATCGCGTATTCAATTCTGCCAGCCTGAGTAAACCCTAAATTCCCCCCTTCCCCTACCAGCTTACAACGCAATTCATTGCCATTCACCCTGACCACATCGTTGGCTCTGTCACCCACATCAAGATTTAGTTCGTTGCTGGACTTAACATAAGTCCCTATGCCACCGTTCCATAGTAAATCGACAGGCGCACAAAGCAATAGTTTAATTAGCTCTTGTGGCGTAATCTGCTCTCTGTCTATCCTTAATATTTGTTTAACCTGGGAACTCAGAGGTATTGCTTTTAATGTCCGGGGAAAGACGCCCCCACCTTTGGATAACTTTGTTTCATCATAATCTGACCATCTGGATTTGGGCAGAATAAACAATCGTTTGCGTTCATTAAAACTTTGTTCTGGATCAGGGTCAGGATCAAGAAAGATAAACTCATGATCAAAAGCTCCCACCAGTTTAATTTGATTTGATAACAACATACCATTGCCAAAAACATCCCCCATCATTCCTCCTATACCTATTACAGTAAAGGGTTTTTCCAGATAGTTAAAATTAAGGCGATTAAAGTGATGCTTAACTGACTCCCAAGCACCACGAGCTGTAATCCCCATCATTTTATGGTCATACCCTACAGAACCACCAGAAGCAAAAGCATCTCCCAGCCAAAACCCATATTCTACAGATAATGCATTGGCAAAATCTGAAAATGTCGCTGTGCCTTTATCTGCAGCCACCACCAGATAAGAATCATCATTGTCATAGCAAACACAGTTTTCAGGTTTTACAATCCGATCAAATATACGATTATCAGTTAAGTCCAGCAGACCACGTATAAGAATCTGGTAACAGCACACCACTTCTTTGGACTTTTCTTTAAAACTTTGTAGATCCTGCAAGCGTTTTACAATGAAACCACCTTTTGCCCCCGTCGGCACAATAACTGCATTTTTGGTCATTTGCGCTTTCATCAGGCCTAAAACTTCAGTTCTAAAGTCCTCGGGTCTATCTGACCAACGTAATCCGCCCCTTGCTACAGATCCACCACGTAGATGAATTCCTTCTACCCGAGGAGAATATACAAAAATTTCAAAATAGGGTACTGGCGAAGGAATATCAATTATTTTTGATGAATCAAACTTGGTTGCAAAATAGGGGATTTGTTGTTCATCGAGGGGATTTCTATAATAGTTTGTTCTCACCGCTGCCTGCATCAAGTTAAGATACCGCCTTAAAATTCTGTCTTCATCCAGGGATTTAACTTGATCAATAGTTCTCTCAATGGTTAAGTATAACTCTTCGCTACTATTTTCTTCCTGTTTTAATGATGGATCAAAACGTTGGGTAAAATAATGAATTAACAACCTGACTACCTCAGGATTATTAGCCAGTGTTGTTTCTACATAGACCTGACTAAAGGTAATACCTATCTGTCGCAAATAAAGAAAATAGGCTCGAAATATATTAACTTCCTGCCAATTGATTTCTGCACGAAGAACTAATTGATTAAATCCATCATTTTCTACTTTTCCAAACCAGCACTGCTCAAAAGTCTCTTCAAAATGGGGTTTTAGGTTACTAAGATTCAATGATTTTGTTTCTATATCCAGTATCAAACCAAAGTCATGCATCCAGAACACATCAGCACATTCTTTTTTTCTAATTTCATAGGGTCTTTCATCGCAAACTTTAATGCCCATATGTTCCAGCATGGGTAAACTTTTAGACAATGATGCCTGACCTTTGCTAAACAATTTAAAGCGTAATGTTTTCTTTTCAGTCGCCGTTAACGGGCTGTAAAGTAGACTTTCAGCTTCCATTCCTGAAGAAATTAAATATTCAATTTTCTCTATATCCAACAGTGCCGTTCTACTGGAAACATCCTCTCTATAAGCCGCTGAAAAGCCTTCATAATAACTATTGAATAATTGGTTTCCACTCGCTTCTCCATGATAGTTTTGCAACTCATCTCTTAGGTCATCATTCCAGTCGGCTAGTGCTTCAATAATTTGTTCTTCAATCTCCTTGGCATCATAATCAACACAACAACCCTCAGCACTATGAATTATAAAATGCAGTCTTGCCAGAATTGACTCAGAAAGTTGTACACTAAATTCCACATCTTGTGCATTAAAAATATCCAGCAAAATAGTCTGAATTTTCTTACGCGTTTCTGTGTTGTATCGTTCTCTAGGTACAAAAATCAACAATGATGCAAAATGGCCATAAACATCATGCCTGATAAAAACCCTAACTCTTTGCATCTGCTGCAACTGCAACATTCCTGTTGTAAATTCTAGTAAGGAATTAAAATCCGCCTGAAATACTTCATCTCTTGGTAATGATTGCAAAGTAAATAATAAAGCTCTTGCTCTATGCGAGTTATGTTTAAAAGCAAACTGTTCCTGTAATCGTCTGATTTTTGCTGCAACCATAGGTATTTCATTTAGCGAGCAGGAATAAGCGGTTGAGCTGTATAGTCCTAAAAATCGCTTTTCACCAACCACCTTGCCCTGTTCGTTATATTGCTTAATACCAATATAATCCATGAACACAGGACGATGCACTGTTGCTTTAGACGTTGCCTTGGTAATCATTAAAGGCTGTTGGGTATTAATGACTTTATATGCATCTTCATTCATCGGAATAATTTGCTCTTCCGGTATGGTTGCAATAGAGTCACGTAATATACCCAATCCTGTTCCAGGTATCACTTTAATACCTAATAAACTATCATCATGAATAATTTCATATTCTCTGTACGCCAAAAAAACAAAATGGTTATCGTGTAACCATTGTAAAAAATCTAGCTCATCGCCAGACTGCTCTTTAGCATCAGAATACTGTTTTAGTTCGTTAATCACCGTTTGCATTTGACTTAGACAAAGCTGCCAATCTTCAGTAGCAGCCCTAACATCAATCAATACTTTGTTTAAGCAATGTTTTAATGAATCCATTTTACTTACATCACTTTGCCGGTCAATTTCAAGATGAACCAGACATTCGCTGGATACCTCCTCTTCTGCAGAACCAGAAAAGGATAGAAATTGACCATTTGCATCTCTGTTAATTGAATAGACAGGATGTATGACTAAGTGGTTAGTATAGCCATGTCGATTAACCTCCATACAGATAGATTGCAGTAAAAAAGGCCGGTCTGTTACCACTATTTCAATAATTGTATGCCTGGACTGCCAACCATGATCTTCCAATGTCGGATTATAAACCTTTATTTTTTGATTGGAAGACAGAGATAATGCCAGATTCCAGTGTGATAAAACAGCACCGTACAAATCTTCTATGGCAATCCTGTCAAAATCTTCAAAAACCACGGATTCATAATATTGCCTGGAAAATTCAACCAGTATTTCTGCCTGTTCATCGTGTAGTTTTTCTCTGATATGGCTGAATAAATAGTTCAGTAATTTTTTATTCGCTTTATTTACCATGACTTTGCCCATCCTATTGCCAGTTCACTGAAGTCTATAACTCATAGTAGTACAAGTATAGGCTTTAAGCTAAAACAATCCGTTTAATAAACCCAGGGAAATAAGATTAAAAATTTATATGACTATGAATAAAACACAGGTTAAAGATTCCTCGAATTGCTCCTGCATTGCTCTACCTCCTGTGTCCGTACAGTCGTCCCGTTAGTCGGAATGATACAGCACTTGTCATATTGATGGCAGGAGAGATCTTAATGTCAAAATAAAAAGTAACCTGTGGTAAGTTCATAGTCATGAAAATTTATGAACCTGATTTTTTTGCTTGCAAAATAGAACTCTGTCACAAATTACACTTAAACTTAAGAAAACTGTACCCTGGTACTATATATTTATAAAGTCTTTAGATGTAATCTGTAATCAGAACTTAACCGGAGAAAGACCATGAATGAACCAACTGAAATCGACATTGATTATGAACATATAGATGATTTACCACTATCCGACCATATTGAATGGAATCATTTTCAAATAGAAAAAGTTTGTACTGATGAATTGAATGATTCTCAAAGCGATTGGCTTGCAGCGTAACCCTTAAGCTGTATACTACATAACAAAATCACCAGGGCAGCTGAGTACCATCGTACTTGACGAATTGGCCTGTTTGCGACATTTCAACATGACTGATTTGTTTAATCATGCCTGTTACACTGGTTTTTGCATCAATTAAAGCCTGAGTTCCCCCCATATCAGTTTTGACCCAGCCAGGATGAAAGACGAGAACTGCTATGTCATCGCTTTTCAAATCAATTGATAAGCTTTTCATGGTAGCATTCAAGGCAGCTTTACTGGAACGATACAGAAAACTACCACCACTGCTGTTATCTTCAATACTCCCCATCTGACTACTCAATACAGCAATGCGCGGTTTTTGACTACGTTTTAGGCCAGGCATAAATGCTTCTATAACTTTAACAACACCCATCACATTGGTTTCCAATGTATTGATCCAGTCAGCATAATCCAGATTACCGAATTCATGTCCTCTGCGATCACCATACACACCGGCATTAGCAATAATCAGATCAATAGTAAACTCCACTAAATCCTCAGCCAGAATACCAATCATCTTTCGATCCGAAACATCCATTTTAAATACTCGCACTGCTGAATTATGGCTAACGAGCTGTGTTAATTCACCCGCCTGCTCTGGATTACGGCAGCACGCAAGTACATCCCAGCCCTGCTCTGCATATTGTCGGCAAAACTCCAATCCTAACCCACGGTTTGCACCGGTAATTAATACTGTACTCATTTTTCTACTTTCCATGATCCTAAGTAGATATGTTTATAGCAGCTTTTGAATCTACTTGATAGTCTAATCCTTTTATATTTGTATATCGTCCTACACCAGCGGGATAACCCTGCCATGAAGCCGCCAATCCAGCAGTCAATATTGCTACCAGAACGAATACAGTTCCCCCAAATACTATTCGCACTAAAACTTCTTTTACAGCGTGTTGGTTTGTTGCAGGGCAAAGATAAACGACTGATGCCCATACACCACTAATAATTGCTAATCCTGTAGATAATATTCCCGTAATTAGTGAAGTACACCATGGGCATTGATGTTCAGCATCTGATTTATAAAAATTGCATTTACTATCCAGACCAGACCACGGCCAATCACAACCACATTGAAATAGCAAACCACATAAAGGTGTCAGCATAATAACAGTGCTTATCAGAGTGCCAATTGCTGAGTACTGCTTTTCCTTACTGGCAATAGTCTTTTTAATATGCTCTTTTATTGATTCGGTAAAAGCCATAAAAGCACCTCTAGTTTAAGCAGTTTTTATCATTATGGTATGGATTATTCACCCAATCACTTACTGCTGTAATCCTCATTCCCTGATAGCCATCTTCCCCTAATAATTGCTGAGTTGTTTCTAGTGATGCATGTTTATCCAGCCAGTTGCTATAGTTCTGTTTTTCTATGATAACGGGCATACGATGGTGTATGGACTGCATCAATTCATTGGCTGCCGTAGTAATTATAGTGCAGCTATAGATGGTTTCCGTATCATGTTCCCAGTATTCCCAGAGTCCTGCAAAGGCAAATAATGATTGATTTTCAGGACTAATACAGTAAGCCTGTTTGCCCTGTTCAAGCTTTAGCCATTCATAAAAACCGGTCGCAAGAATTAGGCAACGCCGTTGCTGATAAGCTGTTTTAAAAGCCGGTTTCTCTGCCAGTGTTTCTGCACGGGCATTCATCAGACGGCTACTGATCTTACGGTCTTTAGACCAGTGAGGAATCAGCCCCCAATACAAGTTAACAGCTTTATGACTACCATCATCAAGCTGCACAATAGTGAGTATTTTTTGTCCTGGTGGAATATTGTAGCTAGGTTCATAGCGTGGCAACCTATGCAGATGAAAGGTTTCAATTACCTGCTCAGGCGTTGCTGTTAAGTTGAATCGACCACACATAGGCTTATTGGTTGAATTTAGTCTTTTCCCATTGTAAATGATGTAACAAATAAGGTCTTGATTGTTTACCTAAGAATACTGTACACTTTTCTTAATATTCATTTTCCACATCCTTAATGTCCAATAAATCCAAACCCAGCCGAGGTGGCGCACGTCCAGGTGCTGGTCGTAAAAAAGGCTCTTCCGTGTATGGTGAAAGTACCAAAGCCATTCGCGTACCGGAAAGCATGGTTGCTGAAGTTAAAACCATGTTATCCCTACGCCAGCAGCAATTTAAGCAGCTACAATCTGATTCTAAAAACGCATTAGATCAAGAGCGCACATTAAACAATAACGATTATTCCAGCGCAGCTAATATTTCCACTCTTTTATTTCCGGCCAAACAATCCAAAGCAGTGAATATCCCACTATTTAACAGCAAAGTAGCGGCAGGCTTCCCCTCACCTGCTGACGACTATATTGAAAAAACACTGGATTTAAATGACCTGTTGATTCAAAAACCGGCAGCCACTTTTTTTGTTCGTGCCGAAGGTGAATCCATGCTGGGAGCCGGCATACACCCTAATGATATTTTAGTAGTGGATCGTTCGCTTGAGCCTTTGGTTGGAAAAGTTGTCATTTGCGCACTGAACGGCGAATTGACTGTCAAGCGTCTAAAAAGTATCGGCAATGAAATAATACTTGGTGCAGAAAACCCGGCCTATTCTGATATCAGGGTACAGAAAGACATCGACTTGGTGATTTGGGGCGTGGTGACTAATGTAATTCACACACTGTGATAACACCACCACCCCGGCTTGCTCTGGTTGACTGTAATAACTTCTATGTCAGCTGTGAACGGGTATTTCGCCCCGATCTTTGGTACAAACCTGTCGCGGTACTCAGCAATAATGATGGCTGTATTGTCTCCCGTAGTCAGGAAGTTAAAAACCTGGGCATTAAAATGGCAATACCGGTACATCAGGTGCAACACTTGATTAATCGCCACCGCATTCAACTGTTTTCATCCAATTATGCCTTCTATGCCGACATGTCTTCTCGAGTAATGCAATGTCTGGAACCATTTACCCCTCAGCTTGAAGTTTATTCGATTGATGAATCTTTTCTGGATTTAACCCATGTATGCCAACACAACACTGCTGAATATGGCCTACAGATTAAAAAAACCGTTCAACGCACCACGGGAATCCCCGTTTGTGTAGGCATAGCCCCTACCAAAACTTTGGCAAAACTAGCTAACTTTGCGGCAAAAAAATGGAAAAAAACAAAAGGTGTAGTGGATTTATCCGATCCAGTTCGCAGGAAAAAGTTGATGCATTTAATACCCGTGAATGAAGTATGGGGAATTGGCCGTCAAACGTCAAAACGCTTGCAAGTTATGGGAATTAACAGTGTATATGATTTGTCTATTCAACCTGTGGAATCTATACAGGCACAATTTAATATCGTGGTGGCAAGAACCGTGATGGAATTGAATGGTATTGTCTGTTTATCACTGGAAGATATTACTCCCGCCAAACAGCAAATTGTGTGCTCACGCAGCTTTAGACGACGATTGACTGAATATCATGAACTGGCCGAGGCATTGGCCAGCTTTTGTAGTCGTGCAGCGGAAAAGTTACGTAAACAGCAATCAGTGACAGGTTCCATCACTGTTTTCATTAGAACTAATCCGTATAACCTCGATGAACCGCAATATCAGCGCTCTGTCCACACCTTGCTTAACCCGATTACCTGTGATACCCGACAGATCATTGCTACAGCAAAACTGCTACTGAAAGAAATTTTCAAAGCCGGTTATCGTTATCAAAAATGCGGTGTGCAATTAGGCCATATCCAGCAGTCTTATAACCCTCGACAAATAGATTTATTTGAATTATCTGAACTGACAAGTCACAAACAGAACCAGATATTGATGACAACCGTTGACCAAATCAACAAGCGATTTCCCAAGAGTATTACCATGAGTACACCAGGAACAAGTCAAAACTGGCAGCATCAAGTTGAACACTTATCAAATCGTTATACTACAAGCTGGAATGAACTTGCGACCGTGAAATGCCAGTAAACTATAGTTCGCGTGACCGTGCAAAGTATATCGCCAAAATAACCAGCTCGTCTGGTTGATTTTTTGGTTATAAAAACTTAGGAAAAGCATCATGTTTTCTTTCTCACAAAACACCTAAAATGAGACCTTTGATAGTACTATTATTCCAGATAATTCAAGCTCAATTAGCAATGATTTCTTGCTGTATTCCATCATATTCAACGATGTCTTTTACCCGTTACGAACTGGGCTCTTTAAAACCACGAATTTTCAAAGTGCCAGGCTCGTTTTCTTCCTCATCATCAAAACGTCTGGTTTTAAATTTAAAATTAGGCGCAAGCACTTGTTCCATTAACAATGATGCAGTAATCTCCTATAGCATATTATTAACCGATAATTTCACCTGGTCATCGGCAGCTTCGGGCTGTGCAATTAAATTAGTATACTGAGCCTGATTTTTATTATCACTATCGCGTGTGGCACGCCCGATAATCTGAATAATTTCCGTTTAAGACCCTCGGTAGCCCACCGTTAACGCATGTTCACAAAAAGGCCAGTCAAAACCTTCTTTAGTCATGCCCAAGGCAATGATTAAATCCATATCCTCTTCATGTTCCATTTGCCTAAGATAAGCCACAATCTTATCCCTGTCTTTAGCAGTATCATTCACTAAATCAGCTACTTTTATGATTTTTCCATCTGTTTTGCGTTTAACATAAATCACCCCTGTCTTAGCATCTTGATGGGTGACCGTACCTATACTGTTCAGAATCGTATCAACTTCCTGATGTTTATCTTTGGTAGACTCACCAGCATTAACATTAGGAATATGTAGAATGGTTTTTTTATCGGTATCCAGCACCTCATCAATTGCAGACAAATAACGTCCCTGATAAAAATGGTAGCCTAAGCCCAAGGCTCTTAAATGGGTATAGCCATTCAATTGCTCATAATAGTTATAGGTGACTTTAGTAAATCTGGCTTCATCCTCTGGTAGCAACACAGGAATACTGTCTCCCCGAAAATAAGAACCTGTCATAGCGATAATATGTGCGCTGGTATTACGCATAATAGACCGCATCACCTCACCCAATCGGTTATCCGCATCGGCAGAGACATGATGAAATTCATCTTGTCAGTAAGGTATTATTTAAGAGAGACTCATCAACCGCTTCAAAAGCGCGTATTGCATATCGCGCATACCTAATTTATTGGTAGCGGTGCTTTCTCCTGTCTGGGCGTAGGTTACATCGACTAGGTTAGGCATGATTTTTATCCTTTTGTACTGGAAAGTTATGAAAGTATTTCGTTAGCATCCTGGTTTCCCAATATATTCATAATCTCGACTGTATTATCTTCAATACAATAATAGATACTATCAACACCACATACACTACGCCTGTACCCTTTGCTAATATAGTCAACAGGTTGATATAAAAAGGGTTGCTTTGCTAGTTGCTCAAAACGATCAAAGAAATCATTGTAGTATTTATCCACTTGGGCTTCGCCCTATTTTTTAAGACCATGATTATAAATACGCCGTAAATCAGCTTTAGCGTCTGACGTAAGTTTATAGGTGCCCATTTTGACGCAATTCTTCCTTAAATTCAGCCAGGATTTCTTCACGCGTTTGGCTAATAAAACCACTTTGCTCAGATTTAATAAGTTTGGCACGAATTATTTCAATCTCGTTTTGCGCTGCCCTTGCTTTCCGAATTAAGTCGTTTACAACCTCACTTTTGCTGGCGTACTCCTCACTTTCAACTTGAGATTTTAACCAATTATCGTTCGGAGTTGTCAATGAAATGCTTTGTCTTGTCATTAAGCCACCTTTTTTTTATGATTCCAATATGATGTAATTATGCACCAACAATCTCTCTATTGTAAACACAGGGGGAAAAGCACACTCTCGTTGCAATTTCCTTTACCTAACCAATCAGAGTGTTCCAGCACTCTGATTGGTTTTTCTCTAAGTTTTAAGCCATAAAAAAATGTCTTACTTTAGGTGTTTTTAAAGACTGGGCATACAACGTATAATCTCCCAGTTTTCTTCTTAGTTTACCCACAACAATACATGGATGAACTTTCAGTGTTTTAGCAAAATCTTTAATATCATTTACGCTGTTAAGCACTGACGCGTCCCATTGTGTTTTAGGTACTAACGATTCCGTTGCACAATTATCTGCCTCTTCTTCTTTTGGATCCTGGTTAGCTTGGTCTAGCTTTTCATCTAAAAACCATTCAAATTCACCCTCAAAATGTAAGGCAATATGAGCCAATTCATGCATTAGAGAAAACCAAAAATTATCTAATCTATCATGACGTAATGTAAGCGCAATAATTGGATTGCCTTTTGTATCAAAACAAACAGCACCATCTAAATATGTCTGTTTAAAATGAGGTTCAATAATAAGATGAATACCCTGTTTATTTAAAAACTCTTTGGCAAATAAAGGCCCATTATCCGACCATGAAAGCTGGCTTAAATTTTTCATAAAATCCTTGTTAACAGTGCCTTTTTTATAAGATACATGCAAAGGCTCTTGTTCCGCTAATTGTAGAATACGCGCCTGCCAAGCCCATAAAGCAAATTTATTAACCTCTTTATCATTACAGCGATAATGTGCTGTTGTTTTTAACATGATGGGGCTTAGGTTCATACCTCCAGAAATTCCATTTAAAAATTCTTTTACTCTTTCTTCTGCGTACTCTTTTAACTCAGGTAATGATTCATTTTCTTTAAAAAAACCTCTTTTCCTCATTTCTGCAAGCGGAAATTTTGACCAATCAATATCATTTTCCTGAAAAGCTCCCATCGGTGTTGCTATTAAAATATCAGCTGAAATACCCAGTCTGTTACTTAGTTTCTTAATCATATTAAGACTAAGTTTTCTTTTTCCATTCAAAACTTCCGATACTTTTGGCAACGAGCCAATATAAGGGATCAAATCTCTCTGTGTTAAACCCTCTTGTTCCATCCTAAATTTAATGGCTTCAATAGGTGTAGGGCTTTCAATGGGAAAATTTTTATCTTCGTATTCCTCAATCACTAATGCTAAAAGCTCTAATTCATCCGCTTGCTCACTCCCTGATTCAGGATTTAAATCCATCACCTCCATTAACTTCTGCATAGCCTGATGATGCTCTTCATTAGTTTTAAGAACTTTTATCATTGTCATTTTTTGCTCCTAAAATCTTGTTTATCATATTCTGCATGTGTTCCAACCCACAAAACAACAATAATTCCATTTTGATAACGTACCTGAATAACAAGCCTATAATTATTGCCTTTTATATTAAAAATCACTCTGTTATCAGACAAAAAATCAGCACTTCCATAGCGATTCTTAATATCTTGAGGTGTGTTCCAGGTAGCATCACAAGTATCCTTATGCCAGGCAACTAATGCGCTTTTACTATCGGTATGTTTTTCATAAAACTGCTCCAGTATATTTTTACCTAAAACTTTCATAGCTAGACATGATTCTCTTTTTGGGGAATTATAACATGGTTTCTTAAAAAGGGAATGGTATTTTTTTTGGAAAAAGGAGTGTAATTTTAATTGGTTTGACTGGGATACTCTTCATTGATCACACCATTTTTCATGGTAACAACCGCAGTACCAGACATCTGTGCAAATTTTCGTGCTTTAATGGCTGCCCGTTTCATTGCCACTTCTGCATTAATTAAATCGGGGGCTCTTTGTGTTCGGTCAGTTACATTAGTTTTATTGTCACTCATACTTTACACTCTCTTCTAAAAGTTCAGGAACTTCACAAGAATTATCATAGACCGCCCATTCATCCACAAGGGGCTTGTACAACATTTCTAAATTACTCAAACCTATTTTAAACCGTCTGCGAATAACTGGCTCAGGAATATTATGACAGCCCGCTTTAACTCTTTGTCGTACACGGATATGCCAGTCCAAGTGATATTAGGTATTAAAGCGGCCCTTTGCCAGTCACTTCTTCAATTAAAGAAATACCCTTACGTAATAAATCATTCACAAAAGAGAGTAAATTTACTCCTTTCGCCTTTGCCTTGGAAAAATCAGTTGGGCGCGGAATTAGAGTGCAAGTTATTGGTTTCACAGTGATTTAAAAAAATATGAGCTTCACCCATAAATTAAGCGGGCATTTTTTTGAAGTGCAAGGATGTACTGAATGCAGATCATGCAGGAACAATTGTCTGTGAAGTACTGTGGAATCAAGAGCTTGTGCTAGAAACCGTGAGCCAACTGATTTTTCTAGGTTCAAGATATAAAAACACCGTTGCATATAACCTTAATTATGCTAGGCTGGCTCGCAAACAAAAGGATAGAATCATGATAAAAAGAAAAAACATACACTTAGCAATACTATTTACATTTACCATCACTTTATCTGGAATCACATCTGCAGCGCCATCTGGACATAATCAGCTTCGTTTACAGACCGGAACAGCTAAAAGAAAAGGTGAAACAGCATTTTCTTATTTAGTTTCCTGGAGAAAAGGCAATGCCAACCTCCTTACAGCTAATGGTCTACTTTTTATCAACGGAAAAGATGCCAAAATACCAACCTCTGACATTGAAATTGCTCGTAAAATTTCAAATACAATAAATGCGGGGGTCATGATTAAATCACCTAATGACCGTGGAGTTACCGCAAAATATACTAAAGATAAAGCTGAAGTACTCGTTAGCAATAAAGCTGGCTTTGATTTGACACGTATCACCGTCCGCGATTATAGCAACCAGGAAACCCATTACAATATCCCAGGAAAAAGCTTTAAATCAGCATCTGTCCACATTGCTATAGATTTAGTCTATTCTGCTGCTGTTGAATATGTAGATGGATTTTCAACGGGTATTAAGAAAGAAGCAGCCGGTGGTTCAGTCAAAGTAATTATTGGTAACAATTCACCCATAGAAATAAAAACTGATGGAAAATCGACTCGACAAATAGAAAATGAACTTGCTCAGGCAATAGGCTCCAATGCCCATTTTTCTTCTACCCCACTCTACCCGAATTTTGTAGAACTAAGATCGAAAAACTATAAACCCTTTGATGGCGGAGAGGTTCAGTTGCCGATATTGAATGCAAAATCAATCACTATTGATATTAATGATTCAGGCTTGGGGGTTTTAACAAAGTTTCATTTCCCTGATATAAATAAACCAACAGATGTGGTTGGCAATATACCTTATATCATAGCGATATTGATTCTAGCTATTTTTGGGGCTATTTTTTATACAAAAAAATCCAGAGAAAATATAACTACTATGCACTGAAAGCATATGTTCTCCTGATTACCCATGAGTCTCCGCCTTATAGATGAGAAAAACGACGACGTCTTGCTCATCGTCATCCCCGAGGTCTTTTATCGGGGGTATATTCATGCAAAAGTAGATTCCTGCTAACAGAATTCAGGAATGCCGGTGCTGTGTGGTTACATCTTTCAAAATGGCGGAAGCTCATGGGTAATCAGGTATGTTTTGAACTAGCGACCTGAGAAAACAAACATATTACCAGACTAGTACTCCATCAATGTTGTATTGACAGATATAGAAAGCCAATAAATTGTCAGCTGCGTTGTTGCTCTCGTTTGGATTTAATAACTTCTAGAACTTATTACTAAAGTTTCGGAGTTCAAATAAGAAAGCAAGTCATTGATTAACAAAGAAAATAGCGCCCTAAAAGAGTATAATATAAGTTGACTTGAAATCATCTAAAAACTCAAATAGGACGCACATGAATCA
>JAKIUK010000062.1 GCA_021647585.1 Methylococcaceae bacterium
TGATTTTTTTCCACTGCCTGTGCTGATTCTAGCAGCAATGCTGTGTTTAGTTTGTGCCTCTGTGATTGCTTGGTTAATTTCGACTAAGGTTTGATGGTTTAAAGCGTTAAGTTTTTCGGGACGGTTGATAGTTAGGGTTAAAACTTTATTTGTTGTGTTTAAAAGTATGTTTGACATGGGTAAGTCTCAATTAAAATAAAGTTGAAATTATATCAATAATTGAACTCAAAAGGGATAATTGGGTCTATAGAGTTGTTAATATTTAGCGTGTGTCATAAAATACGCACCTTTTAAGAAAACCAACATCGAGGATTTATAGATGAATTTTAAATTATTACTGGCTGGAATCATTGTTATTTCAACTACATTTGTATCAGCTCAAGATAAAACGAGTAAAGACATTAGTTTTGATAAGAAAAAAACCAGTTACGCTTATGGTTACCGTATTGGATTAGAATTTGCTAGCAAGAAAGGCAGTGAGTTTGAATTGACACTGGAAGATGCAATAAAAGGCATGCGTGAAGCAGCTGCAAAGAAAGATCCTACTGTATCTAAAGAAGATATGGTGTTAAACTTCCAAGCTTACCAAAAGAAAATGGAAATGAGACAATTAGAAGCGTACAAAAAATTAGCCGCTTCAAACAAGAAACGCAGCGATGATTTCTTAAAAGCAAATCGTAAGAAAAAAGGCATTAAAGAACTCGCCTCAGGTATTCAATACCGTGTTATTGAAGATGGTGCAGGTAAGCACCCAACTATGGATAGTGAAGTTGTGATTCATTACCGTGGTTCGTTAATAGGTACAGAAAACCCTGATAATTACCAAGAATTTGATTCGTCATTTGTTCGTGGTGAGCCAAAAGCTATTAAAATTAATACAGCGCTAAAAGGATGGCAAGAAATTTTGCCTCTTATGAAGCCTGGTGCGAAATGGCAAGTATTTATTCCACCTGAGTTAGCTTATGGAATCAGAGGACAACGTCCAATTGGGCCAAATGAAATATTGATCTTTGATATTAACTTATTGAGCATTAAATAACCTTGTATTTGACTCAACATGGTTAAGTATAGTTTGACACAATTTAGAGGCGGAGTAATGCGAATTACTCCGTTTTTTTATGTTTAATATCCAAAATAAAGATAAGCTTTACAGCAATTTAAAATCAATCTTAAAAACGGAGTTGATTCCGACTGAAATTTGGCAAGCATCTGGTCATGATGAATTTAGACCCGCCGCTGTGCTTGTTCCGTTGTTTTGGCAAGATGAAGAAATACATGTTTTGTTAACGAAACGTTCAGAACAACTTAAACATCATTCAGGGCAAGTGAGTTTTCCTGGTGGTGGTTTTGACGAAGCGGATATAACTATTCGTCAAGCGGCTATTCGTGAAACAAAAGAAGAAATAGGCATTAATTCAGTCTATATTGATGTTGTAGGTTATTTGGATGATATCGAAACAAATTCTGGTTTTTATGTCACTTCATTTGTCGGCATTTTAAAAGATGGATTTTCAGTGGTAATAAATGAAGATGAAGTGGCAGAAGTCTTTTCAGTGCCTTTGTCCTTCTTTTGTGAGGAAAAAAATTGTCAAAAACGCAGTGCCAATTACCAAGGAAAGAATGTCAATTATTATGTATACGAGTACAATAATTACACTATTTGGGGTGTCACAGCTGAAATTATCGTAAAATTAGTCAAAAAACTTAAAAACAAATAAAATTATGTCAGAACAAAAAAAAGGTAAGTTATTTATAAAAACACACGGGTGCCAAATGAATGAATACGATTCATCAAAAATGCAAGACGTGTTAATTGATTCGTATGGGCTTGAAATGACAGAGATTGAAGCCGAAGCCGATGTTATTTTATTAAATACCTGTTCCATTCGAGAAAAAGCTCAAGAGAAAGTCTTTTCTCAATTAGGTAGATGGCGCAAACTTAAAGAAAAGAATCCTAATTTAGTTATTGGCGTTGGCGGTTGTGTGGCATCTCAAGAAGGTGATAATATTATCAAACGCGCACCCTATGTGGATATGGTATTTGGGCCACAAACTTTACATCGCCTTCCTAAGATGCTCAAAGCAGTCAATGATGAGCAAAAACCACAAATGGACATTACTTTTCCTGAGATAGAAAAATTTGATAACAACGGGTGTTTTTCGACAGGCTATTTATAAACCCTAAAATTAACCAGGGTTCAAAATCATAACTATAATGCCTGATAAGCGCTTGCCTTTGCTTGCCCTTGCCGCATAGACCTTAATTCAGTAGCGATATCTGCTCTATGAGCCTCAGCAGCATTCAAAACCTCTTGATTTAGCCGCTGCACTTCAAGTAAATCCTCTTGCTCTTGCTTAGAAAACATGGGCTCAGCTGCGGCAAACAACTGCCTCAGCATTTTATCTTGCAGTACCTGCATTTCCATCAGCTGATCCCATTGCTCCTCAATGACAAGCAACAGCATATCCTGAGTAAACAATAGCACATCAGATACACTATGATCCGTCATATAACTAACCGGAATAAGCCTTTAGCGCTCTATTAGCCCGTGCATTCACAGGCGGAGCAGGATTTTTAACAGGAATATCTTCATCTGACTTAACAGTCTTATTCTCAGTAGCAGCAACAGGCGCATCAGCTACTACCTGCTCAGTTGATGAAGAGTTAATTGCATCCCAGGCTATCTTAACATCACGCAGCAAACCACTAATCTCATCCAGAATTTCTTCGCTATCCTTTAAATTTGCAGTGACTAGACGACGACCAATATAATCATAAAGTGACTCAAGATTAGCCGCTATTTCACCGCCATTCTCCACATCAAGGCTGGCCCTTAAACCACCTACAATTTCAATAGTCTGACTGATGAACTTGCCTTTTTCGGCAATTTCCTTCCGCTGCATTGCACCTTTGGCAAAAGCAATACGCTTCAAAGCCCCTTCAAACAACATCTGAATCAAACGATGTGGATCAGCATACTCAATTTCAGAGTTATACCCATAATCACTATAACTACTTAAAGCCGAATTCATTTTTGCACTCATTGCAACACCTTTTATATAACCTGAATTTATTAGAACTATAAAACTTATCGGCACACAGGCGATGTTCTTTAGTCTAAATTCTGTTATATACAAGTATAACAGCAGGTTTCAAAATTGTAACTTATTGATAAAATAAATCGTTTAGCATTTATACAAAACATTACAACTCGAAGAGCAGCACGCATTACAAACGTTTAACCTAGAAAAATCAGTTAAGCACGGGTTTTGTGGAAAATCTGGGCGAAAAAGACAAAGAATTGCTCGAAGATAATGGCCATAGTCCTTATCGAGAGCTATACTGCAGGATTTTTCGTCCAGATTTCTTCACAAAACTGTGAAGCGAATATCTCTCACCCATCAGGTACGTACTAATTCATTAAGATATACTTATTATTCAATAGTTTATGCACACCCTAAGCGATCAACTGATTTATCTAGGTTTAAACTAACCATCCTACAACTCACCATACCAAACATTGGACACGTCGCTAACGCGTTTTAGCCCAACCGACACAACCTAATATAAAATGCATACACCCTTCATACTATAATAAATACAAAAAAATAAATTTTATACTCCTATCTCAGGAATGAGAACAAGCTCACAAAAAAATATTAAAGAAACTCAAAGCCAAGACGATAACCTCAGTGACAAAAGCAAAAACCCATTCAATGTTTCGGGTAACGCTAACATTTTATTCGCCGCGCATTCAATACAAGTTAGGTGCACGGGCTTCTAACAAAACTGGAGAACTATCATGGCTTTAGGTATTAACACCAATGTTGCATCAATCAATGCGCAACGTAATCTAAACAGCTCTCAGAGCGGTTTAGCCACCTCATTACAACGTCTATCATCGGGTTTGCGTATTAACAGCGCAAAAGATGATGCTGCAGGCCTGGCGATTTCAGACCGAATGACTTCACAAGTTAAAGGCTTGTCACAAGCCAGCCGAAATGCCAACGACGGTATTTCATTAGCTCAAACAGCTGAGGGTGCTTTAGGAGAAAGCACCAATATTCTACAGCGTGTTCGTGAACTAGCCGTGCAATCAGCTAACTCTACCAACTCCTCTTCTGACCGTTTAAGTCTACAGGCAGAGGTAAATCAGTTAGTTTCTGAATTAGACAGAATTTCTGATACTACTTCATTTAACGGTATTAAACTGTTAGACGGTTCTTTCCAGTCTCAACAATTTCAAGTGGGTGCTGATGCAGGTCAGACCATTCAAGTCTCTGTTACAAAAGCTACTTCTAATAGCCTGGGAATAGAAAAGGTTTCTACTGATAACAATGTGTTAGGGAGTGCTGTAGCAACTAACGGAAATTATGTTACTACTAATTCGACTACATTAGGCGAAGCTGCAAATGCAGCCACTTACGCTGCAGCCTTAACAGCTACAGATTTAGGTACAGCGGGAGCCCAACAAATAACAATTACTCCACCTAATGGCGCTGCAGCAACAGTTCTTACCCTTGCATCACCAGCAGATTTAGATGCTTCTGTCATTGCTTCTAAACTAGATGCAAATACTGGTGTAACTGCAACAGCATCAAACAGCGTTACAATAGATAACCCAGTGTTTGACGGCATACAAAATGGTGATGAAATTTCTTTTGATATAACTAGTGGTAATGGCTCAACCACACAGACTGTCTTCTTCACCTACAACGCAGACACTTACGAGGAAGATTTTGACTCCAACCTGTCTTCAGCCGTAGATGCCCTCAATAAAACAAATGCGAATTCTGATTTATCCTATGATGGCACATCAAACACCATAAGCAGTACATCAGGAGCTAATTTAGGCATTGCAGATTTTAATAAAATCGATACATCTAGAGGTAGCATTTCTTCAGATTTTCTCAATGGAGAAGCAATAAACTTTACTATTGGCTTCGGTACCACTGAAACCTTAGGCATTACACTAGCAACCAATATTTCTGACGTTGTAACAGATTTAAAAGCTCTCACTGGAGCCGTTGATAACGGTGATAATACATACACCTTCACAAATGCAGCAGGCAATGAATCGATAACATTTACACATGACACTGTAGCTGACACACTAAGCTTTCAGACCAGCACCGATGGTTCCTTACCTGCTGGAAGCACCGCAGTATCAATAACAGGACTTAGCACCTCAGCAGGAGCAGCCGCAACTGCATCAATAACTCTTGCTAGTGGCAGTGGTTCTACTGGAGGAACAACTGACGTATTACTTGCCGCCAATACTATTACAGATGTAACTGCTGTTAGCGTCGACACATCCACCATTAAATTTGGCGACCAATTGGTTAAAGATCTTGACACAACAGGAACTCAAGCAGCAATTAAAATTGGAGAGCTAGATATTTTCTTAGATGACAATTTCACCATTCAATCAGATAAAACAGCTGGAAGTATCTTTGCTACGGCTGGTGGCGTTGATGCCAAATTAACCGAAGGAGGCTTAGGTGATACATCTGAAGGCAATAACGTGGAATCACAGAAACTCACTATTGCAGGAACAGGATCAGGCAGCGTCAATATAAACAAGGACGACACTGCAGATTTAATTGTATCGCAAATTAATGCTATCGCTGATGTAACCGGTGTAAATGCTAGCGCAAGTTCTACCGCAACGTTAAGCAACCTGACAGGTGACGGTGTTGTCTCTTTAACTCTTAACGGAACAGAACTTTCCGCAAATGTAACGAAAAATGATTTAACAGCACTTACAAGTTCCATTAACGATCAAGCCAGCAAGACAGGGGTTATAGCAACATTAAACATTACCAATGATGAGATCACTTTGTCGAATCAAACGGGGGAAAATATTGAAATTCAAGATTATAATAGCAGCAATGCTTCGGCAACTATTGACGTAGGCGGTGCTATAGGAGTAGATACCACTTTAACCGGAGGAAAAGGAGACTCAACCGTTGTAGGTGGAACTATTGAGTTCAAATCTACTGCTGGTTCCTTTAGTGTAAATTCAAATATTGAAGCAGCTGATGGCGGACTGTTTGCCGCAAGCGCTAACAAGTTGAATTCCAGCAAGTTAGAATCTGTAGAAAGCTTAGACATCTCCACAGTAGCTGGAGCCAATGCAGCGATTGATATTATTGACGGCGCTTTATCCAACATAGACAGTAACCGGGCTGATTTGGGTGCGATTCAAAACCGTTTCACTTCAACCATTTCTAACTTGTCTGTCAGTATAGAGAACATCAGTGCTGCTCGGTCTCGAATTCAGGATACTGATTTCGCTTCTGAAACTGCAGAGCTAACACGGAACCAGATTCTGCAACAGGCAGGTACAGCGATGTTAGCGCAGGCTAACCAACTACCACAAAGTGTACTATCATTATTAGGATAAGGTAGTTAACAAGAGCCTTTCTGTTCTGGTTCCCTCCTAAAATTAAGGGGGAACCAGAATTTCGCTCTTACTAAAACGAGACAAGATTATGACTGCAAATATTAACATACAGAATAAACCGGCAATGCCTGAGCTGGCAAAACCGGTTTTAAAAGCAGTAGATCATCCGTCTAAAGACATAAAAGAAGAACCACAAAAAACAATTCGACCCATTGATTCCGCTAAAACTGAAAAATCCGATAAAAAAGCTGATATATCCAAAGTTGATAAAGCTGAAGAAACAGCAGAAGAGCAAGAAGCTTCTGAACAAGCTTTAGGTGATGCGGTTAAACAATTGAACTCTTATGTCCAGTCTATCAATCGAAACCTGGAATTTAATATTGATAAAGACAGCGGCCAAACCGTTGTTAAAGTGATAGACGCTGAAACAGATGAAATGATTAGACAAATACCTAATGAAGAGGCATTAAAGATTGCTAAACAACTTGATATTAGCTTAAAAGATGGTTCTAAAAGCTCTGAACTTTTATTAATTAGAGCTAAAGCCTAACTATAAGTGGCATTGTAATTGCTTATAAAATATAAATGCATAATAAGCGGCAATGGCCGCTATTTGTGTTTGTGGTGATTAAACCTAGAAAAATCAGTTGGATCACGGTTTCTAGCACAAGCTCTTGATTCCACAGCACTTCAAAAAAATGCCCGCTTAACCGAATGGGTGAAGCTCAGATTTTTTTAAAGTACCGTGAAACCAATATCTTGCACTATAATTCCGCAACCAGCTGATCTTTCTAGGTTTAACAAAACACCCTATTGCCTCGTTCTAATGCTTTGCGTTGGAATGCATGGGCTGACGCTCTAGCGTCACGGAATGGATTACCACGCACAGCGTGGGTACCAGATAAAATATTAAATTGATAAAGAGGTAACCCTTATGGCTTCCATCTCAACCGCAGGCATCGGCTCTGGTATTGATATTCCTGGACTGGTCGGGAGCCTTATTGACGCAGAGCGCGCGCCATCTGAAAAGCGTTTTGATTCGCAGGAAGCAGATATACTTGCCAAACTTTCTGCATACGGTTCATTAAAATCTGCCCTATCCTCCTTTCAGGGGTCTTTTTCTCAATTAAAATTTGCCAGTACCTTTAATGATGTAACCACAAGTTCTACTGACGAAGATATTGTAACTGCCAGCGGTTCCAGTATTGCCAATCCCGGTAATTATGCACTTGATATTACCAGTCTTGCCCAGTCCCATTCTCTTAGCTCAAAAGGCTTTAGCGAAACCACTGCTCCAGTGGGCACAGGTTCTTTAACTTTTGAGTTTGGTCACTTTGATGCGGATAGCAATAGCTTTATTAGCAATGATGACAAAACAACCCGAACCGTTTCTATCAATAGCGAGGATAACAGCCTGCAAGGCATCAGGGATGCAGTTAATAAAGCAGATATTGGAGTTACAGCCAGCCTGGTGAACGATGGTACGGGCTTTAAGTTATTGTTCACTTCAAATGAAACAGGTAAAGAAAATGGACTTAGAATTTCTGTCAATGACACCTCAGACGGCAATGACACTGACAACCTGGGTTTATCACAACTCGCTTTTGACCCGGACCCTGCTGCGGCAGCAAATAGCCACATGAGTGAAGACCTGGCGGCTAAAGACGCCGCCTTTACTTTAAATGGGTTAAGTATTACTAGTGCCAGTAATACTGTTAATTCGGCTGTTTCAGGTGTTACTCTGACACTTAAAGGCACGACAACGCCAGGTTCTCCAGTTAATATTACGATAGCTAAAAATGACAGTAAAATTACTGAAGCGGTTACTGGATTTACTGAAAAATTTAATGAACTGGTTGACACCTTAAAACAGCTTAGTAGTTTTGACCCGTCAACAGAACAGGCAGGTCCATTATTAGGGGATTCTGTAGTGCGAAATGTGGAGTCTCAGCTGCGAAGAATAATATCATCTTCATCGACTGGCGCTGATGGTAATATTTCGTCTTTATCCACTATTGGAATTACCACTGACAGAACTGGTAAGTTGTCTTTGGACAGCAATAAACTACAAACATCGCTTACCGATAACCGTGATGTGCTGGCACAGATTTTTAGTGCCAAAGGAGCATCGACTGATTCACAGGTTAATTTTGTTACTTCCAGCAAAAACACTCAAACCGGAAATTATCGTGTTAACCTGGATGTCATGGCCAGCCGAGGTATTCTAGAGGGTACTGCTGCTCCTGCTCTATCAGACCTTACAAACTCTCCGATAACTATTGATACTAATAATGACAGCATGAGTTTTTTGATTGATGGTACTAGTTCGGGTCAGATTAATCTTACACAAAAGAGTTACAGCTCAGGCGCTGAACTAGCGGCTGAAATTCAGGCAAAAATCAATGCCAGTAATTCTTTAATAAATGCGGGTTCCAGTGTTCTGGTCAGTTTTGTAGATGGAAAACTACAAATAACTTCTGCCGCTTATAGCGCTAAATCTAGTGTTGAAATAACCGCAATTGAAGGCGCTACTGATTTAGGCCTGGCAATAGGCAAGGGAATCAGTGGCACAGATGTTAAAGGAAGTATTGGCGACCAGCAAGCCGATGGTCTGGGTACTATCCTAACCGGCAAAGGCAAAGCCGAAGGAATGATCCTGGAATTTACCGGTGGTTTTGCCGGTAACAGGGGGACCGTTTTATTTAATCGAGGAATTGCTGACCAATTAGACAATATAATCAGCCAGTTTTTGGAAACAGATAATTTAATCGATTCCCGTACCAGTGGATTGAATACCAGGATCGAGCGTATCAATGAACAAAGGACAGCATTGAATAACAAACTGGATACGCTTGAAACCCGGTTATTTAAGCAGTTTAACGCGATGGACACTATCGTCGCACAACTGCAATCGACAGGAAATTTTCTTGAACAGCAATTAGCCACTTTGCCAGGTGTTGTAAGAAATAAAAAATAAATAACCTCCTTAAATAACCTACATCAACGGCAAAATCTGATCAAAAATCCCACCATTAGTTACCAGTATCTGTTTTGGAAAAACCCCTTCCTTACCTTTAAAATCAGTCACTGTTCCACCGGCTTCTTTGGCAATTAAAGCCCCCGCAGCGACATCATATAAATTCAATTCCTGCTCCCAAAAAGCATCAACCTGACCATCTGCAACCAGACATAAATCCATTGCCGCTGAGCCAAACCGTCGCTGACCTGTGGTTTCTTGCGCAATCCGGCAAAAACGTTGTAAATTGTTTTCTTGCAAATACGAACGTAAACAGGCAAAACCAGTGGCAATCATAGAATCTGCCAGACTCTTTTCTGCAGAAACAGATATAGCTTTACCATTCTTGCTTGCCCCTTGCCCTTTGGCTGCAAGATATAAATCATCCAGGGCAGGTGCGTATACCGAACCTGCAACAAGATCGCCATCAATTTCCAAAGCCACACTAATAGACCAAAAATATTGGCCCTTGGCAAAAGAATGTGTTCCGTCTATGGGATCAACAATCCATCGACTGGTCTGGTCATCTGACTGACCACTTTCTTCACCCCAAAAACCATATTGAGGATAAGCTTTAGTTAATGCTTCTTTTAAATACGCTTCCACCTCAACATCTGCATCTGTAACCAAGTCTCGAGGACTTTTCTTGATCACACCCATGCTGTCTAAATTTTTAAAATAACGCATGGCTATAGATCCAGCATCACGAACAATTTTTTCAAGAACATCCAATGAAATGGGCATTATTAAGACCTAATAAAATAAAATTAAAAAAAGGTTACTATAGTTGGCTAACTCGGTAAAAATGATCTAAATAAGAAACTCGGACTTATCATGCCCAGCTTCCACTAAAGCACGCATCCATTTTGGAGTCACGCCTCGACCCGTCCATTTTTGGCTTTCATCAGCAGGATTATAATATTTTGCTGCCACCTTTTTACCTTTTTTTACACTCTTTTTCTCATCCTCTTTAATAACAACAGTCACTCCAATTGATGTGGCTAATGATTTTATCTGCGCAATAACTTCATTACGTTTAATATTCTGTTTTTCTTTTAATGCTTTCTTTGCCTGATCAATGACAGTTTGCAATTCTTTTTCTGAAAGCGTGTTATATTCAGTCATAATTATTCACTTATAAAAATAATATAAAATTATAACACTGCATCGTAAATAATAATTACTATTGCTCCTTAATTACATTAAATTCTATTTTATTTAAAATAACATCTTCCTTATTTACCAATTCAACACGCCACTTACCCGTTTTAGAATAAGAAATTAATTTACTGGTACTCGCTCTCCATCTATTCCCCAATATATTAAGTTCCTTTTTATATATACTTTGTCCATTACGTAGCCAATGGTGAAAAAGGATTTCTCCTTTCATATTTATTATTTCAGTAAAATAATAAACTTGAGTCGCATTATTTTTATTGACTACCAGAGGTAAACTTATACCTGCCAAAGGCTCTTTATTATTTAGTCCCGTGGTTAATAATGCTCTAGTAACTCTGCCATGACTTAATCCCTTGGGTGAAATTGCAGGTTTAACAGCTGACTTTTCTTCTGTTTCATTATTATCAGACTTAATAACAGTTACTAGTGATTCTTTTTCAGCAACCTTTGCAGATAATTTAACACCCAGACTTATTATCTTTTCAATATTATTAATAGATTTAATATCAGTAATTTCTTTTTCATCCATATTTTTAGATAATTGAACGTCCCATTTTTCTACCACATCAATATTATCAATTAATTTAGTCTCAGTAGTTAGTTTTTCTTTTTCTATCTCTTGTGCCGATAGTTTAGCTGATGGCTGTACAGTTTTATCATTATGTTTTTCTGGTGATACTTTTTTTTCATCAGGGTCTAGTGATCCATTACTGAAATAGTAAAAAAGGACTAATATAAAAATTACAAGTACTATTAAAGCAAAAAATATCCGTTGAATATTCCATTTAGTCACTATTTCAGGACGCAATTGTTCCCTTAACTTTTTATCGGCACCTGGATACTTGATTTTAATAACGACTTTGTTGCTATCGGCCATAAACCTTCCTATCGATTCCAGTTAAAGACAAATCATGTGTCTACAATGATTTTTTACTTCATCTATACTTTTCATTTGGTAATATACCACTTTAGCTCTAATATAATGCCCTATAACTGTTGATATATCGGAAAACCTCATGAGCAACTTGCTAAAATTGTTTCAAGAATCATCTGCTCTTTATGGAAGTAATGCTGTTTTCATTGAAAACTTATATGAACAGTATCTTGAAAACCCTGATTCTGTGTCAGAAAATTGGCGTAGCAAATTTAATGATATCCAAAATGGTTCACTACATGAAATTGCTCACAGCCCTATAGTTAACCGTTTTGAAAAGTTAGCCCTGTCTACTCAGGGCAGGCTGGCAAAACTACAGGGATTTACTGAAGAAAGTGTAAAAAAACAATCCTCTGTTGCCCGGCTGATTAATCATTATAGAGTTCGTGGACATCAAATAGCCGCAAACAATCCGTTAGGTAAAAACCCAGAAATCCCGGCAGATCTGGAACTGGCATATTATGGCCTTGCTGAACCTGATATGGACACCCTGTTTGACACAGGAACACTTTATGGTGTCGACAAATTACCTTTAAGAAAAATTATATCCACGCTTAAAGAAATCTATTGCGGCAGTATAGGCATTGAATACATGCATATTGTCGATGCAGAAACCAAGCGCTGGATTAAAAACAAACTGGAAGGTAGCCGACCTGGTATCTCGGCTAATTCCAGCGAAAAAAAGCTATCTATTTTAAAGCAATTGACTGCTGCAGAAGGCATTGAAAAGCATTTACATCGCAAATACGTCGGGCAAAAACGCTTTTCACTTGAAGGTAGTGAATGTCTCATACCTATATTGGATGAGATCGTTCAAAATGCAGGGGAAAAACAGGTTAAGGAAGTCGTTATCGGTATGGCTCACCGAGGACGTCTGAATGTGCTTATCAATATATTAGGTAAAACCCCTGCGCAATTATTCGGGGAATTTGAAGGTACCCATACCTCCACCCCTGGCGCTATCACAGGTGATGTTAAATATCACATGGGCTTTTCATCTAATGTTGCTACACCCGGTGGCCCTGTTCATTTAACACTAGCTTTTAATCCCTCGCATCTTGAAATTATCAACCCGGTTGTTGAAGGTTCAGTTAAAGCCAGACAGGACAGACGCGGAAAAGGCAGCATAGATACCATTATTCCTGTTTTAATCCATGGTGATGCTGCATTTGCCGGCCAGGGCATTGTTATGGAAACTCTTAACATGTCAGAAACGCGTGCTTTTTCCACCGGCGGCACAATTCATATCGTTATAAACAATCAAATAGGTTTTACCACCAGCAACCCTTTTGATGCTCGCTCAACGCTATACTGTACTGATGTGGCAACCATGATTCATGCCCCTGTTTTTCATGTCAACGGAGATGATCCTGAAGCAGTACTTTTCGTGACTCAGATGGCTTTGGATTTTCGCATGAAATTTCATAAAGATGTGGTTATTGACCTCATTTGCTATCGCAGACTAGGCCATAATGAAGCGGATGAACCTGCAGCCACACAACCGATGATGTACAAAATCATTCGCAGTTTGCCATCTGTTCGTGAATTATATGTTCGAGAACTAATAGAACAGGAAGTGGTTTCGGAACAAACAGCGCAAGAAATGGAGCAAGATTATCAACAATTATTAGACCAAGGTAACTCAGTTTCTCGCCCTATACTTGATGAATCGGTCTATTCCTATTCTGAGCAGTGGAAAAAATATTACAATCAGGAATGGACCGTCCCATGTGATACCCGTGTTTCCTTAGAAGATCTTCGTTTTTGCAACGAGAAACTCCACCTTCTGCCTGCAGAATTTGAACTACATCCCCGGGTAGCAAAAGTGATGGAAAACCGGGCAAAAATGTCAGCTGGGGCCTTACCTCTGGACTGGGGGTTTGCTGAAAATATGGCTTATGCCACTCTAATTCAAGAAAAAAAGGATATTCGTCTAGTAGGGCAAGATGTAGGCAGAGGAACTTTTTCCCACCGCCACATTGCCCTACACAATCAGCTGAACGGAGAGACCTGGTACCCTATTCAGCATATGTCTAAAAATCAGGGCCGCGCTCAAATCTTTGATTCACTATTATCAGAAGCCGGAGTATTAGGCTTTGAATTTGGTTATAGCTCTACTGAACCCGAAAAACTAATCATTTGGGAAGCGCAATTTGGTGACTTTGCGAATGGTGCACAAGTCGTTATTGACCAGTTTATCAGCTCGGCTGAGTCCAAATGGGGAAGGTTATGTGGCCTGGTTATGCTCCTGCCTCATGGTTTTGAAGGACAAGGCCCTGAACACTCATCAGCCAGACTGGAACGATATCTACAACTTTGTGCCGATCATAATATACAAGTTTGCAATCCCACTACGCCGGCTCAGATCTTCCATTTATTAAGGCGTCAACTTCATAGACCTTTCCGCAAACCGTTGATCATCATGAGCCCCAAAAGTTTATTGCGGCATAAATTAGCAATCTCAACACTAGAGGATCTGACAGATGGTAAATTTTTACCTATTATTCCAGAACAGGATGAAATAAAACCTAAGCAAGTAACTCGCTTAATTTTATGTGCGGGTAAAGTGTATTATGATTTATTGGAAGCTCGCAGAGCCGATGAACTTAATCATGTAGTCATTATTCGAATTGAACAACTATATCCCTTTCCCAGCGACTTATTTAAAGCGGAAATAAACAACTATCCCAATATAGAAGAAATCGTTTGGTGTCAGGAAGAGCCCAAGAACCAGGGCGCATGGTACCAATCCAAACACCATTTTTACGATAATATAGATAAAGATATTACTATCTTTTATGCGGGTAGAGTTGCCGCTGCCGCTCCTGCCGTAGGTAGTCATACCGTACATATTGAACAACAAAAAGCAGTCGTTAAAGCAGCTCTTTATGACGTCAAACAAGGAAATTAACATGAGTTTTGAAATTCTGGTCCCCAGCTTACCTGAATCCGTTGCTGATGCAACACTTGCTACCTGGCATAAAAAACCAGGTGACTTTGTTAATAAAAACGACAACCTGGTTGATCTGGAAACAGATAAAATTGTACTTGAAGTACCTGCCCCAGAATCCGGCATACTCAGCAAAATTCTGCAACAGGATGGAGCAATTGTTGTTACTGGAGATGTACTGGCCTTAATGGAAATAAAAGATGCTGAACAATCTCCAGATCAATCAACTGACAATCAGCAAACCGAACAGACTCTTTCTGAGGATATTCCCCTAAGCCCTGCTGTCCGTCGTTTAATACAAGAAAAAAAACTTGATCCTCAAGCAATTTCGGGGTCAGGTAAAAAAGGTCGGCTTACTAAAGCAGACGTGCTCAATTTTATTGAAAACAAGCAGAAAACACCCGAGCCTGTCATTGCTAAAACCATCGCTGAACCAGTAACAATATCTAAAGAACCTGCAATCATACCGACCATCAGCCCAGAAGTATCTTCAAACTTTCGTCCCGAGCAACGCGTCCCTATGACTCGTCTGCGAGCAAAAGTTGCCGAACGCTTACTTCAAGCCCAACAAAATGCAGCCATGTTGACTACATTTAACGAAGTCGATATGAAAAGCGTGATTGATCTAAGAAACCAATACAAAGACCGCTTTCTACAAAAACATGATATTAAACTAGGCTTCATGTCATTTTTTGTTAAAGCTTCAATTGAAGCGCTCAAAAAATACCCTGCGCTTAATTCTTCTATAGATAATAGCGATATAATCTATCATGGTTACTACGACATGGGCATTGCAGTATCTACCCCTCGAGGCCTGATCGTACCCGTTATCAAAGATGCTGATCAACTTGATTTTGCCGGTATAGAAAAAAGCATTTTCAATTACGGTACTAAAGCAAAAGAAGGATCTTTAAGTTATGAAGATTTAACCGGAGGTACTTTTACCATCACTAACGGGGGTATTTTTGGCTCTATGTTATCTACTCCCATTCTTAACCCGCCTCAATGTGCCATTTTAGGCATGCATGCCATTAAAGAGCGCCCAGTTGTTGAAAATGGAGAGATTGTTATTCGTCCAATAATGTATTTAGCCTTATCTTATGATCATCGCCTGGTTGATGGTAAAGAAGCCGTACAGTTTTTGGTCACTATTAAGGAATGCTTAGAATCTCCAGCACACCTTCTACTCAATATATAGGCACCCGTTATGAGTACGCCTCAATTAAATTATGATGCCATTATTATCGGAGCGGGTCCTGCCGGTTATGTTGCTGCCATCCGTTGTGCCCAATTAGGCCTAAAAACCGTTTGTATCGACAATTGGCACAGTGTAAAAAGTAAATCCTGTCTGGGTGGAACATTTGTTAATGCGGGTTGTATATCTTCTATGGCATTACTAGAGTCATCTAAAATATACCATTCATTAAAGCACGATATATCGACTCATGGCATAAAAGTAGATAACATAGACATAGACCTGTCCCAAATGATCAAACGCAAAAATACGATTATTGAATCACTAAATATCCAAATTGCAAAGCTGTTTGCCCATAACAAAATTGATTGCCTGTATGCACAAGGCAAATTATTATCAGCGGGTCAAGTTGAAGTCATTGAAACAAACAGCAACAAAAGATCAGTATTAACTGCTGATCACATCATTCTGGCAACGGGCTCACACCCTACGGAACTTCCTTGCGCACCGATTGACAATGAATTTATCATTGATTCTAGCATCGCTTTAAAACTTGAAGAAGTACCTAAACGATTAGGAATTATTGGTGCTGGGATTATTGGCTTAGAACTGGCTGGCATATGGAATCGCTTGGGTGCTGACGTTATCTTGCTAGATGCACAAGAATCATTTTTAAACTCTACAGATGAACAAATATCTGCAGAAGCCTATCAAATTTTTACCCAGCAAGGACTCGATTTGCGCTTGGGTGCACGCGTTATTTCTGCAAAAAAATGTAATAAAAAAGTTTCTGTGGAATACCAGGATAGCGGAGGAACGCATACACTTCGCCTTGATAAATTGATTGTTGCCTCTGGCCGTGAACCTAACACTGATAACCTGGCGGCTGCAGAGGCTGATTTATTATTTGATGACAATGGTTTTGTTCATGTTGATAAAAATTGCTGCACCAGCCTGCCTGGTGTTTATGCTATTGGCGACTTAACCACACTTGGCCCTATGCTTGCCCACAAAGGTTTGGAAGAAGGTACTTTTGTAGCCGAACAAATTGCCGGACAACATAGCCCAATCAATTACGACATTATTCCAAGTGTAATTTATACCTCACCAGAAATTGCCTGGGTGGGTCAATCCGAACAAGCTTTAAAAGCAGTGGGGGAAAATTATGAAGTGGGAATTTTTCCCTTTACCGCCTCTGCGCGTGCCCAGGCTGCTGGAAAAACAGATGGCTTGGTTAAAATAATAGCGCATGCTGAAACCGATGTCATTCTGGGGGTGCATATCATCGGTGACCAGGCCTCTGAGTTAATTGCTGAAGCTGTATTAGCCATGGAATTTTCTGCCAGTGCCGAAGACTTATCCAGAACCATTCATGCCCATCCTTCTATATCTGAAGCGTTACATGAAGCAGCGCTTGCTTTGGACAACCGAACATTGCACTTACCCCCTGATTATTAAAAACGTCCTTTCGATAATTTATCACTTAATGATATTGGAATTTGCCCTCATTTCTATGCCGCAATATGTTTTATTGAACAGATGTTAAAAGCATTGTCCGAACTTTAATTTAGCAAAAATCTTCAAGTGAAATCGGCACACCACCTTATAATTTCAAAAAACCAAGAAATGTATTCAAAATGTGGAAATGATCTTCAAAAATTTGCTCTTCCATAGTTACCAAGTTTTCAATAGGAACCCAGGCAACCTCTTGTAAATCATCTGCAGCTTCAATGGCTGGAAACTTTTGATCTGTTAAATCAAAAAAATGTGCATGCGTGATAAAACGCCCACGACACGAGCGTTTAGGATGATCAAAAACTTTGACTGATTTAAAATTATTCAGCAGAGTTTCATCCATTAAACCTATTTTAGTTTCTTCTTTCAACTCTCTTAAAGCAGCAGCCAATACACTCTCATGCTGTTCGATAAAGCCACCAGGAATCGCCCATAACCCTCTACCTGGATGATATTTTCTTTTACCAAGTAATACATGGTCTTTTATTTTAACGATAGCATCAGCTGTACTAAAAATCACATTATAAGGACTTCCATTCCATAACGCTTTTTCTTCCTTAATTTTTTGGTGTTCTTTAACTAACTCAGTGTAATCAGGTCTCAAAGACCAGGCTTTCAGAAATTGTTTAACTGGAGATAGGATTAAATCATTGATTGATGATAAAGAAATATCTATATCCTCAGACTCAAAATAAATAGCTCTTAGTTGTGCCGCATCTATTTTATAGATTGATTCAATCCCGAGATAACTCCAATCAGCAAAATTATCTAAATAATAGGTATCATTATCACCTTCTTTTTTATGTCCTACCAACACGACATCTTGACTTGAGTATTTACTAACGATACGTTTAACTTCAGCATTCCATCGTTCATCATTATAATAATCACGAATAGGACAACAATAAGTACGTTTTTTTTCACTATCGCCTAGGGTAGAGAGTATCATCTCTCTGCGTTCTTCCCAATTAAATGGATTTCTGGGATTTCTTGCTTGAAAAGAAGAGCCAATAATAACCACCACTTGATCCGCAATTTCCAGCGCTTTGCGTTTTAAAAGCTCATGACCAGCATGTGAAATTTGATAGCGCCCAATAATAACCGCGAGTTTATAACGCTGCATGATTTTCCTTAATATTTTGCCGCTATAGGCATTTGTCGACCATTTCCAAAAGCTCTCGCTCTGATTCTGATAATAGGCGGTGCTTGAAAACGTTTGTACTCATTGCGGGCAATCATTTTTCTGATTTTTTCGACCAGTCCAATCGATGTTTTATTTAATTGAATAACATATTCTTTTACTCGCCTGTATTCATCACTAGATAATTGTTTACCTTCAATTAAATATTTTAAAATTTCATCTAAAACCTCATAAACTGGCAAGCTATCAGTATCTTTCTGATCAGGCGCTAATTCAGCTGAGGGTTCTTTGTTAATAATACCAAAGGGAATGATTTCACGCTGAGCTTTTTCATTTATATAACGTGAGAGACTATAAACCTCTGTTTTATACAAATCACCCAATAAATTGAGTCCTCCATTGGTATCACCATATAGCGTGCAGTAACCAATTGATATTTCCGATTTATTCCCAGTGGATAACAATAACGCACCGTATTCATTGGAATATTCCATTAAAATAGTGCCACGAATCCGCGCTTGAAGGTTTTCTAATGTCAGCCCCTTTAAAGTGTTATTGAAGGTTTGGCTAAAATCTGTTGAATATTGTTTTACCAATGCCTTAATTGGATGATTAAATAGCTTTATTGCCAAATTTTCACACAACTTTTCAGAATCAGTCACTGATCCGGTACTGGAAAAAACAGAAGGCATGGTAATAGCAATGATATTTTCTGAACCCAGCGCTTCACTAGCTAATGCAAGAGTTAGAGCTGAATCAATACCACCTGATGAGCCAATTACAATTTTTTTAAACCTACACCTGCGCGCATAATCTCTCAGCCCTAACACTATTTGTTTAAATGCTAATTCATTATTTGAAATTACTGGCTTGTGTGATGAAATATTCTGAAAACTTGCTGAATCAAAACTAATATATTCCAGACTCGCGTTAAATGACTCTGCTTCATAGATCAGGTCACCTTTTGCTGTCATGGCAAATGAAGCCCCGTCAAACACCAGACTATCTTGACCTCCTACTGAATTAACATATAACAACGGTAGTTGATAACGTTGTGCAAGATTCGACATAATTGTATGCCGCTGTTCACGCTTACCGATATTTGAGGGACTGGCATTAATGCTTATTACAAGATCAGGATTTAATTTGGCTAAGTCTTTAAAGGGGTTCTCAACATATTTTTCTGCCGGATCATTCCAGCCATCTTCGCAAATAATCAAACCAATTTTAGTCTCACATACTTCTATCAGACAGGGAGATGCAGGGCCTGGTTTAAAATGCCTGCGTTCATCAAAAATATTGTAAGTAGGTAAAAGTTGCTTGTAATATTCGCAAATAATTTTGCCTGATTTAATAACAACCAATGCATTATAAAAAGGTTTTCCTGAACCTGTATTTTTTCGTACTGTCCCAATAATTATGCTTAAAGAGGCATATTGACTGGAAGCTTCAAGTAAATCTGATAACGCTTTATCAGATTGCTTAATAAAAAATGGCTCATCGATCAAATCATAAGGATAATAACCACATAAAGATAACTCAGGAAATACCAGCAAATCTACATTTTTGTCCGTAGCCTCTAGCATGGCACTAATCATAATTTCAGTATTGCCAATAAAATCAGCAACGGTGGAATTCATTTGTTTAATTGCAATTTTAACCATGCTTAATTGACCTGATAGTTAAAAACACTTTTCAGATAGTCAACATAAAGCTGATCTTCACAGAGTGTTTTGCCAGGAGCGTCTGATAATTTAGCAACAGGTAACTCATTTATTCTCATCAGTTTCATCACAATATTTAGAGGTTTTACACCTGTATCATTTGATAAATTTGTACCTATACCAAATCCTGTCTGAATTTGATTGGCAAAATAATGATGTAGTTTTAACGATAATTTAAAATCCAAACCATCAGAAAAAACCAATCGTTTAACATGAGGGTCTATATTCAATTTTTTAAAATGCACAATACTTTTATCGCCCCAAACAAAGGGACAGCCAGAATCATGCCGAATACCATCAAATAATTTTGCAAAGTAAAGATCAAAATCATTCAAAAAAGCATCCATAGAAATCGTATCGGTTAAAGCAATGGCTAATGAGCCTCTATACTCATGAACCCAATCTTCTAATGCAATTTTTTGAAAATCACGCAATAGTGAACTCGTCGCTTGATAAGATTGAAGATACTCATGCGCCATAGTACCTATCGGAGTTAATCCATATTTTTTAGCTAAATAAACATTGGATGTGCCTTTAAAATACTCTGGTACCTGATCATTTAATGTATAGACCATTTCATCTTGCCAGTTAGCTGACCAACGCCGTCTTAAACCAAAATCAAAAAATTCGAATGGATGTTTTGTTTCATTTAGCCCGTTTTTTAATAGTTTAATTTTACACTGTAGTCTTTCCCTACTTTCTTTTAACAACTCATCATAATCAAACCGTTTAAAATATAATTCTGAAACAATATACAGACAAAATATTTCAAATCCCATAATATGAATTTGTGGCCCTTTTGCCTTAATATACAAGTTGTTATTTTCAACAGAAACTTGAATAAAATCTCTTTGAAATTTAAAAATGGATAAATAAGCAATAAAATCTTCGCTTAAAACTGTATTGTTTGTTAAAAAGTCCAACTCCTCTTTTTGAAAAGACAGAGAGCATAAATGATTGAGTTCTTGATTAAGATCATTTTCCAATTCCGATAAAGGGTATTGTGGTGTATTACGGCAGATAAAATGGTACTCAGCAATTGCCGACGGGTTTTTATGCAACATAATTTGCCACATCGGAAACTTGTACATATCGTTTTCTAATAAACTTTTTACAATCATTTTAATTAGCCTTAATTTCTTATTTTATTTCAGACAAAAGAACATCAGATGTTGTTACCCTTACCCCTGCCTCAGACATTTGTTTAAAAAATAGCCGTGTTTTTTCTTCATAACCTGGAATAGCACTCATACAATCCGTGAGTATGACCATGTTTTTTCTATCCTTATTATTGATATTATTCACCACATCTAAAATTGTTTTACTAACACAATGACTGCTCGCTTCACCCACAAAAATAGTCATATCTGATTCAGCATATTTTTTAACCAATTCACGTTTTAGCAGAGTTAACGGTTTGGTAAGATCTTCTACTTCGGCTTTTAAAGCCGAATAATGTTCAGACCAAGGGTCTACACCTTTTTGAATAAAATTGACCCAGCTTAAATTGTTATTTTCCCACTGCGAACAGGCTGCCAGAACATCTTGATGAATCGCATGTCCAAAAGTGCCTATTTGACAATGAACAGGCCATGTATAAATAGCATCTAATTGTACTTTCTCTAGCTGTTGAAAATATTGGACTATTTGTTCATTACTATTATCTAATTTTGGCCTATATTTCTTAGCCAAAATATCATCCACCGTAATTTTAGTTGTTTGTGTTAACGGTTTATCATTTTCATCCAGCCAGAATATAAAATGTCCAATATCAAGATAATGATGTGTATCCATAAAGACATCAATGGCATTCACACTGGCACCCGCTTTTGATATAAAGGCAGCTATTCGTAGGCAATCCTGATGACTACCTGCAATTGATAAACTTGGTTGAATTCGAATTCCCTTTATTTTAGGGCAATAACTTTCAGGCAAATCACAAAAATCATTTTGTGCATCAATAATGACTAACTGCGTTTTTTTCATAAGATTAACAGCAAAATATTAAAAGTGTATTTAGCATAATACACTTAGTTTCAAATTACAACTAACCATCAATATTAACCCACCCCTCTCCCTATTTACATGACTTTATTAATACCATGTTAGTATAATAAAAAAACTAACTTTCTATAAACAAATGAATTCAACCATAATACAGACTATTGATATTGTTTTGTTAAGCATAAAAAATGCAAAGCTGCATGTCGCTTTAGTCAAGCGAGAAAATCAACCTTATCAAGGCGACCAGGCCTTACCAGGGGGATATGTTCATGAACAGGAAGATAACAATTGTTTTGATAGTGCAACCCGAGTTTTAAAAACTAAAACAGGTATTAAATCGCCTTATCTGGAACAACTTGAAACTTTTTCGGGTAAATATAGAGACCCTAGAGGGTGGTCTATTACCGTAGCCTATTTTGCACTAGTCTCTTTGGAAGTTATCGAATCCATGGCTAACCCTTTAGTCTCATTAGTTGATGTAGATCAACTCAATGAACTGCCTTTTGATCACATAAAAATAATCACAAATGCAGTCAACCGGATTAGAAACAAATCACAGTACTCCTCTTTACCTTGTTTTTTAGCAGGAGACTCATTCACATTACCTGCTTTACAAAAAACCTATGAGATTTGTCTGGATGACAAATTGCATAAAGTATCTTTTAGAAGAAAAATTGATGAAATGGATATTTTAGAAGAAATAGAGGGTGAATTAGCCAGGGTAGGCGCACATAGACCCGCTAAAATTTATAGATTAAAGACTTCGTTTGTTAATTCACTGAAAATCTTAGAAAAAGGATTGTAAGTTTATTTAGATAAAACATAAAAAAAATAGTCAAAAAAGACATTCTGACTCAATGTCATTAAGTTATTTGGCTAATAACAAAACATAGGCCAATCTTAAATGCGCGCAAAGTGCGCAGTTGTTTTGTGTTCGTTGTTTGACATGATGTTGGACTTCCTGACACAAAACCGGGGGTCCACAAAACCGAGGGTCTGGTCCCGAATTACGACTCTTCCTTGCTGTTTAATTCGTAGCTTAAATTTCTATTTGAACGCCTCCATAAGGGGCTTTTTGGACAAATGACGATGAAGGTAAATTTGAGATAAACTCATAAAATTCACCGAACAATATTCAACCACTGAGTAAAAAAGTCCCTCTTCATGTACTCGTTATGGCTTGCAGTCAAAGTAGCCTGTCTCTACTAATTTATCGACTTCATCGACGCCGGGAATAATTGTTGCCCAACCTTCGGTAATTGCTTGACGGAAAACTAAGATTTCTTGGTGCTCTTTTGAGTAATACCATTTTTTGGCTAATTCAAAATCAGAAAATTTATAGATAACCATGTTTGGTAATGCTTGACCTTCGACAGATTTAACAGGACTACCTACAATAACCTCAGCACCATATTTTTTATCTATGGGAATCACTCTTTCTGTAAGTTCGTCAATTTTACTTCTATCAAGTATTTTGTAATTAAAAATCACATAAGATGACATTTCTATATCCTTTTAATTTTATGGCTGTAACGTCTGAGTTAAGTTGCGCTTCTATTTTTGATTATGTATTTTCTACATGGTTTGCTCAAGCTGCTTTTTATCAGTCTTGGCTAGTTTAGCAACAACTAGATCATATGACTTATTAACCAGATCAGTTATCATTTCTTTCGGCAAATCTCCAATTAGAGAAATTGTTATCCAATGCTTTTTATTCATGTAATAGCCTGGTACTACAGATTCAAATTGGCTCACTAATACTTCTCCATCAGCAGGGACACATTTTAGTGTTACTCTTGGCATTTTCTCATTTTGAGATACAAGCGCAAACATTTTACCCATTACTTTAAATGCCAGAGCATCTGGCCCAAATGGAAAGCTACCTTCAGAGCCTTTAAATTTCGACAATATTTTTTCAAGCTGCTCTTTTTTCATTTGATGCTTCTATAAGTATTTTCCAATTAACAAATGAGTCTGAACAGTCCTTATTATTCCAGCCCTAAAAATCAGGCTTTTTTCTGTTCATATATTTGTTTAAATAATTGCTTTTTAGCAAGGTTCATTTTATCTGCGGCT
>JAKIUK010000063.1 GCA_021647585.1 Methylococcaceae bacterium
CCAGATTTCTTCACAAAACCGTGAAGCGAACATCCCCCACCCAACAGGTGAGTGCTGATAAATTAAGTTATACTCACTATTCAATAGCTTAAGCACATACTAAGCGATCAACTGATTTATCTAGGTTGAATTAAACTTTGTTACGAGAGCATGCTAAAAGTTATTGGTTAAATATTTCGTGCAACTGTTTACTTGCAGCAACCATATTTTTTAATGCGGGTTTTACTTCATCCCATGAGCGGGTTTTTAGTCCACAGTCAGGATTAACCCATAGTCTTTGCAGAGGAATTCGTTGTGCCGCCTTTTGCATTAATTGCACCATCGACTCAACTGAAGGAATATTAGGTGAGTGTATATCATAAACACCAGGTCCAATGGCATTTGGATATTGAAACTGGTCAAATACATCCAACAATTCCATATCTGAACGTGAAGTTTCAATCGTTATCACATCGGCATCCATTGCAGCAATTTCTGCAATAATGTCATTAAATTCTGAATAACACATATGGGTATGAATTTGAGTTTCATCTTTCACTCCATTAGCGGTTATACGAAAGGCAAAGGTCGCCCAATCGAGATAAGTTTTCCATTGCGATTTTCTTAATGGCAACCCCTCTCTTAATGCGGCTTCATCAATCTGAATAATCTGAATACCCGCCTGCTCAAGATCAAGAACTTCATCTCTAATTGCCAAAGCCAACTGCAAACAGGTCTCTGAACGTGGCTGATCATCACGTACAAACGACCAGTTTAAAATAGTGACAGGCCCTGTTAGCATGCCTTTCATAGGCTTGTCGGTTAAGGATTTTGCAAATTTAATAGTATCCACTGTCATTGGTGTCGGACGCGAAATATCACCGACAATAACCGGAGGTTTGACACAACGCGAACCGTAAGACTGCACCCAACCAAATTGAGTAAAGATAAATCCTGCTAATTTTTCTGCAAAATATTCCACCATATCATTTCTTTCGGCTTCACCATGCACCAAAACATCTAAACCCAATAATTCCTGTTCACCAACGCAGTTGGTAATTTCTTCTTGCATAGCAAGTTGATATTGGTTTCTATCTATATCGCCCAAACGATAGTCTTTACGTACTTTCCTGATCTTAGTTGTTTGCGGAAATGAGCCAATGGTGGTAGTAGGAAATAGAGGTAAATTAATTTTATTAGCTTGAATATCGGCCCGTTGCACATAATTGGATTGTCGTTCGCCCATTGTCGCCTCAATTTGGCTAACACGTTGCTTTACAATTTTATTATTGATTTGTTTAGATAGCTTGCGGTTATTAATATCGGCTAAATTATCAGCTAATTCTTGGGCTACACTGTCACGTCCATAATTTAAAGCGTTGGCTAAAATTTTGAGTTCTGCCAGTTTTTGCACTGCAAAGGCTAGCCACGATTGAATTTCATTATTCAGTTTTTGTTCACTGTTTAAGTCAACGGGGACATGCAGCAATGAACAAGATGGAGCAAGCCAGAGTCTATCTTTTAATAATTGCTGAATCGGCTCAAGCCAATCTAATGTCTCTGATAAGTTGGTTTTCCAGATATTTCTGCCATTAATTACGCCTATTGATAAGACTCTATCATTCGGTAGATCGGATATTACTTGCTCCAATTCGTCTTGAGCGTAAGTAACATCCAGATGTAAACCATTCACAGGAAGCTTGCAAGCCAATCCTAAGTTTTCTTTTAATTGACCAAAATAAGTTGCCAACAAGATATTGATGGAAGTGCTTGCCAATTGAGAATAGGCCTTGCTAAAAGCTTGCTGCCAAGGCGTGGCTAACTCGGTCACCAATATGGGTTCATCTATTTGCACCCAGTCCAGCCCTTGCTGTTTTAACTTTTCAATTAATTCTATGTAAACAGGCAATAACTGATCAAGTAAGGCTAATTTATCCGACCCATCTTTCGATTTACCAAGTGATAGATATGTCATTGGTCCAAGAATAACCGGTTTTACATTATACCCCTGTTGTTTAGCTTCCGTAATTTGGTCTATTAAATTCTCTGCATGCAGTGAGAATTGAGTAGTTTTTTCGAATTCAGGCACAATATAATGATAATTGGTATCAAACCATTTGGTCATTTCCCCGGCATGTACACATTGCTTGTCAGTGTCGCCGCCTGAACGCCCTCTTGCCACTCTGAAATAGCTATCAAGCTCATTTCCTTCTATTTTACCTACCCGGTCAGGGATATTACCTAGTAAGAAGCTGGTATCCAGTACCTGATCATAAAATGAAAAATCTCCGACAGGTACATAATTCATTGACGCTTGTTCCTGCCAATGTTGCAAGCGTAGTTCAGTTGCTGTTTGTTGGAGTGTTTGCTGAGTCGTTTCATTTTTCCAGTATTGCTCTAAAGCGAATTTTAATTCTCTTTTTTTACCGATACGGGGAAAGCCAAGGTTGTGAGTTGTAACCATTATTTAATTCAATTCTAGTGATAAAAGAATCTTATTGTATGGGGTTTATTTCATGAAAAATAATGATATTATTTAACAATTCAATGAGTTTTATTCATAATTATGATTGAGCATAGCCACCTTAAAATAATACAAGCGCTACAAGAAAATGGCACCTTAACAGAAGCGGCAAATACCTTATGTTTAACTCAGTCTGCCTTATCTCATCAAATCCGTTATCTGGAAAAAAAACTGGACGTCAAGTTATGGGAACGAGAAGGACGAAAATTACGTTTAACCCAGGCAGGCAAATTGTTATTGCAAATTGCTCAGCAAATTTTACCCGTTCTCGCCCAAACTGAAAAAACCCTTAAAGCTTATGGTGAGGGGTTGCAAGGGACGCTGCATATTGGTGTGGAGTGCTACCCCTGCCATCAATGGTTAGTTGGTGTTATTGGTCAGTTCTTAAAAAAAATGCCTGATGTGGATATTGATATTGTCAATAAATTTCAATTTTCAGGTCTAGAGGGTTTGTTAAACCATCATATTGATATTTTGGTGACGCCGGATTATGTGAAAAAAGATAAAATTCAATTCGAGATGCTGACGCCTTATGAGCTGGTTATTTTGCTCTCGAAAGATCACCCGCTAGCTTATCTTGACTTCTTTATGCCGCAGCATCTGGCAAAAGAAACACTACTGACTTTTCCTGTTTCTTTGGAAAGACTGGATATATACCGTTGTTTTATGACACCTTCGCATATCTCTCCAGCCCAACACAAACCCATTGAATCCTTGGAAATTATATTGGAAATGACAGCATTAAACAGAGGGGTTTGTGTCTTGCCTTCCTGGCTGGCCGATCAAAAAAGCAAAAACTATAGACTAAAAAAAATGTCCATTGGGCAAGGTGGTATGCATAAGAAGCTCTATTTAGCGATGAGGGAAAGTGATAAATCCATTGAGTACATCAAACAATTTATTGCTGTCGGTAAAAATGCTGCACTTCAGCAGGGGATGCGCTAGAAAACTTGTTATTTGTTTTGAAATACATTATATTGTGGTTTTTATCATTTAAAACACTACATATAGTTTTAATTAGATTCAGGGAATCTGGTGTGAATCCAGAACTGTCGCGCAACGGTGTTAGGAGTTTTCTCCTTCAGTCCGATTACCTGAATAGTTTTAACCTCCAAGTCTCGCGTCAAGGCTTAGGGTGGAATGGAATGCATAGCGTTTGCATTATTCCCCTCTGGCTAGAGACATTATTCATGCCATAGGATATTATGCAAACTGAAACCATAGCCCCTACAGCCAAAGTCAACACTGCTCCAGAAACTGAAACCCCTTTGCACGCTTCGTGCCGTGTTATCAGGCGTAATGGCCAGCAAACTACTTTTAATCGTAACAAAATTGCAACCGCTGTCAGTAAAGCATTTTTAGCGGTAGAGGGAAGTCATGCGTCTGACTCCAGTCGTGTCCACGAAACTGTTGAGAAACTGACTACACAGATTACCGTAGCCTTATTCAGACATTTACCTGAAGATGCCACCGTACATATTGAAAATATACAAGACCAGGTTGAATTGGCATTAATGCGCTTTGGCGAACATAAAGTTGCGCGCGCTTATGTTTTATACCGTGAACAGCATGCTCAACAACGTGCAAGTGAACTACCGCTTGAACAAGAGTTAACACCTATTAACATTGTCGATAGCTATGGAAATAGTAATCCCCTGGATAGAGACAAATTGCATGCGTTAGTCGAAGAGGCGGTCAAAGGCCTGGATAACGTTGACAGTTCACCGCTACTTAAAATTACACTGGCCTCTGTTTATGATGGCATGAGTGAGAAGGATTTGTCTCTTACTCTATTAATGGGTGCGCGTAGCCTGATTGACAATGAACCTAACTATAGCCGAGTCTCTGCGCGTTTATTATTACAACAATTACGCAGTGAAGCATTAAGTTTCTTTGAGTTGCCTTGGGATGTGACTCAAACAGACAGAGGCTATGCGACTTATTTCAAGGCTTACATTCAAGGCGCAGTCAAACATGAACTCCTTGATAGCCAATTGTTGGCCTACGATCTGGATAAGTTAGCAAGTACTTTATTGCCTGAACGAGATTATCAGTTTGAATACCTTGGGCTGCAAACCCTTTATGACCGCTATTTTATTCATCAAGACTCTACCCGCATTGAATTACCACAAGCTTTTTTTATGCGGGTTGCCATGGGATTAGCGATTAATGAAATTGATCGAGAACAACGTAGTATTGAATTTTATCATTTGTTATCTTCATTTGACTTTATGTCATCAACGCCAACGTTGTTTAACTCAGCAACGCCTTGTCCTCAGCTTTCATCTTGTTATTTAAGCACAGTGCCCGATGATCTGGCGGGTATTTATTCAGCCTTGAAAGATAATGCTATGTTATCCAAATATGCTGGGGGACTAGGGAATGACTGGTCTCGTGTTAGAGGAATGGGCGCATATATTAAAGGCACGAATGGAAATTCACAAGGGGTGGTACCTTTTTTAAAGGTAGCTAACGATACGGCTGTTGCTGTGAATCAGGGAGGTAAGCGTAAAGGTGCTGTTTGCGCATATATAGAAACCTGGCATATTGATATCGAAGAATTCCTGGATTTACGCAAGAACACGGGAGATGAACGTCGCCGTACTCATGATATGAATACCGCTAATTGGGTGCCTGATCTGTTTATGAAGCGAGTGGCTGAAGAAGCCTCATGGACCTTATTCTCACCCGAACAAGTACCCGAACTACATGACTTGTATGGTCAGGCGTTTGAAAAAACTTATCTCAACTATGAAGAAAAAGCTGAGAAGGGTGAAATAAAACTTTACAAAACCGTTCAAGCAGTTGATTTATGGCGCAAAATGCTCAGCATGTTATTTGAAACTGGCCACCCGTGGATTACCTTTAAAGACCCCTGTAATATTCGTTACACCAATCAGCACGAAGGTACGGTGCATAGCTCTAACTTGTGTACTGAAATAACCTTGCATACCAATGATCATGAAATTGCGGTGTGTAATCTAGGTTCGGTTAATTTGGCTGCCCATATTAATGAGCATGGACTGGATTTAGTTAAACTGGAAAAAACCATTACCTGTGCTATGAGAATGTTGGATAACGTGGTTGATTACAATTACTACGCAGTCCCCCAGGCTAGGCATTCTAATTTACGTCATCGACCTGTTGGTTTGGGCATCATGGGTTTTCAAGATAGCTTGTATCTGCAAAATATTGCATACGGCTCTGAACAAGCGGTTGAATTTGCCGACAAGTCGATGGAGGCTATCAGCTATTTTGCGATTAAAGCGTCATCTGATCTTGCTGTTGAACGGGGAAAATATTCCAGCTATCAAGGATCGTTATGGAGTCAGGGGATTTTACCCATTGATTCCATTGATAAATTATTACAAGAAAGAGAAAATTATCTGCAATGTGATACCTCAACAACATTGGATTGGGATGCATTAAGAGCGATAGTTAAACAACAAGGAATGCGGAATAGTAATTGTTTAGCGATTGCACCGACAGCCACGATTTCAAATATATGCGGTGTGAGTCAATCTATTGAGCCCACATTTCAAAATCTCTATGTTAAATCCAATTTATCCGGTGAATTTACGGTACTGAACCGCCATTTGGTTAGTCGTTTAAAAACCATCAACCTCTGGGATAAAGTGATGGTCAATGATTTGAAATATTATGATGGTTCTATACACAAAATCGAACGGATACCTGATGAAATTAAAACACTTTTTGCCACCGCATTTGAAATGGATAGCCGCTGGTTGATAGAAGCAGCTGCACGGCGACAAAAATGGATAGACCAGGCACAAAGTCTAAATCTTTATTTGGCTGAACCTTCGGGTAAGACACTGGATCAGCTCTATAAACTTGCCTGGGTTCGAGGTTTAAAAACAACTTACTATCTACGTTCAAGAGCTGCAACTGAGATGGAAAAAACGATCGTTCAATCAACTGCCTCTAACAACTCTGGCGAACCGAATCTGTGTTCTATTGTTGACCCTGACTGTGATGCCTGCCAATAATCAAGAGGAAATATGATGTTAAATTGGGATGATCCTCTAGCAATTTCTAATACACTTGCTGTTGCTAAAACGCCACCTATTTCTGCAATACAAGCGCAAGAGAAAGTTAATAAGCAAGCACAACTTATTGATGTTAAACCCGTGAATGTTGATGACAAGCGGGTGGTGAATGGACTGACTGATATTAATCAATTAGCGCCATTCAAATACCCCTGGGCGTGGGAATTTTTTTTAAATGCTAATAAAAACCACTGGACACCACTGGATATTAATATGTCCAAAGATTTGCATGATTATCAGCACCGCCTGACCCTGGAAGAAAAACATGTTTATGAAAATGTACTGGCTTACTTAACCACTTCGGACATTTTAGCCATGCGTAATGTCGGACTTGCCGTCATGGAAAAAATGACCGCACCTGAACTACAAATTTATCAGGCCAGACAAGTTTATGAAGAAGCGTTACATACCTGGACATACCAACACTGCATTGAAACACTGGGGCTAGACCAGAGTGAAATTTATAATCGCTATCGTGTGGTGCCTGCCATTAATCAAAAAATACAGTTAGCCAACCAGAAGATCAATTCAATCTTAAGAGCGGATATAGATTTGAATGATAAAGATGAACTGGAAAATTTTGTGATGTCTTATCTGTTTTTTGCGGGTGTTTTTGAAGGTTGCTGGTTTTATAATGGCTTTAGTCCTATCTTTGCTTTACAACGTCGAGGCTTAATGACAGGTACTGCAGAACAACTGCAATACATTATGCGAGATGAAGTTTTACACTGCGCTTTTGGTATACGTGTGGTGAATCAAATTATTTTGGAAAACCAAGTTAAACTTGACCCTAAAGCCATTAATGATATGTGGATGGAAGCAGAAGCAGCGGAAACAGAATATGCTCAGTATTTGTTACGTGATCCAATTTTAGGCTACAGTGCCGAGCATCATATTGCCCAATTTCGATATATTGCCAACCGAAGAGCTAAACAATTAAAACAGACCGAACCTTTTCCTGGTGCTAAAAATTGTCTTAACTGGCTGGATGAGCAAGCAAATATGAGAAAAGAAAAGAACTTCTTTGAAACTCGAGTAACTGAATATCAAAGCGGCGGTGGCTTAAAATGGTAATCGATCAAAACAAATTCCTGGAAATCAAAGGGTCTCCAATCAAGCTAAATAAATCAGTTGAGCACGGAATTTGTGGAAAATCTGGGCGAAAAAGACAAATAATTGCTCGAAGATAATGGCCATAGTCCTTATTGAGAGCTATTCTGCAGGATTTTTCGTCCAGACTTCTTCACAAAACCGTGAAGCGAATGTTTCTCACCGAATGGGTGAGTAATGAAAAATTTAATTCTGTTAATGTTTTAATGAGTTAAGGGCATGGTTAGCGTTCAACTGATTTATTTAGGATCAAGGGGTAAGCCAACTTGAAATAGCAGGATTTGACGTGTAAAAAAGAAGATGTTTACTTTTTCAAAGTAATTCGTGGAAATCAGGAAAAATCGAAAGCAGGTTTTGATTTTTGAAAAGTTTAGTGCCTGGGGAAAAAGCGTCGATGACTTTCGCACGACTTAAAAACGAAAAGCAGAGCAAAGAAAGCAAAACCTGAAAACTGCAAAAGTTTTTATAACTTGACGCCCAGGAGAATCTGGCCAAAACTACCCGTTATCAGAAAGCCAATAACAAGTAGCTTCAATCAGATTTGCTTGTTCGAAGGAGATGTGGGTACCGTCGACTTTCATCTCAAGCCTGAGACTTTACATTTTGGCGTTGACTCAATTGAGCCTAAATACTCTTAATATATTAGAGATATGCAGGGAAAAGAAACGAACAATAGCATCGAGGTTCCATTAAAAAATGACGAGGATTATCCCCTTGTTATTAATATAATGAATTTTGCTGAAAAATTTCTAAACCTACGAAATCATCGGCAATTTTTGGTATGAAAATAGTCAAAATTGGGGATTTGATCCGTATTTATAGTTTGAGCAAGTCCGATATAATCCGTTGACAGCCAAGATAAATGACTGGAACTGATCAAGAAAAAAAGGAGTTACCGTCAATGGCTCTATCAGATACCGTCGTATAAGAATGTAAAACTAAAGCCAAACAATCTCTACAAGCTTTCTGATGGAAAAGAAATATATTTTTATCACTAAAAAAGGCGGTAAGTGGTGGAGCTTTGATTTCCGTTTTGACGGTATGCGAAAAACTATCAGTATGGGAACCTATCCTGAAATAATTTTAAAAGTCGCTCTATTAATAAAGAGACGAAACCTTAGATATTATTGCTAAAAATATTGACCCTGGCTTAACTCAAAAAATAGAAAAAGCAGGAAGCAAGGAAAATACTTTCCAAGCTGTTGCTGAAGAGTTTTTGATTAGTAATGCGCATAAATTGAGTACTTCACACCAAATTCATATTAAACATTGCTATGAGCGTGATGTTTATCCGTGGATAGGTGGTAATCAGCGTGCAAAACTTACCAGAATTCTGGGGGAAACAGCGTTGAAAAAATTCTACCCTAGATTGTTTAAAATCCAATATTTTATTATTGAAGAGCAAAGTCAAATTGCTCTGTATGTTACTAATACTCCGACAATTTAGGGTTAATGGGTAAAGGAATACGAATTCCCACGATCTCCGTGGAAATTCGTGTCAGAACGCTCCTTTTTCCGTGACTCAGGAGCGTCACCGACTCTACTTCCATGCAGTAGCATGGGAACGAACGAGAGTAACTTCAGTCTGCCTATTCATCAAGGCTATGTTGATGGAACTCTAAAGAGGAAATAAAAATGATCAAAAAAATACACTTCATCACAATGCTATGGGTGGTAGTTATTTGGTTCTTTCTGAACGGTAAGACTTGGGCTGAGGATTCATCACCTTATTACAAACAACCCTTAACATCTCCTGCTCAGATCCAATCAAGTAATGGTGAGATTGAGGCGACTATCTCTATCGATTACAATTTCACCCCAAAAAATAATCCAATCTGGAAATCCTATATTCCCAAAAACTCTGCACCTAATGCTCCTTCTACCATTGGTCCAGATGTGGTTGCGCTTCGCAATTACACTGTGCAGAATGTCAAACAGGGTAGCTTTACCTTGAAAGGCGTCACTGCACCAACACCGGCTTCAGGAACGAATACCACTTGGATCACTAACTTGATCGGACCGACCCTGCGAGTCCAACCGGGAGATACGATCACGCTTCACTTAATCAATAATTTGCCTGATGACAGAGCTACAGGCTATGGCACGACAAAAGTCTCTTGTATTGGAGATATCGCGGTTTCAAAGGCAAGTTGCAACATGACCAATTTCCATACCCATGGTCTCCATGACTCACCTGAAACTGTAGCCAAGATACCTGGCGATAGAAAGAATATAAAAGAGACAGATTACTGGATAGGCGATGATGTTATAGATAGTTTGTTACCCGGTGGAAACCAATGGGATATCAAGATAAAAATTCCTGAGAATCATCCTGCTGGAACTTTTTGGTATCATCCCCATCAGCATGGGACAACATCTGTACAGCTAGCTAGTGGAATGGAAGGCGCCATCATTATTGATGATAAATCATCTGCTGGGTCTAAGACCTTAGATCAGATTTTAGGTGATGCAAGGATTACTACAGATCGCCTGTTGATGTTGCAGCATCTACCCTATGAGTCAACAGATGGAAAAAGCTCTTGTGCCACATCAACCCCCTGTGAAGTTGGCTGGACAGAGCAAGGGTCTAAAGATGCTAATTTCAGTGGACATATTTTTACTGGTTATACATTGGTGAATGGGCAAACGTATCCCCAAATTAATATGACCACTAATGCAATCGAGCGTTGGCGTCTGATTAATGGCGGAGTTGCTGAAGCCGTTTCGTTATCAATCGTTCAACTCAGTGACGCCGGTATAAAAGGTCTCTCGAGCCAGCTTGACGCACTCACAGCCCCAAATCGCAAACCCTTCAACAAGGGTAACCGTATAGGTATCGATAAAAAGAACAACATAGTCAGTAAGTTAAAGACATGGCTAACAACCAGCAGTAATTTTGCGACCGATGATAAGGGTGCAATTGCGTCGATCCCCTTAAATATCATTGCCTACGATGGGATTACCACGGGTAGAATTGAGTCTCCAAAATGTGACAAAAAGGGGGGTGGGGGAAGCCTCGATAACTGTGTTACCTTGGCGCCTGGCAACCGGGTTGATGCATTGATTCAACCCCCTAAGGCAGGGACTTACCTTCTAGTCAAAGGTATAAATTCAGCTTATCTTGAAGAAAATGGTGCCAAAATTACCGAAGATATTGTGGCTGTTTTGACAGTAACGGGGAATAATACAGAGACTTCCCTGCCTGCTGAAAGTGATCTTTTGGCCTATGCAAGTCAGCAATTTTATCCACCGATGCCTGCCCTAGCCAATAAAAGTCTAACCACTCTGAACTACGAGGCTCATTTTCTCTTTTATCCAAAAAGGGGGGGTGAAGTACCTGGCAATAAAAAAGATGCCCACAACATCCACAACATCACCTTTGGAATGGCATTCGGGAAGCGCTTAGGAAGTCATTCAAACCCAAATGCACCATCAAATCTAGATTATGAACAGTTTACTGAAAATATGATGCCCATTCTTCTCACTAAAGGTCAACTAGGTGAGTGGACCATTAAAGTGGAAGACGACGGAGAAATCCAGTCTGCTCATCCTTTCCATATTCACACCAATCCTTTTTACTTAATGGAAATAAAGACTTGCACAAAAAAAGTGACTTCAAGACCTTCAGCAGCAGTCCCATATACAGCTAAATATACAAATTGTAAGTCGACAAAACCCATGCGTTGGCAAGATACCTTGCTAGTGCTCCCTGATCAAATTGCAACTTTCAGGTATCAGCCCTTAGATTTTGAAGGATCCTTTGTGTTCCATTGTCATTTTGTGGATCACGAAGATTCTGGCATGATGCGCTGGGTAAAGATCTGTGATGAAAATAACAAAGATTGCAGGACTCAGGATAAATACGGGTTATTGCCCGACTTTACTCGGCAAGACCTTTAAGCCTTCTCTAAAACCCCAAATCTTGATACTGTTACGACCTAAATTTGAGTGAACAAACCAGTGTCAGCTCAAATGTCCTAAACGAGAAAAAATTGAATTTTGACCCATATGGGTCATGTGTTTTTTGGTATATGGAGTAATCTAATCTTTGATGATAAAACCACTTAGCATTTATATGTAATGCTGCGTGCGTTAACATTCACATATTTAAGATTAAATCTGAATCACTACATATGATTAAATAGTACGCACAAAGCGATTGATAAATAAATTTGCGGATTCATTTGATACTAAATACTGTTCAAATAAATCCATAACCTCAGTGACAGAGATATAGGCAAATGCACCATAGCCTTTTGTATTAAAAAAGGCATCATGTAACAGTTCTATAAAGTTCAAACGTTCAAGGATTATTTCTGGCATTTATTTCCCCAATAAATTCATTATCTTATTGAGCATAGTTCATTTTAATTAATAAGACAATATATATGTATATATAACTTTCCGCAAAAGAACATTGAAGATGTCAGTTTGTCATTTATATGTTGTGTCCTCTCAATACTCTTTAGCATTGAGATAAATTTTAGCCGCTTTTTCTAGCTCTCTGCCCCATCATATACCAGTTCAAAAAAATGCGTGATACACTGGATCTTTTTATTGACGATACTGCATGTGTTGAAATGATTCGGCAAGATACTGATGATTACCAAAGGCTTTTTTTAGAAGATATACCTTTAATGGATGTTCGAGCACCTGTTGAATTTAATAAAGGTGCTTTTCCCAATAGTCAAAATGTTCCAATTCTTAATGATCTGCAACGTCATGACATTGGTACTCGATACAATAATGAAGGACAAGATGCTGCTATTGCTCTAGGTCTAGAATTAGCCACTCCCGATATTCGTGAGCAAAGACTTCAACAATGGAAACAGTTTGTAACAGCTCATCCAGAAGGTTATTTATACTGTTTTCGTGGGGGATTACGCTCACGTACAACACAAGCCTGGCTGGAAGAACAAGGTAATCACTATCCACTCATTAAAGATGGCTATAAAGCCATGCGTACTTATTTATTGCAACAACTGGAAGCCAGTGTACAGCAAATTCCTTTTGTTAAGTTAAGTGGTTTTACTGGATCAGGAAAAACCCGTGTATTAAATAAAACTCGCTATCATATTGATCTCGAAGGACTGGCAAATCATCGAGGCTCCGCTTTTGGCAGTAATATTAATGATTATCAAGCTACTCAAATTAACTGGGAAAATCAATTATCTATTGCCTGCCTCAAGTACCGTCATCACTTACCTAATTCCGGAGTACTGCTTGAAGATGAAGGAAAACGTATTGGACGTAACATTATTCCAGATGCTTTCTATAACAAAATGGAACAATCATCCCAGATATTTCTTGAACGTGAACTGGAACAGCGTATTTCAATCATCAGAGAAGACTACATTACAACAAATTGGCCACTCTATCAGCAGCAATTTCAAGATATGGCAAATGATAAGTTTTCCTCTTTTGTACTAGACAACCTTACTCGGATAAAGAAACGTCTGGGAGGGGTTCGTTACCAACATATTCATAACTCATTTGTTAAGGCACTAGAACAATTATTTACAACAGGAAATTGTGCTTTATTTAATGAGGGAATCCGCATTTTATTACTGGAATACTATGACCCGATGTATCAGTATCAGTTACAACAAAAGCAGGCTAAAATTTTATTTCGAGGTACAGAGGCTGAAATTTTAGCATGGGTTGATGATCACTTAAAAACAATGACGCTGTAAGCAGTTGAAACACTGAATCGTTAATTATCAAGTATATGAACTGACCACAGGTTAAACTTTAGAATAAGTAATCCCTAGCTGTTTTAATTGTGCTCATCCAGTATATCGTTAACACCGAGAGTAACCTGCAATATGATAATAGTCATTCACAACATCAAATAATTATCACTTTTATAATAATAATTGCGCCTGAATCGCCACCTTATTCGTTTGGCTTTTTATTATCTGTAATCTGCATGTATGAATCAAAATTCGATGTGTAATCTTCAAGATTTTCTTCGAGCATCTGTCGATATTCCTTAGTAAAATACTCTATAAGTTCATCTTTTGCTTCGCGCATTTGTTCTGAGTTTTGAAAATTACATGCACTCACCCAGGAATTAAAACGTGCTAGTGAATACATAAAAGACGCACTCACTTTTCCACTAGTAATACTTTTATTTATTTGTCCATTTGACAAATGAATATGCGCATCTGCTCTTTCATAAAACTTATCATCGACTTCTTCTTGCATCTTTAGTTTTCCTTTGAAGCATGACACTAGAGACAATCCAGGTGTATGCAATTATTATTTTATGGCTATTAACTAAGTACAGGTAAAACTTTAAATGGGTTGTCATTTCTACTAGCGGAAAAAATCTTGTTACTCAAGTTGTATGCGACTCAAGATTCCTCCCGCTGGTCGGAATGACACCGTTTATAAAGTTCACCTACAATCATCAAAATCGAGAGTAACCTGCAAAAGGCTAATAGTCATTTATTATTTTTTGGTATTTTAGCATTATGTGTACAAAACATTAAGAAAAGAAGATTTCATCGATAAAAAATACATTCTATGGCTGCTCATTTATTTTCTATGATGGTATAAATAAAGTGCTTGAACAAAAAAATAAGCTATTGTTGTTAACAACATAACATTCTAAAAATTTGAATCATCTCTCAAGTCAATACAATCGTCAGGTTCAAACCCTTGTCTTATAAGATTAGCTCTTACTTTAGCCAGCGCCTGTCTTTCAATTTGCCTTACTCTCTCACGAGAGACTCCCAAATCTTCAGCGATCTCTTGAAGTGTGTGTGGTCTCACCATATTCATAGCTCCAATAATTATTAATGATTTATATGATGCTATTTACCTAAAAATGTTCATTTTTAATCGTAACTATAATCCTATAAAAACAATTGAGCACGGTTTTTTCTATGATTATAAAAGAAATCGCCGATTCACTTAGTATAGGGGGTACGCCAGTGAAGTTGATACCTTAATTAGTTAGTTGATTGATTGATTTTAAGTAAAGTGTGTTACAGGTGATACTTAGGATAACTATTAAGCAAGAAAATGTCCTGATGTTTTAGACAACTCCTTTTGTCTCCTAATTTCTTTTTTTTGTTCTCTATAAGGCAAAAGAACAAAATAAATTGCTAGTCCTAGCAAGATCCAGTATTTAATTCTGAAGGCTAACTCTAAATGACTCAGCATTATAGGGTGGCTCATTAGATATAGATTGATCGAATCAAAAATCTCCATAACAGTCTCCCAATCATTTTTATTACAGCGGATAAAAAGATGACTCATTTAGCACGGAAAAATTCATTCAATCAATTCTAAATAAAAAATAATCCGGGAGTATGGTTATCGGTTCCAGCTATACTCAATTACTCTTCGTTCAATAATTGCCCTTATCTCCATTCAGACAGAGGTAGACATAAAAATACCCTTTTGAGTATTAAATTGAATAGTGAGAAATTGGGCCCCTATTATAAAAATAGAACCTGCAGATTTGAAATGTTTAACTTGACCTACTGCTTTAAATTGATTGGCATCTATTTTAATTATCTCATTTTTATTTAAATTTTGATCAGTAGTAAAACGAAGTCCCGTAGGTGACAGGTCAGATAAAGTTGCAGTAGTTTCAATACCTGGCCAATAGCTATAAATACTAATGCTAGTAATTAAATTAGTTCGAGAAAAAAATCGTCGTGGCAGTGAAGAATATTCTTTTGATAAATGTAATGGACTAGAACATTCTATACAGAGGGAATCAATATTTTTCATCTGGCTGTGGCTCTGAGACGTATTGCAAAAGCTACAAAAATAGGTGGTTAAAGTCTGATAATGTGAACTTCTTTTATTAACGAATTCGTTAGCAGAAAAAGGGGTTGAAGTATTGAATTTTACATAATCAACATGCTGATTCCCCATAAGCACTTGATCATATTGCTTGCGCTTATGAGGAGCACTAAGCACTGAAAAAGCTTCTTTAGTGAGTTTAGTTGATACCGTTTTCTTTTTAACCAGTATTTTATAGCTTGAAGAGATAATTGCCTGTGGGGCATCAGGTTGAATATGTAACACTCGATAATAATTACGTCTATTGCTATTGTCCACATGCATGTTATTAGTGCTTACATCAATCTTTGATTTTTTTTGTAAAAGATGACCTTTAGAAAGAGTTTCAATTTTATATTGATTTAATAACTTACTATCATACGCTGCTCTTTTTGCAGAATTACGTAAAGTAGCATATGCAAGGTTAATATTACTTGCTGTTAGGTTCTCCCCGCCCCGGTCAGGATGCAAACATAATTTATGCAGTAAGGTACGATAATTATTTTTGATAATATCCAGAGTTGCATCAGGTTGTACCTGTAATATTCGATAGTAATTTCTGCGATTATTCTGCATTTTCTCTGTTAAATTGGGAGTCTAATAGCTGTTAAGTGAGTCGTTAAAATTTTTTAAATTTGACCATTCTACCAGTAATATGAGCAAAATTTCAGATCATGGCTATTAACAAACCACAGGTCAAACTTTAAATGGGTTAATAGTCATTTTTCAGATTGAAAGTTAAACTAAAAAGCTCAAATTGTGTCTGATCAAACATCAGCACCCGTTATTGAAAAAAATAATTCTATTCACGAACAGTTAAGCTTTGTTGATATATGCTGTTTATCAAGTCAAGTTATGAGGAGCTATATTATGAAATTCGGAGCTATTGTTTTAAGCGTTATTTTGACCATAATGAGCATTACTCCTGCTTTAGCAAGTGGGGGACATGGGCGTGGTCACCATTACAATAAACACCATCATGGGGATAGACATTCCTATAGCCGTTATGGACATGGATATTCCAACCATTATTCATACCGCCCTCATAGACGACACTATGGTCATTATGATAGTCATGGAGCTTATGCTGCTTATGCACTGGGTGGACTTGTAGTTGGAGGCATTCTTGGGGCTACACTCAACAATTCTTACAATTCCGGAGCAAGGTATTCAAATTATAATGAACCTGTTTATACCAATCGCCAAGTAGTCAACCAAGGCGTTCAGCCTTCTTATATGATGCAACCTGATGGCACTTGTTATCTGGTTAGCCATGTTTCTAATGGTAATTTAGTTTTGTCTCCTGCAGCCCAAGGAAATTGTAGGTAAAACAGATATCAGTTGGACGAGGTCAAATAACAGTTCCTTTTCTTTGTGGTTTCTTGCACAGATATGCAATATGCATCATCAACTGCAAAATGACCTCGTAATACTGCTTTACAATTAGTCAACCCAAAGAAATCGTTTTATATCGAAAAAAGGCAAAACAATTCGATAATGAACACACAAAGTGCAATCAAGCGGGCTAAACAAACATCAGACCACCAATAATTTAGAAACCTGAGTTCGTCTCTATGTTGTTCTACTTGCCACAAATCATATTGTGATTGTTGATTCATCCAACTTTCAGAAGAAGTATTAAAAGCAATAGATAAACGAACTGTCATTTCAGGGCTTATACCAGCCTTTCCATTAATAATACTGGACAATATTTTTCGACTAACACCCGTGTGCCTTAGCTGCATCAGTGACTGTTACCCCTAAAGGCTCCAAGCAGAGCTCTTTTATTATTAGTCCAGGGTGAGGAGGATTGTGCATTAACATAGTTTTACCTCAATGATAATCTTCATAATTCACACAACTGCATGCTCGCCATTCATTCGAAAAGTTACTCGCCAATTTCCACTCACTTTTACCGACCAAATATCATTTCTGTCCCCCGTAAGTTGATGGCCCAGCAGCTTCTGCTCTTTCGCTTTAAACAAGTACAACGTCATATGGTAAAAATAGCGAGAAGAAACCATGAAATAACTTGCTGTATTCAGCGTCAGGACTACGAATAAGAGCTAACTATTTTCAGCAAGATTAACCTTGCATTAGAAGAACTAGGCAAGTTGATTGACAAGTTATACAAAATTAACGACTTGTGTCGTGTTTTATTTCAGCGTCAGATTTTTCTGAAAATGAATCGTATTTAGCAATTAAAATATGATTCGTGTTATTTCGAGTAGCAACTTCTCTATTAAGTTCTTTGTTATCAGCTTTTGCTGAAAAGTAAGCCCTTTTATTTTCTTTTAATTTTTCTTCAAATGTCATGTTATTACCATCTTGTCATTCAAATGCTGAAACAAATATTTCTTATGCATTTGATATTCATATAGATAAATAAATGCCTGTATTTCTTTTTGATAAAAAGCTTTCATTTCTTCAGTACTAGAGAAAATTATTTTGTTATGGAATTCAATATTTAACAACCCAACAACAAAACCATTAATCCTAAGAGGTATCCCAATGTAATGTTTTATCGATTTTCTGCGCTCTTCCTCTCCAATATCGTAACTGGTTTTGTCAATTGTATGACAAATGACGACAGTCTTTTTTTTGATCGCTCTAATACCAGCAAAGCTACTAAACTTTTTCTTGTTTACTTCTATTACTGAGGTTGAAGTTTCATGTATAGTGGGGTCATAGTGTGAAGAATAGTGGAATTTCTCAATATTTTCAAAGTCAAACCTAAAATTTTCTTCGTGAAATAGTGATAAAAAAATATCACTAGCTCCCATTTCACTGTCTTTCAATGACGCAAATAAATGTTCAGAAAAATTTCTGTGTATAATTTGAGTGTTTTCTTCATATGAGTGATTTTTATCAATATTTTTTAAGGTAAAAGTCCCTGCTTTTAATCCTTTAATATGCTTTTCAATCTCCTTGTTATTATTTAATAAGCATCGGTAATGAGGAAAGCATAAACTTGGAGGCTCAACCTTGTGAAAATAATCCAAAGTATATAATACTAATTTAGCTATAAGTGAGTACAACACAATTACTAATAGAGAATCAATAATTATTTCACTAATCTTAGGCTGAAAAATGCTTTTAATAAATTCAGAACCTGAGAACTTTGTTGTTTTCTTAACTATGAAATATGTGGGAACAATAAGCAAAATAAAGTCTACGAAGAATCTATGTGATTTATTTTTTACATTTATCTTCATTTATTTCCTATTTTATTTTCTTTACACAAAAATATCTTCAGCATTTGATGCTCTCATCCAACTATAACAGATAAAAAAGTCAAAAGATGAGTGGCATAGTACTAACTTTCAATTTTTCAAGGTCAGCTTGAGAAGATCCTCGCTGGTTGAATGTCAGGTTTTTATAACTTGGCAGTTTTCAGCCTTTGCTCTGCTTTTCGCTTTTTAAATCGTGTGGAAGTCGTCAGGGCTTTATTTCTCAGCACTCGACTTTGCAAATATCAGAATTCTGCTTTTTCTCTTTCCAAATCCATTGGCAGGCTATCGAGCTTATTTTCTCCACGTCAGGACTATGAAAAACATCGAACTAGCTTTTGCTCTTTCGCACTAAAGAAATACAATGTTATATTTTCAATGAAAAACGAGACGATAACGCAGCGCTCAGGAGTATTTTTGAGATAGTTCTATCATCTCAAAATATCTGATTGAAGCTATTTGTTGTCGGATTTTCGATAACAGATAGTTTTGGTCAGATTCTCTTGAGCGTCGCGTTGTCGGGCGCGCGTTTTTTTGCGCGTCGTACTTGACCTGTTTGTTAAGCATTCTTAATTTGCATTCCGGTTAATAATTTTTATTGAAAAATAAATAGCTACCAGAAGTGGAAGCCAATATGAAATAACATAAATTTTCATAGGGATTAACCATATTTGTATGCTTTCAAATACTATTCCGATTAATGCTAAAAGAATACCAAAAGAGCCAATAAAGTTACCATTTGTAATGGTTTTCAACCCATCTCGAATGGTGCAAATAGAAAAACTTACAAAGAACATAATTAGCATACTTAATAAATATGTAGCTGGCATAAATAGAAAAATTGTTACCAATATTTTGGCTAATGTACCATTGAATGTAGAGATAATAGGTAAGCAAACTGAAATTGAATATATCAGAACAAGAAATTTAGCAACTATCCCGACTGGTAAGAAATTTGGATCAAAATGGTATTTTGATTTTGGGTTGTGAAATAACTCCAGTTGCTCATACTCGCCAACTTCCTTCAGTTGGATAAAATTTATTGCGAATACAAAGCTGCCATCATATTCATTGGGGCTGTCTATATTGAAGTTTAGTCTAGAGAAAAATTCAGCAAAATCATCTAAAAACTTTTCAACTTTTTCTACGACCGAATTGCTAAACATTTCTACTGCAGCAAGGAAAAACCCTACTATCTCTAGTGGTAAGGCAATTATTTGTAGCTTATCGGATAATTCCATAGCCCTTTACATGCTTAACACCAAAATCACCCGCTTGTCGGGTGGATTTTTTAGTTATAAAAACTTGGGGAAAGCATCGTGTTTCACCTCCCATTAAAAACTTAAGAATAATAAAAATTTCGAGTTCTTTTCTCTCTTCCTACCTTAAATTACCAAGCTGTTTTTACTGGATATTGAGTAATTAATTCATCTGAAGTTAACAGTATAAAATCATGATCTATTGCTTGGCAAATCAGCATTCTATCAAAAGGGTCTCGATGATAAGTGGGTAACTCTGTCAAATGAAAAATCGACTTATTATCCAAAGATATGTTTTCAATAAAATGCTTTTCGCATTGCGCATTGATGAATTGCTCTGGCGTATCGGGTAACGGCAGTTTTCCTAATTTGTTTTTTACAACAATTTCCCATACCGATACACTGCTTAAATAAACAGGGTTATCCGTGTTTTGAAATAGAATTTTTGCTTGATCACTTAATTCTTTAGCATCACTTGTAAGCCACAAGAAAGTACAGGTATCTAGAAGAATTTTCACTTACTTACCTTCAAATGCATCAAGCATCTCATCTGTAAGCGGTTCAAAAAAACTTGCGGGAACTTGAAAATTTCCTTTAGATAACCCGATAGGACGCTGTTTTACTATATCCTTCTGATTTTGTTTCTCTTGTGCCACACCCAAACGAAAATAATGGATTAAATCGTATATTTCTTCAAGTTTTTCATTGGGGATTTGTTTGATTTCTTTAATAATCTGTTCTTGTAATATCATTATTTTTTCCTATTACATTATGTTTAATAGATTAAGCCGTAAAAATAGCAAGGTGTATGCAGGTTCTTTTGGTAAAACCCATTTAATAAAATAGCAATTATAGTCTTTAACCTTACAAAAGGGACAAATTCAATATCTACTCAGTAGAAAAATCTGTAATGATATCGTGTCTAACAAAAAACTCTTTCCTTCCTTCTTTTATATCAAAATACTCTACTAATTCATCAATTATCGGAATAAATATTCTATCCTCAGTCAATATTGTTGTAGTTGGGATAGCCATGCCACCTGTTGCCTCATTCATTAATCTTTCTTTTAATTCAATATCATAATACAAGGAAAGGTTACTTGAAGCATGAGTAAAAATATAAACTATTCGATGCATCCCCCAGATTACTTTTGTTGTATGAGGTTCAAAAAAGAAATCAAGCTGTCTACGGTAGACACGATCAGATAAACTCAAAAATAAACAGCAATTATTCAAATGAGGATATTTTTTTGATGTTTTCAATATTTTCTTATTGGTTTTTGTCTCTGTTCTATCAATTGGAGGTAAAGGTAGTAATGTGTTTGTATTGATTACTGACTGATCCACATTATCTGTTAGACTTGGTATCTCTTCTTCGGCACTTCCAACTTGTCCTTGTCCAACGGATTGAGTTTGAGTTCTTTGAACTGTTGTCGATCTTTTTAAAACTTCTGGGAATTCAATTTCACCAGATACATATTCATTAAGCAAAGAATCCAAATCACCTAAATCAGTATGCTCATACTTAAAAAGCTCTCTATTTTTCAGCAATAATTTATGGAGTGCTTCTGCCCCCTGCCTAGTTGAAGAAGGAATATAGTTAGCAAATTTTTGATACAAATAATTTCTAATGAAGTCTTTTACGAATCCACTAAATACCTCGTATGCTGTGCTATATGTGGTAATAACCTGTTGAATTGCTGATGACTCTCTAGACAAAAATACTTTAATTGTATCTTGTTCCTTTTCTATGAGACTAGGCACTTGATGACTAATTTCTGCAAATTGAATTTGGTTATCTGCTAACAAGTAATCTTCCGACAGAATTGTCGATATTCTAAGCATCACAGAAACCTCTCCATATGAGAGGTCTTTTCTATCAATTAACTTTATAATTTTAGGATGATCTGGAACCTCTTCAATTCCTTTTTGCCTCAGTATATGAGTTTGTATTTGTCTTCTTGGGTTACTTTGACTCAGGTGCAAGAGATAACTATTTTCATTACCAAATGACATAATTGTTAACGGATCTCTCCCTCCATAGAAGTAAACCTTCCTTCCATTAATTTCATTAGCAACATTATCTAGCGTTAGAGGTTCAGCCTCAGGTTTTACCTCAATTTTAATCTTATTAGCAAGCTCATATTTTGAACGAGCTACAATATAATTTAAAAAAAAGGGATTGTTATCGATAACATCAAATTTGCATATTTGTTTACCGATACTCTCTTCAACTACATTTAATAAATGTGTAACGATATTTATGCTTTCACGACTTAATGCCTCTCTACCAGCGGTAGGATGAAGGTTGTTCAGATTAACGACCCCCCCCAAATTGAAATTATTCGGTGCTGGCAAGGGAGCCAGTCCGAAATAGTTCCTCAATCCATAAATACTACCTGCACCTTGTATTAAAACGACATCCCCAACTAGTTTTGATTGGTTATATATAATATTGAGTATATGCAATCGAATACTGCCATTCTTATTTAGGATATATCTCAACGTGCAAGAAACATTATTCAAATCTATTTGAATCTCTTTTGAATCCTCTACAGACTCAGAACTTCTTTCATATAGTGAGTGATAATCTTTTTGACTAATAGTCTTCCCATTTATAACTATAGGTATTTTGACATATTGAATATAGGGAACTAAGTATTGTATTGCTCCAGCTTCATTAACATTAACAATTGAATCAATACTGGCTTCAACTGTAGTACCAGGTTCTATACGATTATCATCAAGCAACTTAAAATCTATGCACTCTTCCGTTACGGATAGATGTTCTCTAATTGCTAAAGTTTCTATCGTAGTTTGTGTACCCAATTTTCTTGATGTAACTTTAATCTGATTGGCGACACCAAAATTTGCCATTGCACCAATACCAAAAGTCCCAACTACGCCTGCTTTTTTTGCTAACTCATTATTTTTTCCACTTGACCCAGCTTTCCAGAAATTATTTTGTAGAACATCTTCATCCATTCCAATTCCATTATCAGAAATTGTAACTGTGCTATTTGTTATCGACACTTCTACTTTTGGTTCGAAAGAGTTTTCTCCTTCTTCGGCAATTCGCATTAGAATTGCATCATAAGCATTTTGAATGTTTTCACGTAATAAGGCATATGGGGAATCATAAATATCATTTGATAATATTTCTAATACCCTGCTTACTTCTATTTGAAAATTTAGTTTTTTCATTTCAACTTACCTTTTAGCTGATCTCTAATGTGAATCACTGATGGATCAGTTGAATTCGCAATAATTTCAACACTGAGAACCTTCTTAGCTTCATCTGCGTTTGTTTTTTCAATATTTGCATTTATTAGCGAAATACATTCAGCATTATTCTGTGGGTTAGAGAAGTCTTCTATTATCGCAGAGTAGTTTTCGAGTTGTTCATAGCATTTTAATAATAATATTCGAACTACTGGGTCATCCAGGTCATGTTGTTTTAGTATCTCTTGAGCTCCCTCATAGTTCTTGGAACCCAACAGACTTTCAGCTTTCCCTATATCAGGAATAGGGGGTGTAAACACCACCCAAAAAGCGCAGCTATTTGCCGAATATTTAAATAATAAAATTATCACCTATCAAAAATCATCGCCAAAAAATGACTCAAATTGATCTATCAATTCTGATGTCAAAAAATCAATT
>JAKIUK010000064.1 GCA_021647585.1 Methylococcaceae bacterium
AATAAATGCATGGCAAAAACAGCGGAATCAAGATGCTGTTTGTGTAAACTGGCGGTTTACAACAGAAGATGCACGCATTAAATTAAAATCACTCTATCCATCAAACCAAAGTTGACGGAGTACTAGTGGTCGAACATTTTGGTTTGATGGATATTACATACTTCTCTTGTTCCCACGCAGAGCGTGGGAACTAAGTTTTTTATCCATCACAGCAAAGTTGCAGGAGTACTAGTACTATGGGAAATTTAGGCTTGATGTATTAACTGATTGTAGAGCGGACTTCAGTCCGCTATGAGCAATTAGTTAGCTTTATATGTCGGTTGTGCGGACTAAAGTCCACACTACAAGATTCATCAAACCGAAGTTTTAGGAGTACTGAAAACAATGAATGAAAAATGGGTAAAAGAAAACAGGCTTATTTCAAAAACATTCATTAAAATACTTAGTTGATACTTTTCGATAATCAGTTGGTTTTTGAAAAAGGTAGAGAGGGCATGATGATGTGTCCTCTCTAGGTTTAAAAGCGAGCTTGGCCGAAGAAACGCATACTGCATTAAGAAAGTATACGAATAGCTATTTGATGATTGTTAATGTATGCGTTGCTGTTGCAATACTGACACCTCCTATCAACGTCTCTGCGGTTACGGCTATGCTGCTTTCCTTATCAGCCTGACCACTCCATACCTGGGTCGCACTCGCTCCTGGCAACAGATCTGCAACCATTTGATTCGATCCGGGACTGAGGTCTTTGATCTTGCCTGATGGATTCAGGGTTAATCTGAGTTGAACGCCACTTAAAGTTGTACTGCCGGTATTCGTCACCGTTACGCTAAATGATACGGAATCACCGCGATTCACAGAGTTGGGTGCTACTATGGCAACTGTCGCTTGAGCGGGTGCGCTGTTATTTACCGTGACTGTTACAGATGAGCTGGTATTCGCTCCGCTAGCTGTATCAGTAGCCGTGAGTGTGTAGGTGGTGGAAGCTGACGGAGTTACAATAACACTGCTATTTGCTGTGACCAGGCCAATACCATTATCAATGGATACACTGTCTGCCCCAGTCGTGTTCCAGCTCAGGGTCGAGGAGCCACCTGTGCTGATAGTAGCCGGTGTTGCTGTGAAACTGTCCACTGCCGGAGCACTTGGAACTGCGGGATTGACAGTGATAGTCACGCTGGCACTGGCTGTACCCCCTGCTCCAGTAGCAACTATTGTATAGCTGGTCGTGGTAGTAGGACTGACATTAATATTGCCATTAGCCGACAGTGATACACCACCATTGATGCTGATACTGTCGGCATTACTGGTAGTCCAGCTCAGTATGGCGGTATCTCCGACTGTGATGATACTGGCTGAGGTGGAAAAACTATCCACTGTGGGCAAACTGGGCGGTGGCAAGGTTGAGCCTGGTGCAGGGCCAACACCACTTATGCCTTCCCAGGTTCCACCCTGGCTGGACTGGATACTGATCATGCCAGTACTGTCAGGAAATATTCCGGTTTTTTTCTTTTTCAAGCTCCAATTACCCAGGCTATCGACTGAAACCGTACCCAGTACAGGTGAACCAGCTACAGTTGGGCCAACATAGATGGTCATGCTATTGCCCGGTCCCGGTATAGAGCTGTTTCCGGCAATTTTCCATTCTTTTTTGTTAGTTCGGTACTTAAAGGTGGTAATGTTCAGGTTTTCAATTGGGCTTTCCTGTACAGTCACCGTCTGAGTAGCCGTTACCGTGCCGCCAGGTCCAGTAGCTGTCAGCGTATAGCTTGTGGTGGCAACTGGTGTTACTAAAGTATTACTATCAGCCAGTAAACCGGTTCCTCCACCATTATCTATCGATACACTGTCTGCTCCTGTGGTAGTCCAGCTCAGACTGGCAGACTGGCCAGCGCTAATCGTAGCGGGTGAAGCTGCAAAGCTATCAATAGTCGGTGGCTGTGAAGGTGGCTGGATGTTAATGGTGACACTGGATGTTGTAGTGCCGCTATCACCTGTGGCCGTGAGTGTATAAGTAGTGGTAACAGCTGGACTCACAGTAACGCTTCCGTTAACAGGGACTACACCAACACCATTATCTATCGAGGCACTGCTGGCGTTGTTAGTGGTCCAGCTCAGGATGAACTTCCCACTGATGCTACCTGGCGCAGCGGATAAACTGACAATGCTGGGAGGTGGTGCCGTATTTGCTACTATTGTAACCACGACGGTATCGGTACTGGTTGCTCCCTGGTCATCAGTCACTGTCAGTTCGATGGTATGAACACCAATAGGCTCGGTAATACTGAAAGTTGCAACGTTATTATATGGGTTGCCGTTTTTCCGCCAAACGTAAGAAACGATAGTGCCATCAGGGTCTGTCGAGGCCAGGCCGTTAAAAGTCACTACTTCAAGTGTATTACCATCGACATCAATAATCGTCTGGTCGGGACCAGCATTCGCTATCGGAGACAAATTAGTTGTGGCACCTGCATTGACAGTGACAAGGACTGTATCTGTACTGGATGCACCGGAATTATCAGTTACAATCAATCTTATGGTATGGTTTCCAACATCAAATGAGGAAAGCAAATTAGCACCTGTACCCAGTAATTGAGGTCCATTTAAAGGTGTTTCATGAAACCACTCAAAAGATACAATACTGCCATCCGTATCAGTTGATAATGATCCATCCAGTACAACTGATTCCAAACCATTATTATCGCTATCAGTCACTATAATATCATTGCCTGCATGAGCAATAGGTAATACACCAGCTGGTGGTATTGGAGTGCCTGCCGGTACTTGTATTGCCTGGACTTCAATGTTATCAATAAACAACTGGCCAGTTGCCGCAGTCGATACATATCTGATGCTCAGGTTGGTAGCAGTGGTTGGGTACCAGGAAAGACTGCCTACTGTACCGTCATAATAGCGATAATTATCGTCACTGTCTGCGGCTGTAAAGGCCGTGATGGTGGTAAATGGCCCGCCATCACGGCTGACTTGCACAGTCACCTGGTCAGCAGGGCTAAACTGACTGGCCTTGGCATGGTACTTCAACTTCATACCTGTGGTACCAACCGGCAAGGTGGTCGAGCGGCTCATGGTAGCACCTGCGCCAATAAGCGCTTGGGGAGCAGTCGGTGCGGGAAAGGGAAGATTTTCAGCTGCCAAGGAAATATTACCGCTGATTATCCAGCTGCCAGACCAACGAATCCCTCCAGCAAAGCCGCCAGAACTGAAATCATCAAAACCTGTCAAGGTGGTGTTGACCGAGTTGACTTGGACAGTTACAGGATCACCGCGACTAATCCCTGCATCATCAGTGACTATCAATACCAGCTTATGAATTGCGTTAACCGATAATGCGGTTGTTAATACCGGGGAGGTTCCCAATACAGTTTCCCCTTCACGCCACTGATAACGGACTATCACGCCATCAGGATCAACGGACAGACTGCCATCAAGTGTTACTGTAGCCGCACCACTGCTATCGACATCAATCAATGCCTGATCATCACCGGCTATGGCAATAGGTGGCAGGTTGGGGGTAATTGGCGATGGTTCACCATGATAGATCAATGCAGCACCTTCATTTTCCTGGCCGGCATCATAGTAAGGAAACCCCACGATGACATCATTAAAGCCATCACCATTGATATCTCCTGTGCCGGCTACTGCAACAGCAGTACCATTTGCCACAGTCGCAGCACCTGACTGCCCGGATTCCAGTCTTACATCTGCATCTGCCAAGGTAGTTCCGTTAAGCCCGCTTAAACCACCATGTAAAATATAGGCTACCCCCTCAGCATTTAAACTACCGGGGAAGGTACGGGCGCTGAATGCTATATCATTAAAGGTATCACCATTGACATCACCCACACCGGCGATATTCAAACCTAAATTTTCTGCCACCTGATTACCGAAGAATGTGGCATGGGCACTGCTGACCGTACCGCTACTGGCTGCCAAACCAGTAGTCGTCCCCAGAAACACATAGACAGCCCCTTCAGAAGTAGGACCAAAATTTGGAAGCAGCGGGCGAAACGGGATACTGGCAATGGCATCAGGAATGTTGTCACCATTGATATCGCCTACACCTTCAGCCAGAAAACCGGCACCGGAACCACTTATACTTTGAGAAATAGCCAGTACCGGGTCGGCCAGAATAGTTTGCTGTGCCATTGTTATATCGGAGGCAAGAATACCGCTGGCACTACCAAGAAACAGTCTGATTTCATTACCGCCCAGTATAATATCGTAAAAACCATCAGCATTAATATCGCCAAGTGCGGATACACTACCAATCTGTCCCAATGGTTCTGGCAGAGGCGCACCGGTGTCGATATAAGGCAAAATAACCGCATCGGCATCATTAAAGCCGGTTCCTCTAATGCCGTTCAAACTACCATGGAATACCAACGCGGCGCCATAGTTTCCGGAACGGTCATTGATAGGAATACCAGAGGGAAACAGGGTGCCGTGATTAGGAACACCAACAATAATATCGGCAAAGCCGTCACCGTTAACATCACCCGCCCCAGAAACATATAGACCCAGGTCAGAACCCAGTTCATTCGAGTGGATATGGGCATTGGCCGTAGTTGGATCGGTTCCGGTAATACCCAATGGTCCGCCATGAAAAACGAATGCTGCACCATCTACTGCCAATGTGGTACCCGGCAATACATCGTTATAATTATGTGCACCGACAACAATGTCATCGTAACCATCGCCATTCACATCACCTACAACAGTCGCTGGCAGTGTTCCTAATTGTGCGCCAAACTGATTTGATTCGATACGTGCATGAGCATTACTAGGACTGTTACCCACTATACCCAACGCGCTGCCAAGAAAAATAAAGGCTGCACCTTCATGTGGGTTACCACCATCCCAACCTGGAGCGCCAACGATGATGTCATCAAAACCATCACCGTTAACATCGCCAGCACTGGCAACGTTGCTACCGAAAACAGCGGGTTTAAATCCTGCTGGGTCTGCTTGATTTGATTCAAGAATTGTGTCTGACATCCCGGTAATTAGAGGATCAATAATCAGTGGGTATATGGCCTGAGAGTCATTCATTACCAGTCGAATGAGATGAGGTGTAGATACTTCCAAGTGGGTAGACAGTTTGTTACCCTGCGCATCCTCAACAAAAAGTTTTCCGTAATCTAAGCGTCGGCCCGCATCGGTTAACAGTTCGATGGATTGTCCACGCAAAGTTGCTTTTGCCTGTTTAACGGTTAATTCAAGTACCAGTACACCTTGCCCCGATGTTTTTTCTGTAACAGTAAAGCCCTGTTCCAATCCCCGGGCCGAGTTTTCATACCATTCAATAATACCCGGTCGACGGATTTCAACCCGTGTTCCAGCTCGGCTGACTGATCCGTCAGGAACATTTTCCAGTTTTTCACCACGTCCTATTTTACTGAGGGATAAAGCAGTCAATACAGGAGATCCTGCTGCAGTACGGTCATGGAGACGGATTCCAGTAGAATCGAAGTAAGTGCGTAGGTTATGAGCACGGTTGGGTGCCTGTAAACCTTGTCCATTAGTACCGGGTTGGTATTCTGCTATAACCAGATTGTGTTGAACTTTTTTCCACCATTCATCCTCACCTTTGGTGATAGAACTTTTGTTTTTGCTTATATTCTGATCCAAATCCTCTGGCTTTTTTACATTTCGTTCTACCTGTTGCAGCTCTATAGAAAAATGCCCAGACTCACTATTAGAACTAGCATGTACAAAGTTGGAAATGGTGTCATGTACCAAATGCGTGGATGAAGCGTTGGTAAATGAAGTTAAACTTATGAAGATCAGGCCTACTACAAAGTGCAGACTATCAGTGATGCGGCTGCTCATATTATCCCCCCCAAGGAAAAAACGTACTTAAATACTGAAAACTCAAATGAGAATCGTTTGGCGTACGATTTGTCTATTCCTGTTGTGACTAAAAAGGTTCAATAGTTTTGTAACTGAAGTCAGTATGTTCTATATTATTTATTGTATGCTATTGATTTACAACTAAAAGTGTGTTATTGATCTTTTGTATTTAAGTATTGAGATTGAAAATATAGCAAATAGCTTGGCAAAAGGGATCTGCATCAATAGTTTTTGATGCTGTACTATAATAAATTTAACTATCCAGCCATTTCTCTCGTTCGCACCACTGCAGCTATGCCATTAAGAAAAAAAACTTACTCTTCTATAATAGGAGAGCTCATTCGACCATTTTTGGAACAATTCAGAAGTGTAAAAAAAGGCTTGTTAGTACTACAGCAAAATTATCAGAAACAAGTGATAAGCATATTTTGTCATTAAACTGTCATATATTGTTCATAATATTGTCATTTTTCCATATCATAATGACAGCATGTTAAAACAAAGTGAGAAGAAAAATATGAAAATAAAATCAGTAATTGCTGCAGCAAGTCTTGCTACAGCATCTTTATTGAGTGGTGCAGCAGTTGCTGTGCAAACCGTTGATGCAGGGGTTCCTGAATATCAAAAGGCGAGCGGTGTTTCAGGTAACCTGTCGAGTGTAGGTTCTGATACCTTGGCTAACTTGATGACGCTTTGGGCGGAAGAGTTTAAACGGAATTACCCTAATGTCAATATTCAAATTCAGGCGGCGGGATCTTCTACTGCTCCTCCTGCATTAACTGAGGCCACTTCAAACCTTGGGCCTATGAGTCGTAAGATGAAGGACAAAGAGCGAGATGCATTTGAAAAGAAATACGGCTATAAACCTACTGCAATTCCAGTCGCAATTGATGCTTTAGCCGTGTATGTAAACAAAGAGAATCCCATTCAGGGGTTAACGATTCCACAGGTTGATGCAATTATGTCTTCAACCCGTAAATGTGGTCATGAGACAGATATTAAAACCTGGGGTGATGCTGGTTTAACGGGTTCATGGGCTGGTAAATCTATTCAATTATATGGACGCAATTCGGTTTCAGGCACTTATGGATATTTTAAGAAAAAAGCATTGTGTAAGGGTGATTATAAAAGTAATGTCAATGAACAGCCCGGTTCTGCATCAGTGGTGCAGTCGGTGACTTCTTCATTAAATGGCATCGGTTATTCGGGTATTGGTTACAAAACTTCAGGTGTTAAAGCGGTACCCTTAGCTAAAAAGCCTGGACAGCCTTTTATTGAAGCGACACCAGATAATGCGGTTTCAGGTAAATACCCATTAGCCCGTTTCTTGTATATTTATGTTAACAAACAGCCTAATAAGCCGCTAGCTCCCTTAGAGCAAGAGTTTATCAAAATGGTTCTGTCTCAGACGGGTCAGAAAGTGGTTATTAAAGATGGATATATACCTTTGCCTGAAAAAGTATTAGCAAAATCGTTGCAGTCAATTCAATAGTTTAATGGATGATGTTCTTTAATGAATGCTGTGCAGGGATGTACGACAAGGATGTAGCAAAATAATTTTAGCTTTTCCTCTCAATATTCAATATTATTTTGTTGTTAAACAAGAACCGGAAGTTACAGATGTGACTTCCGGTTTTTTTTTAAAGAAACACGGGTTTCTGGGTTTATGAGGCGTTGTCATAAAGCTGTCATATTTTTTTTTTAAACTGGCCTTATGACTGAAATAAATAATACTGAACAAAAGCCTTTATTAATACAACAAGGTGGATTAAGCCGATACCAACGTTGGCGGCTGATTAAAGATAATCTGGCAGGTAAAGGCGTTGTTTTCGGCGGTCTTAGCGTGATTGTGGCAATTGTACTGATTTTCTTTTATCTGCTTTATGTGGTTTTTCCACTATTTGAATCAGCAAAAGCAGAGTCTGTTTCCCAATATAATGTGCCAGCAGCGACTTCAGGTGAAACTTTATTGTTGGCAATGGAAGAGCAGAATGAAATTGCAGTTAGGTTTACTAACCAGGGTAAAGCTGTATTTTTTGCAGTAGCAACAGGAAAAATCATTTATCAAGAAGCACTTGCCATTCCTGAAAATATAGAAATTACAAGTTTTTCTCAGGGTGATCCGACTAAAGGGATTGTGGCTTATGGATTATCTGATGGTCGCGTGGTTATTGCCAAACATAACTACAAGGTGACCTATCCAAATGATATTCGTCTGATTATACCGGAAATTGAATATCCTTTAGGCAGAGAGCCATTAGTTATAGATAATCAAGGAAATGCATTGCAAAGAATTGCTATAAGAGTCGACGAGGATATGACTACGGTGATAGCAAAAACAGCGGCCAATCAATTGGTATTAAGTCATTATGCAAAAGAAGAATCCTTGTTTGGTGATGATTCAACGCCACAGCATAGTGAGGCGGTAATAAATTCTATAGCGATGGATGTTGAATATTTGTTGGTCGATAAAGAACAGCGTTTAATGTATTTGGCTTCTAAAGATGGAAATTTAAGCGTTTACAATATTTCTAATAAATCATCTCCTGTGTTATTGCAACATTTAAACCTGCTTGAAAAAGGTAAAAAAATTACTAGTTTGGTATTTTTGAATGGAGAAATTTCATTGTTAGTAGGAGACAGCAGTGGCCTGGTAACGCAATGGACTATTATCAGAGATGAAAAAAATCAACAGGTGATGAAAAGCTTGAGAGCATTTAAAGTATCTGATGTAGAAATCATTGCTATTAATGCAGAACAACGCAGAAAAGGTTTTATGGTCGTAGATGCAGAAGGAACAGTGGGGATTTATCATTCAACGGCTGAAAGAGAGATTATTAAGGAAAATGTAACTCAATCCAAACCTGTTACTTTAACTCAATCTCCCAGGGCCAATGCATTTCTCCTTTTGTCTAAAGATTATAGAATCCAGTTTTGGCGAGTTCACAATGAACACCCTGATGTTTCATTGAAGTCTATCTGGCAGAAAGTCTGGTACGAAAGTTATCCCAAGCCTGATTATATTTGGCAGTCTTCATCAGCCAGTAATGACTTTGAACCAAAAATGAGTTTGACGCCTTTAGTGTTTGGCACATTAAAAGCCGCATTTTATGCCATGATGGTTGCTATGCCACTCGCTATTATGGGTGCGATTTATACTGCCTATTTTATGGCGCCTGCCATGCGTAGTTACGTCAAACCAACCATTGAATTAATGGAAGCATTACCAACCGTGATTTTGGGTTTTTTGGCTGGGTTATGGCTAGCACCTTTTGTTGAAAAAAATCTGCTGGGCATCTTTTCATTATTTATGATTGTACCGCTAGGTGTTATGGTTTTTGCCTTTTGCTGGCAACATCTACCAGCGTCTATCAGACATAGAGTCGCTAACGGATGGGATGCAGCCATACTTATCCCGGTCATTATTATTTCTGCCTGGTTTGCATTTGCAATAAGTCCAGCCATTGAAACGCAGTTTTTTAATGGAGATATGCGAGTATGGATGAATGAATCATTTGGTATAGGTTATGACCAGCGTAACGCTCTGGTAGTCGGCCTGGCTATGGGGTTTGCAGTCATTCCTACTATTTTCTCAATCACTGAGGATGCTATTTTTAGTGTGCCAAAAAACTTGACGGTAGGGTCTCTGGCTTTAGGCGCAACGCCTTGGCAAACGATGACGCGAGTGGTGCTGCTAACAGCAAGTCCGGGTATTTTTTCAGCGGTTATGATTGGTTTTGGCAGAGCGGTAGGTGAGACCATGATTGTCTTGATGGCTACAGGGAATACACCGGTGATGGATTTGAGTATATTTCAGGGTATGCGAACGTTATCGGCCAATATTGCGGTAGAAATGCCAGAGGCAGAAGTTGATAGTACGCATTATCGGGTGTTGTTTCTAGCTGCTTTGGTGTTGTTCCTATTTACATTTGTTTTTAACACGCTGGCCGAACTTATTCGTCAGAACTTGAGAGAAAAATACAGTTCATTATAATCCTGAAAGCCTCAATTGAACGCTTGGTCTGAATGACTTATCGGAATAATAACAATGCACATGTTTTACATAAAAAATTTAATTAATACTACATTTTTGCTGCACGGTTTTGTGAATAAATCTGGACGCGAAATCCTACAGAATAGCTCTAGACAAGGACTAAGGCCATTGTCGTCGAACTATTCTTTGTATTTGAAACACAAGGAAGTTTTGAATGTAAAAAATGCAGGAGCAATTTTTTTCCCCACGCCAAGATTTTCCACAAAATCCGTGCTCAACTGAGGTTTTCAGGATGATTAAAGAATGGTTTAAAAGTGGTTCGCCCTGGGTTTGGCTAAATGCAGCAGCAGTGAGTACCAGTATTATTTTAGTTGTTGGGTTGCTGTTATTGGTTGCAGTGCGTGGTTTAGGGCATTTCTGGCCAGGTGATGTGATTGAATATGTTTATTCTGATGGGAAAACTAAGCAACTTGTCGTTGGCGAACTGGTTGATAGCAGTGTTACGTCTGCAAAGATGGCTAAAGAATCTGGATATAAACTAAAACAAGGTGCTGACTATTTAGTGCAATATCTGATAAAAACAGGGAATAGAGATGTAACGGGAATGGATTTTCGCTGGATACAACAACAGGATATTCTGGCACAAAGCCGTCCGCCTGAAATGATAACCATTGAGAGACGTGAATGGGGTAATTTTTATGGTCGACTGGTTGCGTTAAAGGACAGTGGTAAAGTGATTGCAACCGGTGAAAAGGCATGGCCGCTTGTTCAGGAAAGAATTGAGCAAGCTTTGGAAATACATGAAAAAATTGAATATTTACAGAAAAAAGAAATTGGATCAATTAATTATCGTCTGGAACGACTGCGACTGCAACAAAAAAGCCTGGAGTTAAAAGGTAAATGGAATGCTAAAACACGGCAGCAACAGGAGGAAGAAAAAAGGGGTCTGGATGAGAAATATCAGAATTATCAGCTACAGTTAGAAAAATTGTATAAAACACTCAGAAGAGACAGTCTGGTAGCGAAAGAATCAGGGGATACAGAACTGGAAATACCTTTAGAAAAGGTCGTACGAATGATACGTCCTAATAGCATGAATGTTTTGCAAAAAACGGTTCATTATGTTGAAAAATTTGTAGAGTTTGTCACTGAAGATCCCAGAGAAGCGAATACCGAAGGGGGCATATTCCCCGCTATCTTTGGTACGGTGATGATGGTCATGTTAATGGCGGTGATAGTGACACCTTTTGGAGTGATTGCAGCTGTTTATTTGCGAGAATATGCCAAACAGGGGTTCACAACACGTCTAATCCGTATTGCAGTTAACAACCTGGCAGGTGTCCCTTCTATTGTTTATGGCGTGTTTGGTCTAGGCTTTTTTGTCTATATTCTGGGGGGCAATATAGATGCATTGTTTTTCCCCGAAGCAGCGCCGGCACCTGTGTTTGGAACGCCCGGGTTATTATGGGCATCGCTTACCCTGGCACTGTTAACATTGCCTGTAGTGATTGTGTCAACAGAAGAAGGTCTGTCCAGAATTCCAAAGTCAATTCGGGAAGGCAGTCTGGCATTAGGCGCAACAAAAGTAGAAACTTTATGGCGTACAGTATTACCCATGGCCAGTCCTGCAATGATGACAGGCTTAATATTAGCGGTGGCCAGAGCAGCAGGTGAAGTGGCTCCGTTAATGTTGGTTGGGGTTGTGAAATTGGCACCGACACTGCCAGTGGATGGTAATTTCCCCTTTTTACATTTAGATAGAAAGTTCATGCACCTGGGTTTTCATATTTATGATGTGGGTTTCCAGAGTCCTAATGTAGAAGCGGCAAGACCCCTGGTTTACGCAACATCATTATTATTGGTTATGGTGATTATTGGTTTGAACTTATTTGCTATCGGGATTAGAAATAATTTACGTGAAAAATTTCGAGCATTAGAAGGGCTGTAAAAATAGTTCGATAAAAACAGTTCACAAGATAGCATATACACGCAGGAACTTACAGAATGACAGAACAAAGAACACATGCAATAGATATGGCTTCCATTGCAAAAGCAGTAATAAAGAGTGATGAAGTAACAGATACCTGTATTGAGGTGGAAAATTTAAATATGTTTTATGGAGAAAAACAGGCATTATTTAACATCAATATGGAAATTCCCAAGAAAAAGGTAACTGCATATATTGGACCTAGTGGCTGTGGTAAATCAACATTATTGAGAAGTATCAATAGAATGAATGACCTGGTTGACAGTGCAAAAATTGAAGGAAAAATCTTGCTGAATGGTGAAAATATCTATGATAAAGCCGTTAATGTAGCTGACCTGCGCAGACGAGTTGGTATGGTATTTCAGAAACCAAACCCATTTCCTAAGACTATTTATGAAAACGTTGCTTACGGTTTACGCATTCAAGGGGTAAATGATCGTAGGGTGTTGGACGAAACAGTAGAACAATCATTGCGTGGAGCCGCTCTTTGGGATGAAGTAAAAGATCGTTTAAATGATAACGCCCTGGGAATGTCTGGTGGACAGCAACAACGACTGGTCATTGCCCGGGCTATTGCGATTGAACCGGAAGTCATGTTACTTGATGAACCTGCTTCAGCACTGGATCCTATTTCAACTTTAAAAATTGAAGAATTGATCAATGAGTTGAAAGAGAAATACACCATCGTTATCGTTACCCATAACATGCAACAGGCAGCGCGTGTTTCAGATTTTACTGCATTTATGTATATGGGGGAGTTGATTGAATTTGGTGCAACCAATGCATTGTTTACCAAACCAGAAAAAAAACAAACTGAAGACTATATTACCGGAAGATACGGTTGATGATTTTATTTCCTCCCTCCCTCCCCCCCCCAACCCTCTCGGCAATCGTTCCATGCGTTGCCTTACTTCCTGCATTCATGCAGCCGTTCCTTAAGCGAGGGTGTTTTTAGTTTAAAAGGAGAAAAGTATGAAAAATAGAGCAAGTGGACAACACATTTCTCATTTATTCGATGAAGAAATGGAAGATATTAGGCACAAAGTGTTAACTATGGGCGGCCTGGTTGAACAGCAGATGGAAAATGCTGTTAAGGCTTTTATGAGCTGCGACCAGGATTTGGCGGAAAAAGTATTACAGCAGGATGAAATGGTTAATTCTCTGGAAATGGAAATAGATCATGATTGTATTCAAGTGATAGCTAAACGGCAGCCAGCCGCAGTAGATTTACGTATGTTAATTTCCATTATTAAAGCTATTACAGAACTGGAACGGATAGGTGATGAAGCAGGAAGAATTGCAAAAATGGCTATTCGTCTGGATGCAACTGATTATTACCATGATCAGTACCATGAAATAAATCATTTGGTCGATATGGTGAAAGAGATGCTACGCGGCAGTTTGGATGCCTTTGCTCGAATGAGTATTGATGGTATTACTGAGATTACCGGAAAGGATGAAAAAGTAGACCGGGAATATACCAGTATTATTAGACAGTTAATTACCCAGATGATGGAAGATCCGCGCAATATTACCAGAGCCATTGATATTTTGTGGACGGCGCGAGCTTTAGAAAGAATTGGGGATCATGCCTGTAATATTTGTGAGCATGTTGTTTATATCGTTAAAGGCGATGATGTCAGACATCTGAGTCAGGATGAACTAGAAAATAAAATCCAGCAATGACACAGTTAAATATACTCGTTGTAGAAGATGAAGATGCCATTCGAGATATGTTAGTGATGGTATTGGAACAATCAGGAATCAATGTTATTGATGTTCCTACAGCAGAAGCGGCACAACTTTCCCTGGCAGATAATGCCATGCCAGATCTGATTTTGCTGGACTGGATGTTACCAGGCATTAGTGGTGTTGAACTGGCTAGACGCTTGAAACAGGATGATTTATTTAAAGAATTGCCGATTATTTTGCTGACCGCAAGAGGAGAAGAGGAAGATAAGGTCAGAGGTCTAGAGATTGGCGCTGATGATTATATGACCAAACCTTTTTCCCCTAAAGAGTTAGTTGCCAGGATAAAAGCGGTGCTTCGACGTAGTGGCAAAAAACTTGAAGATGAATTGCTGAATGTTAGCGATATTACTCTCGATATAGGGAAACATAGATTGACTATAGCGGGAAAGTCTTTGGATGTGAGCCCAACAGAGTTTAAACTAATGTATTTTTTTATGACCCATCAAGATAATGTCTATAGCAGAACACAGTTGCTGGATCAGGTGTGGGGGCGTAGTGCATATATTGAAGAACGGACGGTTGATGTGCATATCCGGCGTTTGCGAAAAATTCTTAAGGCGTATGGAAAAGATGAGCTGATCCAGACAGTCAGGGGATTTGGTTATCGTTTTTCAGTGATCGACTAATGACGGTCTTGTGGTTTTTGCGCAGAGAACTGACTTATATGGTGTTATTTGTCATTATCGCTGCAGTGTTAAGTTATTTCATCGGATATTTCATGCACATGGTTGTGCTGATTTTAGCTTTTGTTTTGCTCCGACAAGCTGTTTTACTCTCACAGCTGGAACGCTGGTTAAGCCGTGGAGCAGGTGGTAAAGTTCCAGCGCGCTCTGGTCTTTGGGGGGATATTTATTATCATTTTTACCAAATTAAAAAAAAGGAGAAAAGTCGCAAAAAGAAGTTAGGGAAAATTATTGAGCAGTTTCGTAAATCCACCGATGTTTTGCCTGATGCAGCCATTGTATTAGGAGATCATGATGAAATTGAGTGGTCTAATAAACTAGCTAAAATTGTTATAGGTATTAAAAAATCAGATAAAGGACAACGAATAGACAACCTTATCCGAGCACCTGAGTTTTCTGAATTCCTGCAAAGCCGGGATGATAAAAAAACGCTGACTATGCCATCACCTATTGATGACAAAATTATTTTGCAATATAGGATTGTTGGCTATGCAGCGGGACAACACTTAGTTATTGCCCATGATGTCACTCAGCAAAAAAATATGGAAGCGATGCGTAAGAACTTTGTGGATAACGTATCGCATGAACTCAGAACGCCCTTGACGGTTTTAAAAGGTTATCTAGAGACTTTACAGGATATGGATGATCATCAGTCTGCATTATTAACCCATTCATTGGAACACATGAATGCGCAAACTGAGCGTATGGAATATCTGGTTGATGATTTATTATTACTCGCTCGTCTGGAAACACAAAAAAGGAAAAAAAAATGTGTGGATGTAGCTCAGTTAATCAGAAAAATTTGTTCAGAAAGTGAAATTATAAAAAAAAACAACCAGTGCATAGAACTAAAGCTAGAATCAGAGTGTAAGATTGTTGGCGAAGAGCAGGATTTATGTAGTGCTTTTACCAATTTATTAATAAATGCATTCAAGTATTCAGCAGATGATTCCCCGGTTAAAGTGGTTTGGAAAAGAAATGCTGACGGTGTGATTTTTGATGTTATTGACCAGGGGGAAGGAATTGCAGCCGCAGATATACCGAGAGTGACAGAGCGTTTTTACCGAGTTGAAGTCAAAAGAAGTAAAAAACTAAGTGGTACCGGTCTTGGATTAGCTATAGTCAAACATGTGATTATGAGGCATGATGCAAGACTGGAAATAACCAGTAAACTGGGAAAAGGAAGCCGATTTAGATGTGTTTTTCCTGCTACACGGATTTGTTGATTTGTAGTGACAAGGACTTGATTGGACACATTCATTTGTAGTTTTTAGTTAAACGGACATTTAAGTATCGAATGTTGACGGGTTCAATACAGCTAAAAAGAACCATTCAAAGAATTTAGTTAAAGGAGGTTTTTCGATAGCTGAGTTGGTTAAATGTTATCCCGTATAGATTTACTGGTATCAGAGATTATCCATTGACAAATAAACTGCCTAGCATGTATGTTGTGCGGGTTTATGTGATAAATTACTGAAAAGTATACATATTCAAAAAAAGGAGTTGAAATATGAACTTTAACTATGAAAAAACAAGTCTTGATTTATACAGAGCAATATTTTTCGATAACTATTCTGTTGATGTAAGTTCTTATCTTAGGCCAGATGAGGATCTTGCAAATTAAGAAGAGATTGCGCCAATTTTACATCCTACCTGGAGTTATAATGGTCGCAGACCTCCTGATATTGTTGCTGATAAAAGCGGCAGCTATAAGCCCGATACAGGAGGTACATCGACATTTGATCGTTCGGGCATGCCAAAAGGGCGGATGGCGATTTTTTAATCCCGGAGGGCACACCCATTCCACCAGATTTGAAAATTCGAGATGATGGTTGGAGCAAAAGACTTAAAGCAGTGCATCATACGACCATGCCGTCAAAACCAATAAGAAAAGAGTATTTGATAACTCAACTAGATAATCTAGTTCGAAGTGCTATCGCTAGACAATGGGAAAATGCAAGAGGACTATAATCATGAAATTACAACCTCAGACAATCATGGTAGCAATCCAGAGTGTAGAAGCTGAAATAAGATTGCTAGACAAACAATTAGAAAGTGATGATGTTGAAAATGCAGCGGAACTTGAGCAAGTTCTAGTTAGTTATGATTTGGCTGCTGCAGATTTAAAAGCTTTTTACGAAGCAATGCTGGATCAATACAGTGAGTTACCAAGCTATGATACCCTAATCAATGCTGTTAACTAACAAACGCCTGCATTTGATCTCCGGCCATTGTCACCTTTTTTGCATAAAGCCGCAAAAATGGCACTAGTAGCCTATGTACTGGCCAACCAAAACAGGAAATAGTAGATGTTAGTCTTAAAAGTGGGCATAATGTTGAAAATTAAAAAAATGATCGCAAGGTTAGATTGAACCTAGAAAAATCAGTTGGATCACGGATTCTAGCACAAGCTCTTGATTCCTCAGCACTTCAAAAAAATACCCGCTTAACCTATGGGTGAAGCTCAGATTTTTTTAAAGCACTGTGAAACCAATATCTTGCACTATAATTCCGCGCTCAACTGATTTTTCTAGGTTGAATCTTTGTTTTTGGATTTTTCTACAGCCTCATCAGCGCAAATAACAAGGAGAAAATATGTCAGACATACCAAGCAATATAAACGGAGTAACTATTGAGTTCTCTTCATTAGTTAATAAAAGTGTTGACCCAAGAGTTGTTGATGCTTTGAAGTTGATTGTAAAAACAAACATAGCTACTAGTAAAGTACTAAGTAAGTTATATATTTCATCTGCTAATGACCAACACAAATCACCTAGTAGGTATGTTCAGGGAAAAGGAAAGGCTGTTGATATTTCAAGAATCAATGACATGAAGCTTTTCTGTTTACTACAACAAAGATCCAGCGGTGAAGGCTATAGCAGATGCTATTCAAGACAAATTTGAAAAATACCAACATCGAAGAGAAAACTTTGGACCTTACTTCAAAAAAAACTTGGAAAAACGCATGCTATGTCAGGTCATGGTGATCATATCCATTTATCTGTGAATTAATTATGTTTTCAAGAAATCTACTACCAACTCTATTTGTATTCTTATCCATATTTTTAACTGCATGTGCAAGTTCACCTGTAAATAAAACAAATGATATCAACTTCAGTAAAATCCTCGCATTAGGCAAAGTTATTGAGGCAAATGAAATAAGAGCAGAGCATGAAATAGATTTGATTGTACGCTTATACGAAGTGCCAATTTTTGAAAATGATTGCTTTGTTGAAACACATGGGGTCTGTCAAAATCAGTATTATGTAGCAGTATCAACATATGATGAAAACCCAGAAACAAACATATTCAAAGTTTCACAGAGAGGTGTGTTAAGTAGTTTGGAGTGGGTGAAAGACGAAAAGGTTGATTATGTAAAGCTTGTTTTAAAGATGGATAAATATTCGAAGGAAGCAATAAATAACAATCCGGGCCTGTTTAATGTTAGTTCAGAACTTTTCATCGAATTAACGCCAAGGTCGATACATGAATCCACAAAAAAGCGCTAACATCTTTATGACTGCCAAAAAGTCACATTTTTTGCTCGGAAACCTGGAATAAATTTAGCCGGTGGTGTACTTGCTATCTGAACGTGGCACACTGCAGGAGATGAAATTGAAGAATGGTAAACAATGCCCTGAATGTGGACAAGTTAATGCTCTTGAACCTAGAAAAATCAGTTGGATCACAGATTCTAGCACAAGCTCTTGATTCCACAGCACCTCAAAAAAATGCCCGCTTAACCTAATGGGTGAAGCTCAGATTTTTTTAAAGCACTGTAAAACCAATATCTTGCACTATAATTCCGCGCCCAACTGATCTTTCTAGGTTGAAGCATTAACTTGTGGGAGATGCTGGGAGAACCTAGAAAAAACAACCGGTGCACCAGAAAATAACAGTATAAAAATTATAAAGGGAACAAAGGCGTTTCAGCAAAACTATGTAAGCATAGTCGTTATGAGTTTACTTAATTTGTTTATGTAGCATTGAGAGTTACCTCTTTTGTTTTGATTATCCTAGAAAAATCAGTTGGGTGCTAAATTCCATGCAAGTTCTTGAGTATCGTGTCTAATCAGGTCTATTCACACTCACCCATTTGGTGGGGAGGAAAATCGCTCCATGGTTTTGTAAAAAATCTGGACGGAAAATCCTGCAGAATCACTCTTGATAAGGACTATGGCCATTATCTGCGAGTGATTATTTGTCTTTTCCGTCCAGATTTCCCACAAAATTCATGTCCAACTGATTTTTCTAGGATTATGGATTCGACACCTATATTGTAGGAACTCTCTTCGAATCATGTCGAAGTGTCAGATTAAGTTGAAACTAATACATTTTACGCTATTACAGATAACCATCTCACAATCATTTCTTGTCGATATTATTATTCAAAAAAATGCTAACCGGGTAAGGACTGGTTTCTCTCCAGCCCTCGCAACACCAAAAGAGGTAAGGAACCTACGTATAAAATCATACGATAAAAGCGTAAGAGATTTGTGTCTATGATTGATGATGGTGACATTGATGAACTATATTTCTAGCGGAACATGTCTTTATTAACCGCCTTAGCCATAGCTGTTTTTGAAGTAATATAACCTTTGTCTACCTGTTCCTTAAGGTTTTGGTCCAGTGTCTGCATTCCATCTTTACGGCCTGTTTGAATGGCTGAGTACATTTGTGCAACTTTTGCTTCTCTGATCAAATTACGGATTGCGGGTGTGCCCACCATAATTTCATGTGCTGCAATTCGACCTCCGCCAATTTTTTTGAGTAATGACTGGGATATTACCGCTTGTAAAGATTCTGAAAGCATCGCTCTTATCATGTCTTTTTCAGCGGCGGGAAAGACATCAATAATACGGTCAATTGTTTTTGCGGCAGAGGTAGTATGTAAAGTTCCAAAAACCAGGTGCCCAGTTTCCGCTGCCGTTAGGGCCAGTCGGATGGTTTCTAAATCTCTCATTTCACCGACAAGAATGATATCGGGATCTTCACGTAATGCAGAGCGTAAAGCGGCATTAAAACTTTGGGTGTCTCGATGAACCTCTCTTTGGTTAATCAAACATTTTTGGCTTTCATGCACAAATTCGATGGGGTCTTCTACGGTTAATATATGTGCATAATCATTGGTGTTGATAAAGTTTATCATTGCTGCCAGGGTTGTTGATTTACCTGATCCCGTGGGTCCGGTTACTAATATCATACCTCTGGGTACTTTACAGAGTTCTTCAAAAAACCGAGGTGCTTTTATATCTTCCAGAGTCAGTACTTCAGAAGGAATCGTTCTGAATACTGCGGCTGCACCACGCTCCTGATTGAATGCATTAACACGAAAACGGGCAACGCCAGGTAATTCAAAAGAAAAATCAGTTTCCAGGAATTCTTCATAATCTTTACGTTGCTTATCATTCATTATGTCATAAATCAGTGCATGGACTTCTTTATGGTCTAAAGCAGGTATGTTAATTCTACGAATATCGCCATCAACTCTGATCATTGGAGGAAGTCCCGAAGAAAGATGTAAATCAGAAGCTTTATTTTTAACTGAAAACGTTAATAATTCAGCAATGTCCATAAAAAATCTCCAGCATGATTAAATCAATATAATGAATATTCTTAATAACCATAGTTCAACTCTTTGCTTTTTTGAAGAGCTGATGTTTAATAGAGATTATTCTTTTTAGATATATTCACATGAACGACATAAAACAAAGATTCGAAAAAGTAAATCTTCAGATTCGGCAAGCAGAAGTTGCTGCCGGTCGAAGTAATGACAGTGTACAGCTATTAGCGGTCAGTAAAACCAAACCTGCTATAGATATTGCAAGAGCCTATCAAATGGGACAAAGACATTTTGCTGAGAGCTATTTACAGGAGGCTTTGAAAAAACAGCAAGCATTGGCTGCTTTTAATATTACTTGGCATTTTATAGGTCCGATTCAATCCAATAAGACTAAAGCCATTGCGACATATTTCAATTGGGTACATAGTGTTGATCGATTAAAAATTGCCAAGCGATTGAGTGAGCAAAGACCGGCTAATTTACCGGCATTAAATATTTGTTTGCAGGTTAATATTAGTGGTGAAGCATCAAAAGCCGGAGTAACGCTGGAACAGTTACCCCAGCTTATTAGCGAAATGCGTGGTTTACCCAATATTCAATTGCGTGGGGTTATGGCTATTCCAGAACCTAAAACGGAGTATGAGAGCCAGAGACAACCTTTTAACCAGCTATATCATGCAGTTAAGCAATTGAATATGCCAGAACTGGATACCTTTTCTTTTGGCATGACTGCCGATTTAAAAGCAGCTATTGCTGAAGGCTCAACCATAGTGCGGATAGGTACTGCATTGTTTGGTGCCAGGATGTATTAATACAGTCCAGCACTGAAAACTGGGTTAATAAGAGTCTGATACCCATTGCAAGTAAGAGTAGGGCAATTAAAGGGCGCAGTACTCTATCAGGTAGCTTTTTTCCAATGAGACTACCTAGGTATATTGCTGGTACGCCTCCGACCAGTAACCCAAACAGCAAACTAAAATCAACACTTCCAAAATGTAAATGCCCCAGACCTGCAATTGCGGTTAAGGGTACGGCATGAGCAATATCAGTACCAACGATTGAGATGGAGGTTTTGCGAGGATAGAGCAAGAATAGAATTGCAGAACCAATTGCCCCTGCTCCTACCGAAGAAAGGGTAACTACAATACCTAATAAGCAACCACAAAGGATAGTGATTTGTGGTCTGAAGTCTCTTATAAAGTTAACTAACAAGCTATCCGCATGTTTAGAATGGATAAAAGCCAGCAAGTGATTTTTAATCAGAATAATAAAGGATGTCAAAATCAACATTACACTGAGTGTTGAAATGATAATGGCATCATAATTGAATCCTGATTGTTTTAAATGTTCCAGAATTGATATGGTGATCAAAGAACAGGGTACGCTGCCACTTCCTAGCAATAGAACTATTTTCCAATCCACAGTGCAATTTTTATGATGAAAATAAACGCCACTGCATTTAGTTAAAGCTGCATAGAGTAGGTCTGTGCCAACAGCGATAGCAGGTGTAATGCCGAACCCCAGAACTAAAATGGGGGTCATTAAAGAGCCGCCTCCAACGCCAGTCAGACCAATAATCAATCCAACCAGGGCGCCCGCAGCAATATGAATAAATTCCACGATAAATCCGTTTGTAAAAACAAAAGCATGCAAATATAACGGAAGTTCTATATATTTAAAAGAAATTTAAAAGTATATTGTTATTCCAAATAAAGATAAGAGGGCTTGGAAGTGAAATTGCAACAATTACGCTATTTGTTTGAAATTGATAAACAGCAGCTCAATTTTTCCAGAGCTGCATCTTTTTTGTGTACATCTCAATCGGGAATTAGTAAACAAATTAAGTTATTAGAGCAGGAGCTTGGCGTTTTTTTGTTTAAAAGAAATGGTCGAAAAATAATTTCTATAACGCCGGCAGGGGAGAGAGTGCTAGAGCTGGCAAAAGAAGTATTAAATACAGTCGATGATATTAAACGGACCGCAGAAGAGTTTACTGATAAACAAAAGTCTATAGTCATCGCAACAACGCATACTCAAGCCCGATATGTTTTACCCTTTTTTGTAGAACAGTTTTTATCAAAGTATCCTGATATTAATTTAAATATTCAACAAGGTACACCTGTGCAAGTAGCTACATTACTGGAACAAGGTGATGTGGACATTGCTATTGCCACAGAAGTTTTAGCCAGTCGTGAGACACTGGTTGCTATGCCGTGTTATCAATGGAGTCGAAGTGTTATTATCAAGACTGATCACCCTTTGGCAGGGGAAAAAACAATAGCGCTGGAAGAGATTGTTCAATATCCGATAATTACTTATGTACAAGGATTTACAGGGCGGTACCGACAGGATGAAATTTTTAACAAATATCATTTACGGCCAAATATAGTTTTGACAGCTGTTGATGCTGATGTCATTAAAACCTATGTTCGGTTAGGTTTAGGTATTGGCATTATTGCTGAAATGGCATTTAGTACGGATCAGGATAATGATTTGTGTGCTTTGAATGTTGAACATTTGTTTGGTATTAGTACTAGTCTGATTGCTATAAAAAATAGCAAGTACATTAAGCCTTATGTGTATCCGTTTATTGAAATGTTTGCTCCTCACTTAACTCAAAGTTTAATCAGACAGGCTTTTGCCTGTGCCAATTTAGAAGATAGGCAACAGTTATTTACAGGAATTTCCATTCCTAAGTGGCCATCGGTTTGAATACTCTCTATCTATAAGGCATTGCTCAAATATGAGATTATTGTGTGTTTAAATTGAAAAGGCTGTTACTTATTAACCCTGCCTATAGTGATTTTTGTGGCCAAACTTTTTTGTATAGTGTTCCAGTTAACAGAATGAACAATCTGTTCTCAGCAGATTTGCATAATTTATGTTTTTAACTAAAAATAGAGAGAGGATTAACTGTTAAGCTATTAAACTCACTCATAAAAGTAGATTGTTTTTAGCATTTGAAGGAAGAAAATGTTATCCAGGTCTCAGTATTTATAGTGTAAGTTATAAGCAATAAATTTACTGCTAAACTTAGGGAGGTGGTAATAAATAATCATCAAAATATCATGTAGAATTATTATTTCTGTTTAAATTTTCTCAACAGGAGCATGGATATTCTACGTGACGACTGAGATGATTTAAACAGGGATGAAAAAGCCAGTGAGATTGGATGATTATTTGTTTCCACTTCCCTTAAACCTAGAAAGATCAGTTGGGCGCGAGATTATAGGGCAATCCATAGGTTTCACAGTGCTTTGAAAAAATCTTAGCCTCACCCAGTCGGTTAGGTGGGCATTTTTTTGAAGTACAAGGATGTACTGAATGCAGATCATGCAGGAGCAATTATCTGTTAAGTTCTGTGGAATCAATGGGTTGTGCTAGAATCCGTGATCCAACTGATTTTTCTAGGTTAAACCCTATCTAAGCAATATTTGTATTTATAATGACCGAAAATGTTAACCATGTTTCAGCCATAAACCAGGCCGCAAACTCAATACTGAAGCATAAAGTTGATAGGTTACAAGTAATTCCTGCTGTAGCACTTAAACTGTTAAGGTTAACTAATGATGAAAATGCTCATG
>JAKIUK010000065.1 GCA_021647585.1 Methylococcaceae bacterium
GTCCAGATTTCTTCACAAAACCGTGAAGCGAACATCCCCCACCCAACAGGTAAGTGCTGATAAATTAAGTTATACTAACTATTCAATAGCTTAAGCACATTCTAAGCGATCAACTGATTTATCTAGGTTAAATGGGTTGTCATTTCGACTAACAGGAGAAATCAAGTTGCTCAAGTTGTGCTTAGACTTTAGATTCCTCCCGTTGGTCGGAATGACACGGTTTGTGAAGTTAAGCTACAAATGTCAAAACCGAGAGTACCCTGCGATAAGTTAATAGTCATTTTTTTTATTGCAAAAGCAATAGCTCTTTTCCTGCTTCATTCTCTACAAAATATTTATCTACAAGTCCAAATAAATCCTGCTTCTCATCTTTATTACATGCAGGCAAAAACTTTCTCAACACCCGAGGATCATAATAACGAAAATAAACGGGTTCATCATCTTGATTATAAACCATCAAAAAAGTACGAAAATGCTTTCGCATGTCTTTTATATTGGCTTTTGAAATTGCAAATATGCCCCAATGATGGCCAATACCACTTAATACCCAATCCGTCAGTTCTGAATCTGCGGTTAAATGTACTAAATAAGGTGCTGTCTGCGCTAACTCTGGATCTAGTTCGCCTCGGTATAAGCAGATAGATTCTGCTTTATACTTTGCCAGGTTTTGAATAATATCAGGAACCGAGGCTCCATCTAATACCGCATAAACATTTGATTCTTCATCACTAAAAAGCGTTTGGTAAAACATATTGTTATCTACAGAAATAGTCATTGTTAACTTCTTTATTTTCCAGCAGCTGCCAGTTTAGCAGCTTCACATTTAGCGCAATAAGGTGTTCTATCTTTGCTTGCATTTGCCAAAGATTGTGCCTGTGGGTTTGAATACGCTTTTACAGTTGTTGAACCTAAAGAAACAGGACTTTTTTCTATAGTAGTGGCTGATGCTTTAGCCACTTCACCCGATTTTTCTTTCTCAGCCTCTTGAGGTAATACGGCTGCATCAGGGGAACAGCCAGAGCCTGAACCCGCTGACCCGCCACTGTTTATCATTACTACGTTACCTTTTATAAATATGCCTGCCGGATTGATATCTATAAAATTACCACCTACTTTTAAACTAATTTGCGTGCCTGCTTCTACAACAACTTTCATACCTGCTTTTACATGTACTTCCGTACCGGCTTCCATCCCAATCTTCATCCCTACTTTTTCTTGCAAATCCATTTTTATATCTCTTGATACTGTTCCTTTTATCTTTTCGTTCTGATCACTATCTACAGTTAAATGCTTATCGCCTTTTATCTGTTCATATTCATCATTTTCTACAATCAGATGCTTTTCATTACCAATCCATTCGAAATCATCCTTTTTTATCCGGGTATCTTTATTTTTTTCGCCATGAATAAAAATTTGTTCTTCCCCTTTTTTATCTTCAAAGCGCAACTCATTAAATCCTTGTCCGCCTTTACTGGAATTTGTTTTTGTCGTTGAACGGGTCTTATTTGCCGGTAAATCATACGGAGGCATACAATCCCCGTTATATAAACGTCCGGTTACAACAGGCCTGTCTGGATCACCTTCTATAAAATCAACGATGACTTCTTGCCCTACCCGGGGAATGTACATACTACCCCATTTTTTACCTGCCCACATTTGTGCAACACGTATCCAGCATGATGCAGAATCATCTGCTTTTCCATGACGATCCCAGTGGAAATGAACTTTAATTCTGCCATATTCATCTGTATAAATTTCTTCACCTGTTGCACCCACTACGATTGCCGTTTGCAGGCCTTGCACATTAGGCTTAGGCGTGACTCGGGGAGACCTGTATTGCTGTTGCGAATCGATAGCGGAAAAATTACAGTTGAATGTTTCCTCACCCTCGCTGTCACCGCCTACCAAAGCACCCGAACTGATTTCATACTCAACAGAAAGCAAAAGATATTCTCGGTTTTGGTCTTCCCTTAGATACTCAGTTAAATTAAATAATGCCCCCGTTGTCAGCCCTCGAACATCGCCTGAACCACTGACAATTTCATATTGTGCATGTAATTCATCAATTCTCACTCTGGCATATTGATCTCCGTGCTCATGTTCAGAATATTCCCCGGGGAAATCGTAATATTCAAAAACCGCACCATCATGGCTTTTTTGATCATTGGCCGTTGAGTTCAGACCCTTTTTCGGCGCTTTAAAATCGAAATCATTTAAAGCATATGCCCCTGATTGTACTTCTTTGCTTATATTCCATGAACTGATATGATCCTGTTTTCTACGGCCTGAATTTTCAGCAGGTAAATAAGGTACATTTTCATAACCAGCTGTTGTCTCATGAGAGCTTATACCATCCGCTAAAACCAACTCATGTTTACCATTCTCATGCGTAAAATAATAATAAATACCTTCCTGTTCCATTAATCGGCTGACAAAACTACAATCTGATTCTCTATACTGCACACAGTATTCCCATGTTCTATATGAACCACTCAGTTGATCTTTAAAATCTGTCATACCATGATCACGAAACACTTGTTTTACAATATCAGGCACTTTCATTTCTTGAAAAATACGACAATCAGCCGTTTTGGTTAAAAACCATAACCAGGGTTTCAAAATTGCTTGATAGGTACAATGTCGACCTTCCTGCCCAACCAAAGAAAATCGACTGATATAGCCATTAAAATAACGGGTTTCACCGCTTTCCAATTCAACTCTTACTGTGGCATTGCCGCCTAATATAGCCTCATAATCTATTTCCAGATCTTCGCTATAGAGCTCAAGGTCATATTCGAATAACTGGCTCATCCTTTCTCTACCAGACATACGACGAATGACTAATTCGTCATCACCTAAAGGTGTAGAAATTGCTATGAAACGGTGTTCTTGTGTTAATGCCATTGTTTTCCCTTAAATTTATTTTTGAAAATTCATCGTGAATTATTCTTAAACTAAAGTTATATTGAGTCTATATCTCGCACGATTACAAAAGCAGAGTTTTATAATGACCTACGCAGCTATCGACACAAAATCAACAATTAGAAACCCGCACCCTAGCTCGTGCAGTATATATGTAGAACAAATATTTTTAGCTATTACAGTAGTGCTATTAATGCTACTTCAAGTTCATTTTTTGTCATCTGTAGTCTTATTACACTCCCAATTCATCAACCATGCAGCTAATTCTGAATCAAGAGTATTCGCAGGAACTTCAGTTATACAAACTACAGTTTCACTATCAATCATCCCGAGAGCAATCTTTGACCCTTTAGTTACTCCACCTAACTCAACTTTAGGCAGTATAAGTCTGATACGTTCTATTTTACTAGCAAGGTCTCCCAAAAGCACTTTCCCTTGCATAATAGTGGGTTCAGGAAGGTCTGCAGCTAAAGAAGGCGATTTGAGCCATTTCTTTTCTGCTGCAACATTAGAAACATCAATAATTATTTTGTACTTAATTACTCGATTTGCTGGCCATTCCCAGTTTAGCTCCGTATCATTATTAAAAAAAGACATTGCATTTACTCCTGCTGTAAGTGAGATAGTCGCTAAAATAATATACATAAAAATTTTCATTAGTCTATTACGAGATCAAACCCGCTCCCAGTTGCTTTCTTTTTAAAACCAATATGCCCTGAATAACTTTTTGACTTCTTTCTAACAGTGATAATTTGTTTAAAAAGATTATTTGGAGTATCAAGTCCTGGGATACCTTTCTTAGAAATCCCTGCACTTATGAAGGCATCAGATGCATTAGTTGAACAGTTATCTCCAACCAAACTAAAGCCGCCTGGGTTAGTTTTCATTTTAACCCAAAAACTTTTAAATAATTGTGCTTCTTCTTTGGTCACAGTAATTATTAAAACGGTAGACTTTACTTTGTATTTTTTTGCTTCATCTAAATCTACATAATACGGACGATGTACCTGAAATAAACTGTTATCATAAACCACTCCGTCCATGCCCAAACCAAAACTTCCTCCGCTACCACTAGCACCATCTCCTTCACCAAAAAATCCCATAGGCGAACCATCTGCTAAAATGACATCAGCATGTTGAGCTAGTAGGTCAGGGTCATGATTAACGCCTGTCTTACCGCGTACAATTAACCCAATTTTAGTCCCATCAAAAACGATTGTTTCCATTTAATGTATACCTCTTGATATTCTTCAGAGTAAACCATAAAAAAAACAAGCAATTAATAGCAAGTTAACTTTATTTCCTTAACTACTTTCTTACATAAAAAATCTCTGTCACTCTTATTTTCAGCTATATAATACAATCATAACTAATAGCTTCAATTTTATTTACCCCCTTAAACTCTAATCAAAACTATAAGCAAACTCGGAATCAGCTACATTTATATGCACTCGTTCAATCACTTTACCTTCTATCATTCTATGTAAAAATTCTTCACTGATTTTAGGCAGCATGGTATTTGTCAGTATTGAATCTATCATTCTTCCACCACTCTCTAACTCTGTGCATCGTTCAGCAATGAGTTGCACAACATCTTCATCATAAGTAAATGGAATTTTATGGTTCTCTAGTATCCGTTTTTCTATTCTGCCCAGTTGCAATCGAGTAATAGCCGAAATCATTTCATCACTTAAAGGAAAATACGGAATAACAACCAACCGACCTAATAGGGCTGCTGGAAATATCTCCAGTAATGGCGCACGTAATGCTTTTGTAAGTCCATCAGCATCTGGCATAAACTCAGGGTCTTTACACATATTGGTAATCAAATCGGTACCGGCATTAGTCGTTAATAAGATTAATGTGTTTTTAAAGTCAATAATTCGACCTTCTCCATCTTCCATCCAGCCTTTATCAAACACCTGAAAAAATATTTCATGTACGTCCGGATGCGCTTTTTCTATTTCATCAAGCAATACCACACTGTATGGCTTCCGTCTTACAGCTTCGGTTAACACCCCTCCTTCGCCATAACCAACATATCCAGGAGGAGCACCCTTCAATGTGGAAACAGTATGCGCTTCCTGAAACTCACTCATATTAATGGTAATTATATTTTGCTCTCCACCATACAAGGTTTCAGCTAAAGCTAATGCAGTTTCTGTTTTACCTACACCAGAGGTACCCGCAAGCATAAACACACCTATAGGCTTACTTGGATTATCTAGTCCTGCTCTTGATGTCTGGATGCGTTTGGCAATCATCTCCAGGGCATGATGCTGACCAATAATCCTCTGGCCTAATGCATCAGCTAGATGAAGTACCGTTTCAATTTCATTTTTAACCATTCTTCCTACTGGAATTCCAGTCCAATCACCTACCACTGATGCCACCGCTTGTGCATCTACTGTTGGTAGGATCAAAGGGTCTTCACCTTGCTTTTCATGTAACGTATTTTGTAATTCTTTTAACTGACTGAGTAATTCCTCAGTTGATACATTCTCTACTTCATCAACAGATTCTGCAGTTTCACCTTCTGGCGGGTCTGATCTTAACTTTTTACGTAAATCGAGTATTTGGGTTACTAAATCTAACTCTGTTTTCCAACGGGACTCTAACTCGCCTAAAACTACTTTTTCATCTGCCAACTTTTCTTCCACTATCGCTTTCCTTGCTGTGGTATCTATACCTAAATTAGTTTCTTTTTCAATCATTCCCAATTCAGTGTTTAGTGCATCGATCTGTTTTTTTCGGTCATCAACTTCTGCAGGAATAGCATGCTGACTTATTGCTACTCGGGCACAGGCAGTATCTAGCAAACTCACTGATTTGTCAGGTAATTGACGCGCGGGAATATAGCGATGAGACAGTTTTACAGACGATTCAATCGCTTCATCCAACAATTGAACTTTATGATGATTCTCCATCACAGCTGCCATATTACGCATCATTTTTATCGCTTTTTCTTCATCTGGCTCATCTACCTGTACCACCTGAAATCGTCTGGTTAAAGCAGGGTCTTTTTCAATATGTTTTTTATATTCTGCCCATGTTGTCGCTGCAACCGTTCTCAATTTACCTCTGGCTAACGCTGGCTTTAATAGATTTGCCGCATCACCTGTTCCTGCCGCACCCCCTGCACCCACCAGTGTATGCGCTTCGTCAATAAATAGAATTATTGGTTTTTCTGAAGCCTGAACTTCATCAATAACCTTTCTTAATCGATTCTCAAATTCCCCTTTCATGCTCGCACCCGCTTGCAATAAGCCAATGTCTAAGGATAATAGAGAAACATCTTGTAATGGCGGCGGAACATCTCCAGAGGCTATTTTTTGTGCAAAGCCTTCCACAACGGCAGTTTTTCCTACACCTGCTTCACCTGTTAACATCGGGTTGTTTTGTCGCCTACGCATTAAGATATCGACAATTTGGCGAATTTCTTCATCTCTACCTACAATAGGGTCCATTTCACCGTTACGCGCCTGTTCCGTTAAATCAACAGTAAATTGTTTTAACGCTTCCTGTTTACCCATTTGTGCGGGTGCAATTGCATCACTGGCTTCACCTGGCATTGCGGCACTAAAACCATCAGTAGCAGATAAATGTTCTTCGGGTGAACCGGATACAATACTGGCAAATGCGTCTTGTAATTGTTCTAACTTTATTTTCCCAAATTCTTTAGATATATTCAGTAGTACTTGTTCTAACCCTTTAGTACCCAATAAACCAACCACTAAATGGCCTGTTCTCACCTGCGTTTCACCAAAAGCAAGGGTGCCGTATACCCATCCGCGTTCGACTGCTTCTTCTATATAAGGCGATAAGTTAGATATTGATGTTGCCCCACGAGGAAGTTTGTCCAATGCGGTTGTCAAGTCCTGTGCAACACGGGGTGCTTCCAGTTCAAAATGTCTGATAATACGATGCAAATCAGAGTCTTGCTGTTGCAATATCTGATTTAACCAATGCACCAGTTCCACATGCGGGTTACCCCGCATTTTACAAAAAACAGTCGCACTTTCTATGGCTTTATATCCCAGACTGTTTAACTTTCCAAATAACGCAACTCGATTTATTCCGCTCATTTTCTTGCCTTTTATTATTTAATTGGATTTAATATCAAATCATCAGCATCCAGTTGACTTGTCCTTTCACCTATCCAGGTTGTCCAACCTAATTGCGAATTATTATCTAAACAGGCTTTAGGTACTTCATTTTTTTTCAAAATAAGTTGAATATCCCAGCCCAACTCAATCCCTATGTAATTTTTTACAATTGAAATCAATCTTTTCAAGTTCCCCCCTCCTGGTAACATCTGCTGGTATTGATCAATTCCCATAGGACCTAAAGTAATTCTGAATTTATTTTGCCGACTCCAGATTCTGCTTCCTAAAATGGCTGTTGTCCCCAATAACCCCGTTTGCTCAGAGTCACCTAACCGACAAACACTATCATCGGGAAGGTCCAGCCATTCTCCCACAAACTCTTCTATTTCAACTATCAATCCAAAATAACCGTGTATTATTGCAGCCAAACCTTCTGCATGCTTTGCTTGACAGGAAAAATGGCCAGAATAATGGAGTTTTAGTAGATCCGTTATATCATCTCGTTTTTGGTTTGCCTCTATAGCAATACCCAATAAACTACCGACATAAACTTTAAACCGATCCTCATCAGGCCGATCAAAGTTTACCGTTGGTTGCGCATTGGCCCATGCACGGTAGAATAATGACAACATCCTATGCTGAAAAAGATTAATAAACCTTATAAAAGTTGGATCTTGATGATGATTTAGTCGCTGAAATGCATATTCTGTAAGATGCGTTGGTAACGCGCCATTCGGGCCAAATAATCCAAAAAAAGCCGTTGATAAATGGGGAACTGTATAGCCGTCTCTATACTGATAAGCCGTAATAGTTGAAGGTGCAAAACTTAAAGAAACATCCTGGTCTAGTCGTATGGGATCATCATAAGGCCGCACCCCCCTGCCTAATAAAGGTTTCTGTGGGTTTTTACACTCAATCAGTCTTATTGCCTGGAAAAAACCAAATTCGTATGGTTTCTCCAACAGACTTTTATCTATAAAATATGTCTTGTTCCTCTTCTTGTCATCCATCTGTGTACTTCGCCTCGTTCAGAAGTTTTAACTACAGTTTCAACAAATGAATTTATAGTCGTATATTTTGCAAAAAATCGTTCTAAAACCATAGCTAATAAAAATACGCCTGTTCCTTCAAATAAGCTTTCGTCAAATTCAACTGTAATTTCCAGGCCTCTACCAAATGTTATGGGTCCCAATCCTTCTATCCTTCTCAGAACAGGTTTAGAAGAAACGTTTAAAACACCTTCAATCTGTTTCTGTATTACCGAGTTGTTTTTATCCGCATAAAGCATTAATAAATCTCTTAATGCTACAGCACCATTCTCTTCATCGGTATCTATAATTGATAAATAGTTTAAAGATAAATGACTAATTAATTTCCAGGCACTTTCCCCTTGTGCATTAGATGGTTTTGGTTTTGTTAGGCCTGAGACACACTTGATAGAACTAACAGGGGCTCCAATCTGCAAAGTAAAATCTGTATAGCTTTTGCCAACAGGCATAAACAAGGGTAAATCCCTGTTGGTACATAATGTCTTTGTTGCTAACTGCTTTAAATTCAAGTTATAAGGGGCCTGTTTAGCATCAACTATGGAAATAAATGTTTCATTTCCTATATAACTTGAACGAGGCCCCAGCCGTTGCTTTTTTGATGATATTAATCGAGGTTCTCTGTTAATCGTATAATACGCCATCTGCTCTCGATGACCATAAAAGTTACTCGCATCATAAAAAGAATAAAACGTTTGTTTTTCGTCCTTACTGGAGCCCAAACCAATTGTTTCCTGAATTGAATAAACCTCATAATCTAACGGCTTAGTTCTATCAGGTAGCACATGATATTGATGCGTCTTATTGTCCAGATGAATTCTATCTGCCTGCTTTGAAAATAGATTAACTGCAGGAGAACAATTAAGCAAAAAAGTACTTTCATCAAAAGTATCATCAAGTTTAGGGTGGCTATAATTGAATGCAAAGACGATTTCAATTTCATCTCCCTCACATTTGGAAAAAATCTCTTTTAATCCGGTGAGTTTAATAAATCTAAAGCGTTCAGGAAAAGCAAAATATTCTTGTAATAATCGGTATCCAGAAAAAGATTTTGCCGTATAGGGAAGAAGCGCTTCTTCGTCTTCAAATCCAACTGATTTAACCGGATTCCCTTTCTTGTATTTGTTTGTTTTTTTACCCTGATAGCTAACAGCCATAGTATTCGCAATCAACTGTTCATAAAGAAAAGTTGCTGTCTCTTCATTTCCTTTTAAATAAACAGTCAACTCATCCAGATCAATCAGTTCTTTAAAACTCAGGCCCGCTGTTGTTTTTAATACAAGCTTTAATCCCGCCTTAGCTCTACTAATTTTTCGTTTGCAACTATTTGATACCGCATGTCCCGTAGTCAGGTATTTAGCTGATGAAACTTCTAGTGGCCACAAGGTTACATTATGCGCAGTAGTATATTCACATGCAGAGGTTTCGCCTTTACCTATTAAACTACGCAGAGCACTTCCTCGTTCTAATTTATACCCTTCAGCTAATGAGCTTTCATTCAGTTCAGGTTGGAATTGAATGATTGTCATTGATGGTATAGGTGCTAGATAATGGGGATAAACCATTTCCAGCAAATGCTGAGTAAACTCGGGGAATTCAGCATCCATTTTTACTTGCACTCTTGCTGCAAGAAATGCAAAGCCTTCTAAAAGCCTTTCTACATAGGGGTCTGCACAATCAATTCCATCCATACCCAATCGAGCTGCAATTTTGGGATACTCTTTAGCAAATTCAGCGCCCATTTCGCGTACATGCTGTAATTCACTGTTGTAATATTTAAGTATCCTCGGGTCCATGCCTTATCCTTTGCTTTCCAGCGTAATTTCACCAGTTTCCAAATCCAATTCAGTTTTTAAGTATAAATGCAAAGGCAAAGGTTGTGCCCATATATCGGCTTCTATATCAAAACTAATTGCAGTTCTATTCATACCTTCTGTTTTAAATACTTTAACTGATAAAGACCTTTTAATAATTCTTGGCTCAAAAAAAGAAATTATTTTTATCATTAATTTTTCTAACTGGATAATATCCATACCAATCGCTACACGGCCTGATAAATCAGGCATCCCATAGTTAAGCACGGAATCTTTTACCTCGGGATATAGCTCCATATCGCCCATTACCTCGCGGTTACTAGCATTCAAAAGCCATGTAAGATCACGAATAACCGACATTCTAAGTTGTTTTGTTGATAACACCCTTTTTTCTCGAGATTCTTTTTTTTCACTAGGCTCGGTATCAGCTAATCTATCAAGCAAAGAAGGTTGTAGCGTTTCATTTGAAGTAATTTCAGACATAGCGTAGCTTTTTCACTTTTAATTTCAGGTTCCCTGACCATCTTTACTGTAAACTAAAAACTCGTTCCTATAGTAAAAAGAATACTACAACATGTATTAATTTGCGGTATCTTTAAACAAAAAAACAAACTATAAAAATATTAAGTTGTTTTTATTTTTAATGACTATTAATAAAACACAGGTTAAGTTTTAGAATTAGTCACTCCTGACAGCTTTAAAGATTTTAATGAACTGTCATTTCGACTAGCGGGAGAAATCTTGTTGTTCTATAGTGACCTAGGACTGCCTATTACCCATAAGTACTAACATCATAACAATCAATAGGTTAAGACTTCATAAAATAACTATAATAAATTCTTATTTCAATAAATACAGGCTCTTAGACATTGGTTTCCTATTGATACACAACTTATGGGAATAGGCAGCCCTAGTAACCAAACCTCTGTACAGCTGCCTTACCAAAGTTCTGTATAGAACCATATAACAAATCAAACACCCAGCGGATAAATGCGTATGTCATACTGACACCTGTTTGAATTGTCCTTCCCAAAAATTTAAACACCACTTGAATTAAAGATTCTAAGTACCATGCTATTTCAACTGAACTAACTGCACCTCTATATAACAACCACGCCAACTGATCGATACAGTTCATACCAGTTAAAACGGCACTGCTAATAGCCAAACGTGCTTTCTCTATAATTCCTTTTATACATTTAGAAATCATCTCAAAAACATTTGCACCAAATTGAAACATACCCTGAATCTTCGATTCTGCTGCATTCTTCAACCACATTTCCCAAGGTGTATGAGTCTGCATATTGGTAGCACTCATTGCTCTCCAGTTTGCATAACCAGATACCGTCTGAATATAGACAGACATTGAATGATCACCCGGCACGATACGACCCGGTCTTTGACAGCACAATCCCCAATTGAGTTTTTCCATGCTGGTAAACGGGGCATGAATATAAGGATAAGGTGCAATCATTGGCACCGGGTCTGTTGTATGAAAAACTCGAAATATATTCTCCTGCTTTACTTGTCTAGTGAGGTTTTGGCTATAATCTTCATGACCAACCCGCGGCGCACCAAAGGTATATAATTTGACATTAAACCCGCCTTTTTCCATTAGATAATCAGCCGACAAAGAGGCGAGTGCGCCACCTAAACTATGACCTATACAATGCACCGTACCCCGTTTCCCATCAAAATAAGCGTTTAGATCAGGCGAAATATCATTAAATATGCTTTGAAAGCCGGCATGTACTTTATTTCCACTAGGTGACTTATCCGTGCCAATATTGGCATTTGATAACCAGTCACGTTTTGAAACAGTCCCTCGTAAAGCAACAACATACTGACCTTGGCGATGTCCAGTCCCGGGAGAAATAAAGCCGAACCCCTTTTCTGCTTTAAAAAACTTTACCCCAGAACTGCCTCTAAGTCGTTCTTCTGGTCTTTGAAAACCTGAGCCATCAGCCCCACTCAAACTCAAATCGCCCGTTAGTTTCATTGCCCGTGAAATACTCAAATCCCTAATTTTATATACATCCTTTGCGATTTTTGCTGACTGTTCGGGGGATAATGGTAAATTTGTCATGATTCATTTCCTCAAAAATTTAGTAATTTAAATTAAACCGTATTGTATTTTTCAAAACATCAATAAAAATCATTTTTTTATTATTCTATCTGGCAAATTCCATAAACAAACTCTCCCGTTTTAGTTTTCTTTCTTTTTGCCTCATTATCAATATCACAAATTAGTGTGATTGGTTCTTTGCCTATTTCTCCAGCTGTATCATAATTATCTTTAACGAATAACCATGCATCATAAACAGTATCTTGATACTTTATAAAAATTTCCTGAGTAACAACAACTTCACTAGGTAAAAAACTCAATTCAAAGAAGAGAGTATTCGTTGCTTTTGGAAAATGAAAACGCCCGTCTTTATTGGTTTTTACTGTTTCTTCATGGCTATCTTCATCAGTATATTTTCTTGTCACTTCAACACCGGCTAGCGGTTTACCCTGATTTAGCACAACACCATTAACTTCTGAAAATAACACTTGTTTAACAAAAAAAGACATTGCATTACCTGTAATTGAAAAAAATAATAAACTAAAAAAAATAACACTTATTAGTAACTTCCTAAACACAAGCCCTCCATATATAAATTAATCAAAGGTATATGTAAACTCCGAATCCTGAACATTTATATGTACCCGTTCTATGTTTTTTCCTTCTATCATCCTATGTAAAAATTCTTCACTGATTTTAGGCAGCATGGTATTTGTCAGTATTGAATCTATCATTCTTCCACCACACTCCAACTCTGTGCATCGTTCAGCAATGAGTTGCACAACATCTTCATCATAAGTAAGAGGCTGTCCTAGACTCAAGATTCCTCCCGCTGGTCAGAATGACACCGTTTGTGGATTTAATTCTGTTTAAAGTCAAAATTGAGAGTTACCTGCCATAGGTTAAGAATCATATTATTTTTTTTCTTGTTCGTCTTTTACTTCAAAAGATACCGTTCGTATATTCATCAAAGAATAATCTTCTTTATCCGTAGCCAACAATCTTTGGCCTTTACCAAAAAATTCACCTTCATTCTGTTCCTGCCAAACTGTTTTTCTTGATAATTTTAAATCGAATTCACTTTCAAGATGTGTATTGACATATCGTGTTGGTATAAAACCTATTGTTTCGCCTTCATTTGTCCAGACAAAATGTGCAGCTGTCCACACTAAATCTCGTAAATCTGTAGGTTCTTCAATCTTGATCTGTTTGATAGCTGTATAGGGAATCCAATAATAACGACCATTTATGATGACTTCCAAGACAGGGCCTAACCGTGAATCTGCATCTGCTATCCATGAAAAATCATCACCATCAATATTACCAGGTACTACTGGGGCCATTTCAAATGCCTGGCTTCTTAAGCCCTTAGCTTGCTCTTCAATTACTGACAGGGATTCAATTAAAAGTGCAATCCACTGCTCGGGCTCTCCAAAAACCAGAGGCGTCCTTTTACCACTAAACACACTTTCTCTATATACTTCACAACGGATAAGTTCCCTATAAGTTTGTACCATAGGTAAACTTTCAGCATCCAAATCACCGACAACATTTAACTGAGTCAATCCACGTTGCCATTCTCCCATTACAATAAGCATCTGAAATAAAAAAATGCGTAATTTAGAGTTTGCAGGATCTGCCTGAACCTGTTTTTTTAAATGTTGGTAGGCTTCATCTAACTGGCCATTACTTAAAAGTTCTTCCGCAGTCATTTTTTTTCCTAACAAAAAGAAAAAGACCAGATACAGATTGTGTATCTGGTCTATTTGTTATCACTGAGACAATTTTAGATCACAATTTTTTGTTAGCCGCTATATCCCAATCGTACTTAATTTCTCCACCTTCTTTTGCACCTGTTTTTCCTTGTGGTTGATACGCAACATGCACTTCTCCAAAATTTAAAGTGATATTTTCAGTGAGTCTGTCTTCACCCCCTGAGCCCCCTGTAGAGATTGATGTAATAATAAGATCTTTCATTGTGATTTTGATATATTCAACGGCCTCTTCACCCGCCTTTCTGACGATAAGGCATGCTTCTGGATAATGTTTACCATTACTACATGCCATCATCAGCACAGGAGACGACTTGTCCACATATTTTGTAATAGACAAATCTTGTATGGCAACTTTACCAGCACCACTACCACTTCCTTGATGAGTCGTACCTGATTGGCTCATTCCCCAGCTCCAGGCCAAAACATCAATTTCATCTTTATGCTTATCATCCTGAGCTTCACCCTTAACATCGCCTATTTTTATAAACTGATCTACTGCCATTTTCTTCACCTCTTCATCAAATTAAAAAAATACGGTTGAACCGTACTCATACACAAAACCTATTCAGAACAATCTAAACAGGGTTTTTACTTATCCACCACCTTTTGCAGATGGTAATTTAGAAACCAATCTTAAAGATACGGATAAACCTTCCAATTGGTAATGCGGGCGAAGGAAAAACTGTGAGGAATAATACCCTGGATTCCCTTCAATTTCTTGCACTACCACTTCTGCAGCAGCTAAAGGATGCTCTGCTTTAGTTGTTTCAGTAGAATGTTCTGGATCTCCATCTACATATTGTAAAATCCAGTCATTTAACCAGCGTTGCATATCATCTTTTTCTTTAAACGAACCCACTTTATCGCGCACTATACACTTCAAATAATGTGCAAAACGACATGTGGCAAACAAATAAGGTAATCTGGCTGCCAAATTGGCATTTGCTGTTGCATCCGGGTCGTCATATTCAGCGGGCTTTTGTAATGATTGTGCACCTATAAACGCTGCAAAATCTGAGTTCTTTTTATGGATTAATGGCATAAAACCATTGGCAGCCAATTCAGCTTCTCGTCTATCACTGATAGCTATTTCAGTAGGGCATTTCATATCCACCCCCCCATCATCCGTTGGAAAAGTATGCACAGGCAGCCCTTCTACAGCCCCGCCTGATTCTATCCCACGTATGCGTGAGCACCACCCATACAATTTAAAAGAACGATTAATATTAACTGCCATGGCATAAGCAGAATTTGCCCATGCATACTTTGATGAATCACTGCCTTCAGTATCTTCTTCAAAATCAAATTCATCAACAGGGTCAGTATCAGCTCCATAGGGTTGCCTTGCAAGAAATCTTGGCATTGCCAACCCAAGATATCGAGAATCTTCAGACTCTCTTAATGACCTCCAGGCCGCATAATCCGGAGTACTAAATATTTTCGTCAAATCTCTGGGATTACTAAGCTCACTCCATGAGTCCATTTGTAGGGTACTAGGTGATACTCCAGCAATAAAAGGAGCATGACAAGCCGCTGAAATTTGTGCTATTTGGCCCAATAACTGAACATCGGGAGGGCTATGATCAAAATGATAATCTCCCACTAAGCAACCAAAGGGTTCACCACCAAATTGGCCATATTCTTCTTCATATAGACGTTTGAATATAGGACTCTGATCCCAGGAAGTCCCTTTAAATTTTTTCAGGTTTTTTCCTAATTCTTTTTTGGAAATATTCATCACCCTGATTTTAAGCATTTCATCAGTTTCAGTATTATTTACCAAATAATGAAGGCCCCGCCATGCACCTTCCAATTTTTGAAAGTCTTCATTATGCAATATAAGATTAACCTGATCCGTCATTTTACGATCTATTTCAGCAATAATATTCTGAATAGATTGAACTGCATCCTCAGAAACTATTGTTGCATCTTTTAAAACAAACTCGGCTAAAGTCGAAACTGCAGCTTCCACCTCACTTTTTGCCGACTCTGACCTTGGTTTAAACTCTTGATTTAATAGTGCTGAAAAATCATTTTCTTCAGTAACTTGAACATCCTGAGACTCTTCTGCACTTAAATTTTCTTCTGCCATCCCTTATTCCTCATTCTCTGTTGAATCTGCTGCTGCAGCATCATCATTATCATCAGGTTTAGGCGCTACTGATAATGATTTTAACAATGTAGGGTCATTAATCGCTTTTGCAATTAATTCTTCTGCGCCCGCTTTACCATCCATGTATGTTACAAGGTTAGCCAATTCGGTTCTGGCTTCCAATAACTTATCCAGACCAGCCACTTTTTTTGCAACTGCAGCCGGGGAGAAATCGTCCATACTTTCAAATGTAATATCTACCATTAAATTACCTTCTCCGGTAATTGTATTTGGTACTCGAAACGCAGCTCTGGGCTTCATGGACTTCAGTCTTTCATCAAAATTATCCACGTCAATTTCAAGGGGTTTCCGTTCATCCACAGGAGGTAATGCTTCTTCAGGATTCCCTGACAAATCAGACATTACACCCATTACAAAGGGTAGTTGAACTTTCTTTTCAGCACCATAGACTTCCACATCATATTCAATCTGAACCCTTGGTGCCCTATTTCGTGCAATAAATTTTTGACTGCTTTCTGCCATTATTTTTCCCCAATTAAATATTAATACTCATCTTCACCCTCAACAGGGCCTCTTATATTCTTAACTTGAGCCTCACTATCAGATGCAATATTTTTTATAATAGACATAAAATCCATATTAACAAGTCCTTTCGCTCTCTCTAAGAGCATTGGAACCGGACTGGAAGGTTCATTTTTCATATAGTAACTGATAATTTTTTCAAGTGCTTTAGTTACATCCTGGCTGGAATTTATACTGCCAACACCGGCTTGCTTGACCATTGCATTGACCGAAGATTCATCTCCGTTATCAGCAGACAAATCACCAGCAACTGATTCCCCGCCTTTTATCACTATATTTTCTGATAAAACAGATAATGTTTCTTTTAAAATTTTTGAAACTTCGATCAGATTAGGCGCATTGGCTACCCCTACTTCTTTGGTCACATTATTTTCAATTTTCTCAAGCATACCTATACAGTTATTGATATGCTCACTTTTATTTTGTAATTGATCAAGTTCACTATCAGTAAATGCTGCTTCGATTGTTACCAAATTGGGTTCATCTGACCCTTCATTTGCATCACGAATATTTTTAAGACTAAATTTACCTAGAGCATTTGAATCAACCACAGGCAGCGAAACAAGTGGCTTGAGAATAACATCAAAATCACACAAAGTCATAATGACATTCACTCTTTCTGTTGGGTCATTATCATCGTCTGGATCTAATTGAGGATAAACACTCTCCCACTGATTTTCAATCCAACCAGATAATACGGTAAGTCCATCAGAGAATGCTGAAAATCCCTCATTTTGAATACCTGCTCTAATCATAAAAATGAGCACCCTTAAATCATGGGTTCTTTCCAGAAGCCTTACTGAATCTGTAAAAACTTTTTTCCAATCTGGCTCCTCTGCCTCAATAACAGAATCCCCCATTTGCTGTTCAGCTTTTCCTTCTAACTCAGTCTCAATCTCCATAAAAGCAGGATCATACTCAAGATCTTCTCCACTTGGGTTTTCGTCAGAAAGGGGACTTAATAATTTTTCTATATCTATAGAACTCAAAGAGCTTACCTCTAATTATTATTTAACTGAAATGGTCATTATTAATCGTACATCAATATATTTTTGAATCAATCTGATCACTAACATAAGAACCCAGTAACAAGACAATGCACCAGTTTAATCTCTCAGTCAACTGTTTATTTACAATCCAGCTTATACGTTTTTATCTTAGGTGGTTTGATGGAATGAAAGTCACCAAGATTGCGAATATTTTTTGTTTCTGATTAAACTATCTCAAGAGGCGCATAGTTATTCTACGTAACGATTGAGATCGTTTAGTCAGGAATAAAAAGACAAGTAAGGTGGGTAACTTTTTTTCGTCAACCCGCCTTAACCAATCATCACAGAATAATCATGCCCCGTTGGTAATCCTTTAAAAATTTTGACAGAGCCTTTTTCTGCATCAGATCCCATATTAAGCCACAAGCTATATCGACCACCCTTTTGGCTAAACGCATCTAAGCCTGCCAACATCAACGAATCTGAAATTGCTAGAGTTTCAGTACACTTAACCTCTGAAATTAAATGTGTGGATAACTGGTCATTATGTTCTACATATATCGATGCCCGTTCTTTTTTTAGTTCCGGGGTATCCACACCTAATAACACGTCATTAAACCCATCCAAATTATAATTTTCTTCCAAACCTGCCAGTGCTATTTCTTCCAACCGTGCAAACCAGTCACTACAATGGGCAAGTATTAGTGCTAAATCATTTACTTCTTCAACCTTACATGCAATTGTCAATGGATAATATCTACCAACTTTATCAACACTTGGCATCATAATTCCAGCCCAGGCTTCTTCACCACATACACCGGGTTGAAATGCAAACCTCCATATAGGAGAAGTTAAATATAAATCCAACCAATCACTACCCAGCTCTTCCTTGCTCACAGACACACCGCTCTGCATCCATTGATCCAAAGTATTAATAAATTCTTTAGGCAATCTTCTCGTTATAAAATCACCTACTATAGGTAGCTTCCCGTAGAAACCAACTGTACCTTTAGCCATAATTATAATTGTTTAGGACATCTAAAATGTCTAATTTCTTCAACTGCAAAAGGATTCACTCCACCTCCGGTATACAATTCGAATTTGGCATAACTGGTCCCAGCAGATAAGTTTATATTGACTCTTTCTGTAGAATTTTGAATTTTCCCGCTAACCGAAGCATCAAGTAACCTAAATAAAGCCCATGAACCTTCAGCCTGAAAAACCACTTGCTCTCTGCCATCTTTATAGGCAAAAATCACCCGTACAAAACCCACATCTCCTCCTGGCCATTTAAATCCTTTTGCTCTGATAGGTGTATCATCAAATTCTAGTTTTTTTCCATCAATCTCTAGCACTACTTTGGCAACATCGTCACTTCTAACTAATGGTTTTAAAGTAAATTGGATCGACGGCATATCTCGCTGATATTTAAAAAACTTATCCCGTATCAAAGCCCCATACTGAAAATTTCTCACTGAAGCAGGGCGAATAGATACACTTTTTTCAGCCGACTCTTTTAGTTTCCACCTTTTTTCTGTCGTATCAATATTTCCTTTTAAATGTTTAATAAAAAAATCATCTAATATTCCTTGCTTAGTAAAAAAACGAGTAAAATCTGCTAAATTAACTTCTCGCCTGCTGCCCTTATTGAGTGGATAGCGACCATCAAGTGTATTTTTACATATTACATAGACATCATTACTCCAATTCTGACTCATTTCTTTCCGTGTCTTAATGTCAACTTCTCCCTGCACCCTATTCACCACTGAATTTATCCATCCCTGTGTTATTCCGTGTAAGCGGGTAGATTCATACTTGATCAGTTGTAACTCATTGGCCAATTTACTATCACTTTTTCTCTGGCTAGTATCAGCAGAAAACATGACAGTCTGTTCCAAATCAATTAATGAGGTGTATACTCGGGTAAACCTTGATAAAAACCGGTCTAATTCACTGGATTGCCCCTGCGGCTGAAAGACCAGTTCATTGAATTTCTTAAAATGTTCATCAATTTCATTAACTGAAAATTTAAAACCACCTGCCGATTTTTGTTTAAGCGTCTTTAATGCACCCAACATTTTAGGGTTTATTTTACCGTCCATAGTAGAGTTTGCAGCATCAAATACGGCTTTCTCCGTTCTAGAAAGTGCTGTATTTTCTTCCACTGCTAGCAACAATTTCTTTAAAGGTGAATCTTTACCCGATAAATATCCAATTACCTCGGTGATCTCTTCAGTTGTAAAAGTTTCTTTGATCATAATCTTATTGATAAAACCATCCCAATATGCAATATAATCCCTAACATAAAGCTCTTGAATCTCCATTTGTAGTTTTCTTATCTCATTCAATGAGGTAGTACCAGAATCCGTCCGATCAAGAACCCAGTCTTGTTCAATAGCCTCTTTTATAATCCTGACAGAATTTTTTTGATAAAGTTTTTTATAGCCTTGAGCAGTATATAATCCGGGAACCCTAAGCTGGTCTAGTGTCCCGTCCACATTGATAAAAACACGATCCCCAAAACGCCCCATCGCATACTGAGCACTCACAGCAAAAGAGTTTTCGACTGTTTCACTTTTAATACGGCTGTATATTTGATGAGCTAAAGGCACTTTCGTTAATGCATGTCTAACATTCGAAATCAAACCCGCATTTAAATTAATTGGTTCTGGATTTATAGCTAGCAAGTTATCCAAATGTCTTTTCAAACTTTGCAATGCTTCTGGATCATTTGCAAATTCCAGTTCCCAATCTACATTGATCCAGGCTTTCAATAATTCCAAATCCAGCTTTTCAGGTTTATCTAACATTAAATAGACTTTTAACAGCTCATATAACAACTCATCACTGTCTGAAACAGCATCTTGAAGCCGCTCCTCGAAACGATACCTTATTGCAGGTAAAAAATATTTCTCTAAAAATCGCTCATACCCTTGCCTTGCTGGTAAGGCTAGCTTTTCTCCTTGATATAAACCAAACTTCATTAACCAGGTATCATTTTCAGTAAATATCTCGTCGCTTGCTACTTCCAAAGCATCCATCCTTGGAATTAATTGTGAAAAATCTAACTGCCACCTCAATTGCTCTGGTTGGTTTTCGTACCTTTCAATATAACTCTGCTGTTCAGCCAGCGCATCCTTATTTTTACCATAACTAATAAACCAAAACATAGACATTGCAACCAACAACAAGCTAGACAGAGCATAGGCACTGATTTTTACCATCCGTCTTTTTTTCTCTCGTATAGGATCAACCCCTACCAGCTCAGCTTCATTAAAAATAACATCTTTCAACAAACGGGTTATAAAAAAACTTTTTCCTTGTCCACTAAATAGCGGTGTGGTTTGACGATCAAGACCAAAGGCAGAGGCAAGCCCCCCCAAAATACGGTCAATGGGACTACCTTCTTGTGTTCCACTGGTAAAATAAATCCCCCTCAATAAGCTGGGTTTTTGATAACGATTTACCGCGAAAACATCTTGCAAAAAATTAATAAGCGGACCTTCCAAATCGTCCATTTGTCTTGGAAAACCAAAAATTGAAGATCTATTTTGAATATCCCGCTCATCTTGCATATTTTTTAATAAACGGTCATCCAGTCGCTGAATTAATGCTTGATACTGAACTTGAAAAGAGGCTATGGCATCTTTCCGGTCTAGTTCATAATCAAAAGTGTAGCCCCACACCTGTTGACGGCCTTCACTATCCAGGTCTTCAAAAAACTCAGAAAAACCAGCGACTAAATCACACTTGGTAAACATCATATAAACAGGAATTTCTATACCCAGTTTTTCATCCAGCTCTTGTATTCTGTTTCGTATCGCTTTGGCGTGCTGCCTTAATTCCTCTTCTGTTTGCAGCAATAAGTCAGATAAACTCATTGCTACAATAGCGCCATTTACTGGCCTGCGTGGACGGTTCTTTTTTAATAACTCAAGAAATCCCAACCAGCCCCCTTTATCAACTAACTCATGGCTGTCCTGCGTTGTATAACGACCTGCTGTATCAATTAATATCGCGTCATCAGTAAACCACCAATCACAATTTCTAGTTCCACCAACCCCTTTTATTCCCTTTTCACCGAACCTGTCAGCTAATGGAAACTCCAGGCCTGAATTAATTAAGGCAGTCGTCTTTCCCGATCCTGGTGGCCCAATAATAATGTACCAAGGTAATTGATATAACAGCTGATCTGTTGATTTACCGCCATGTGATTGTTTGAGTGAGGCTATAGCTTCAGTAAAATCCTGATCTAAGATGCCAATTTCTTCATCAACCCTATTTTCTGAATCGTCTACAGGTTCAGATAGTCCGTCTACTAATTGTTCGGCCGCTTTTTTCTCTTTCCTGTTTTTTAGAAACAATAACACTAGCCATAAAACAACAATAAAGCCTATTAAAATAGCTCTCACTATCACCCCTTCTAAAGGGCTAAATCCAGCAATAGCTATAAGCGGACCTAAAAACCAGATTAATAGAGCTAGCGCTATAATCCCAATAAACTGGAGAATAATTTTTATTACCTTTAATTTATTTTCTTGTTGCATCATATTCTTTCAGTAACAATTATTTCAACTCGTCTGTTTAGCGCACGATTAGCTGCTGTTTTGTTGTCAACAACGGGTTCTCTATCTGCCCTGCCCTCTGATACAAACCTAACATCATCATTATCTATTCCATCTTCTAACCTTTGCATCACTTGCTCAGCTCTTGCTTTTGATAATTCCCAGTTGGATGGAAATCTTACAGAAAACATAGGCACATTATCGCTGTGCCCTGAAACCAGAATTTTACCTTCCATATCATTTAATTCTTCTGCAATTCGATCGATTAACGGCAACATTTCTGGCATAACCTTGTCGCTACCGGAAACAAATAACCCTCTGGTTCTGATTACGACATTACCATCTTTATCAGAGACATCAACCAGTCCTTGTTTAATCTCAGGCGCCAGCAATTCTTTTAAACTTAACTTTCTCTTCTCAAGCTGTATCTCTGCAAGTGGCTCTACATATTCAGGAGTATATACAACCATAGTGATATGTTCATTATGCATAGGATTTTCACCTCGCGCGACATTATCCAGTTTAATAAATTGCGGATCAGCAGAAGCATTAATCAAATACAAAAAAACCAGGTACATCACCAGTAAAATACCAGCAGCAACTGCAGTAGCTACCCACCACGGAGTATAATTAAGCAAGGTTTTTTTTAAATTGCGTATCCCCTGCCAATGTGCTGACAATGCTTTTTCATATCCACCTTTTTGGCGTCGAATTAATTGATATAAATCCTCTCTGACTTCATTTAATCGCGCCAGCCCATTATCCAGCACCCTAAACCTTCCCTGTAGACCCAGGCTCAAACAAAGATAATATAATTCGAGAATATCAAGATTAACTGCAGGCTGAGTTTTTAGCGTATTCAACTTACTAAAAAAGTTTTCTCCTCCCCAGGCTTCACCATGAAAATGTGACAATAAAGTCTGTGTTCCCCAAGAACTGTGCCCCCCCCAAGGCGTGTTTAAAACCACTTCATCCATTAAAGTACAAAGTGCATAGGATGAATCAGCAACTGTTTCCTGCATATAACCGGAATGCAGAAGATCATTAGAAAAATCGTTAAGGCTCTGGACTAATCTTTCCCGTAAACTATCAACATCAGCATGACTTACACTATTTCTTAAACTTGAAGCCAATGTAACTAATGGTGTAGCAATAGATACCAAAATATTTTTTCTTCCTTCTGAAATAGTTTGAGAAAAATCATCACTTGGTGGCGGTGTCGGAATAGGTCTACGAACGACTCTTTGTGGTGGCGGAGACTGAGGTGTGGGTGGAGGATTCTCCACTCTCCCAGGCCTACGCCCGGGTTGCCGACTTCCGGGTCTGGGTTTTAAAACTGTACTACTGTTTTGCTGATCAAAAAAATCATTATCACTCATAATCTTTAACCATTCTTAATTGCCCACATTTC
>JAKIUK010000005.1 GCA_021647585.1 Methylococcaceae bacterium
CTTCCGCTCCTGCTCACGCCCCTTACCTACATCCGTATAGGCAAAGCTCAGATTTTTGACCTACATGGAAGTAGGAAATACAGGTTTTGCAGGAGCAAAAACCTGTTAAAACACTGTGAAACCAATATCTTGCACTATAATTCCGCGCCCAACTGATCTTTCTAGGTTCAATGGTTTAGTTGCGACAATTTCTTTTAAAAAGATCTTTTGGAGGTCAACATGAATGAAGATACCTTTAATATGGAAATCAGAAAATTTCTGAAGCAAGTGGGTGTTACATCTCAGCGTGAAATTGAACATGTTGTGATGAAGGCTGTCGAATCAGGAAAGTTGAATGGTACTGAAAGCTTTGACATAAAAATGACCCTGGAAGCTCCTTCTATAGGTCTTAGTCATTGTGTCGAAGGAAAAATTTCAATGGATTGATTTTTTTTAAATCCTGATAAATGGAATGACTTTGTGAATGGGTAGGGGGCAAGATGGATCAACTAACTAACAACACTTGTGTTGCTTGTAGGGTGGGTGCGCCACTTGCAACAGAGGATGAAATAAATGACTTTATGCTGCAACTGCCAAATTGGGCAATTGTTGAGGAAAAAGAAGTCAATCGTTTAAAACGGGTTTTTACTTTTAATAATTTTACCGATGCAGTGGCATTTACACAAAAAGTGGCTGTTATTGCTGAAGATGAAAATCATCATCCTGCTATTTTGACGGAATGGGGGAAAGTCACCGTGTGTTGGTGGTCACATAAAATAAAAGGCTTACACGTTAATGATTTCATTATGGCCGCTAAAACTGATCAGTTATGAACTATGTGGCTGTGTGTAATAGCCTGTTAAAAAGGCAATACTGATGGAAATTACACTAAATCATACAATTGTTGCTTCGAAAGACAATGTTGAGTAAGCTAAATTCTATCAGAAAATATTTGGTTTTGAATTTATTAAAGAGTGGGGACACTTTGCGGTTGTTAAGGTGAATTCAACTTTAACACTGGATTTTGACACCCAGGAAAATTTTTCCAAGAACCATTATGCCTTCAAGGTTAATGATCTACAATTTGATGAAATTTTTGAGCGCGTAAAATCAGATAATATTAGTTTTGGCAGTGGTCCCCGTTCAAGTGATGATGGAAAGATAAATACTAATTATGGGGGGCGTGGCGTTTACTTTGAAGACCCAAATGGCCATTTACTGGAAATAATAACAACAGATTACGTGATTGACTAATTAGCTTTGCAACTAATTCTACTTTGTCACATTTGAATGAATACTATACAAAAGTATCTTCGTAGGGTGCGTTGTACGCACCATTTCGGCAATGGAAGGATTTAAAATAATTTTGGTACGTGCAACGCACCCTACATTTATAATCTGACAAAGTAGAACTAAATGGTAATGGTAATGCCCATTAAAAGGGGTTCTGTTTGGACGGCCCGAAACCGTTTCCGCGTGTTTATGCAACGATATCGGAGGTTAAAGTTATGTCAAAACAACTTTTCGGTCTTTATCCTCACTGTGGTCAACAAGATGATCTGAAAGGTTTATATTTGACACACAGGGTAGATACATTGGGCTGTACTACAGAACCTTTCGTCTACGCTAATTTCCTGTCCAGTCTGGATGGCCGAATAGCTCTTGAAGATACAGGCCAAAACATTCAGCCTTATATCCCCAAACATATAACAACAGCTTCAGACTTCGCACTGTTTATGGAATTACATGCGCAGGCGGACTGTATTATTACTCATGGCGGGTATATGCGGGCCCTCAGCGAAAAAAGATTGGGTAATGTATTGCAGGTTAAAAGCAATAAGCTTGTCGAGTGGCGATGCAATAACGGATTAAAACCACAGCCGGCAGTGATCATTGCCAGTGCAAGTCTGAATTTTACGGTACATGCCAGTTTGTATGAACATCAACAGGATTGCTTTATTGCTACTGGAAAAAATGCCAATGTAGAACGAATTCACTACTGGCAGGATCAAGGCTACAGAATCCTTAAAGCAGGTGAAGAGCAAATGGTTCAGGGAGAGGCATTAATTCAACAATTGAAACAACTGCAATACAAAAGCATTTATCTTATCGCCGGCCCCAGAATGCTTGACACAATGATCAGAGAAAAACAGCTTTCTCGTTTGTATCTGACCATAACCCATCAATTGATTGGAGGTTTGGATTTCCGTACATTGTTGACCGGCCCTCCGCTTGCAGATGAAGGTAACATGACGCTCAAATCACTCTACTATGAACCAAATTCGCCGCTGGGTTCTGGTCAGTTTTTTATGCATTTCGATTTACAACCGACTCATTAGACATCATGACAACAATTTTTGGGGAGAGATAAATAAATAAAACAAAATGACTATTAACCTGTCGCAGGTTATTCTAGATTTTGATATTTGTAGGTTAACTTCAACATACAATGTCATTCCGACCAGCGGGAGGAATCTTGAGTCTAAGCACATTTCTGAGCAACAAGATTTCTCGGCAATAGCTCCATGCATTGCTCTACCTTCTGCTTCCATGCAGTCGTCCCGTTGCTCGAAATGACAGTTCAATAATAACTTTAAAACAACCGGCTTTTCAGAGTAGACGGCTATTAGGAAGCAAATTATAATTATTTTGATTTAGGAGATTATTATGACTAACACTGAGATAAATAATGACGAAGTGATTGAGGTGCTGAATAAAATTTTGGAAGCAGAGTTAGCAGGTGTGGTTCGCTATACTCATTATTCCCTAATGGTTTTTGGTTTCGGTCGTATCCCCATAGTTTCCTGGATGCGAGGTCAGGCAAATGAATCTTTAAACCATGCCACTGAAGCGGGTGAATTAATCACCCATTTAGGTGGTCATCCTTCTCTGGGTATTGGATCATTATTAGAGACTCATCGTCACGATATCGGGGATATATTGAAAGAGTCGCTAGAACATGAAATGCTGGCTTTATCTAAATACAATAACCTGTTAGATATTGTTAATGGTCGCCATGTGATGCTTGAAGAATACGCCAGGCGCATGATATCTCTGGAAGAAATGCATCTTGGTGAAGTACGCAAGATGTTACAAAAACCTGGCGGATAAATCTTTGAAGGTTGTTTTCAGAAGAGGTCTTTCGTGTGTTAAATGATTAAGTTATTTATTCAATTCAGTCAAACACAACACAAAGTTTCCCTGATTAAGATTTACATGTGACGAAAGTGGTTTGAGAACAGCTTTATCATAACCTAGCAAAGTGACTTTCCTTTGAGATTTTTAGTTTGTTTCAATGAGGTTGCTATTTTTAGCACCATAGCTTTGTGACTCCAATTTAAAAAAACTTATTACATTTTATTGTTAATGAGGCAGTGTTCACTAAGTGCAATGGAAAGCTTCATACCGATTGATGCTGATAAAAAAGTTAGTCCTGTATTTCATAATACATCTGGTGAAAGTTATGTTAAACCAACTCCGCATAGTTTCAATGTTGATTTTTTGTTGTCTATCAATAAAGGCAGCAAAAGCTTTGGACTTTAATGGAAGTACAGTTATCAGTTCTGATGTAAATGATGGTCTCAATGCAATTGGTGGAGTGGAAGGTGATACGCTTTTAATTGAGTCTGGTGTCACCATTACTATTCCAGTTTTTACTACTAATCCAATTTTTTGGGCAGTAGATCTGAATAACTTTCCATTTGAAGTGACCAATAATGGAACAATTAAATCAGGCTCAACGGGTATATATTTTAATAACACTGGAACAGTATTTAATCGAGGAAGTATATTCTATGGTAGCACAGGGATTTTTTCCCCTGGAGAAGTAAAAGTCATCAATAGCGGAATAATTTCAGGGGGAATTGGGTCGGGGATTCATATACATAGTGGAGAAGTTATCAATAGTGGGGTTATCTCACATGATATAAATATATTTGGTGAAAAAGGAACGATAATTAATAGTGGCACTATCTCTAGAGGGGTTAATTTATCTAGCGGAGGAGTTTTAACTAATAGTGGCGCCATCTCTGGTGATATCTTCATATCTGAAGGAGGAAAGATAACCAATAGTGGCACTATTTTCGATGAACATGCCAATTTCATTGAAATATTTGGAGGTGGAATGATAACCAATAGTGGCTTAATCCACGGAGAAATTATCAATAGTGTGTCATTGTCAGGAAGTGGGATGATAACCAATACTGGCATAATCTCAGGGGGAGAAATTTCCAATAATATCATTTTATCTGAAGGAGGAATTATAAATAATAGTGGCTCTATCTCTGGAAAAAATAACAGTATTAAACTTTCAGGAGATGGAATTATATCCAATAGTGGCTCTATTGCAAGAGAGGAAAGCAATATTTCATTATTGGGAAAAGGAGTGATAACCAATAGTGGTACTATCTCCGGAGGACATAGTAGGATCCAGTTGTCTGGCGAAGGACAGATAACCAATAGTGGCACTATCTCAGTTGAGTTTGGGAATGATATTTCATTATTTGGAGGAGGGATAATAACAAATAATGGTTTGATTTCTGGGGACAATGCTTCATTTATTCGGTTAGATAAAGGAGGAAAGATTATTAATACAGGTTCAGTAATTAATAGCAATAGTGTTCATAACAGCAGTATATTAATGCTTGATGGTGGTGAATTATCAAATAGTGGTGATTTGACTAATCTGCACATAGAAATTAGAGACGGTGGTGTGGTAACCAATAGTGGTAATATTTCATGCTCTAAAATAAATTGCAACACTAGTACTATCGCTATTTCAAATGGCGGGACGCTAATCAACAGTGGCACAATCATTGGAAATCGCACTGCGATTGAGATTTCAGGAGACAGCAAAGTAATCAATTCGGGTACCATAAGCACTAGCGCAAATGGTATTGCGATAGCTACCTTTGATGGTGATGATACCGTTATCCTGCAGACGGATTCTATAGTAGAAGGTGATATTGATGGAGGTAGTAATACATTAGTCGTTGGTGGTGACATGGATAAAGCTATTTTACAAGGAAAAGGAACCTTTAATAATGACTTTCAAAATTTTGAAAATCTCACAATGGAAGGAACAAACTGGAATCTCACAGGTAATTCCATTTTTAATGACACCCTGATAAGTAATGGGTTATTAAGAATTAATGGTACTCATGCTAGCCCGATAATTATTCAAACTGATGGCTTGTTAGGGGGGAGTGGCGTTATCGTTGGAAATGTAAGAAATAGTGGTACGGTTACTCCAGGCAACTCAATCGGCACTACCACGATTAATGGTGACTACATTCACGAACCTAATGCGAATCTTGTCATAGAATTCGATAATAACAATTCTGACCAACTTATCGTCATTGGAAATACGGCTTTAAACGGTGGTTCACTCACACTTATTCCTTTAGAATTAGTAAGAACATCTCAAGCTTTCACTTTCTTACAATCTGGTACAATTACTGGTCAGTTTGATGAGATTTTGAAACCTGTAGTATTTGATATAGCTACTTTTCAAGAAGGAAATAAATTTAGTCTTGTTGGGAGAAATTCCTACGCATCTCTTGCAGCCACCAGCAATCAAACAACCATTGGCTCTTCCCTACAAGGCAACCTAAGTGCTGCTACTGGAGATCTACAAACAATCATGCTGGAATTGGATAGCATACTGACAAAAGATGAATTTCGTAGTGCTTTAGATCAGTTATCACCAGAGCCGTTAGCCGCATTGCCGATGGTTACTTTTACAGGTAGTCAATTATATGCAGGCACTATTGCTAAGCATTTGCGTGGGTTACAGATGAGATCATCTAAGATGAATCAATTACAACAGTCGGTATCACTACTGGCTTTTGGCGGTAGTCCTGAGTCATATTTATACCCTACCTCACATTCTGCATTGGCAGATAATAGTTTTGATACTTTTACTTCCAATGGTTGGCAAACCTATGTGCAACCATACGGTGTTTTTTCAAGACTAGAATCTGATCAAGGTTTCACTGGTTTTAACGCTAACACGGGTGGAATATCAGTTGGTGTGGATAGACAAGTGAGTGATTCTTTAATCATGGGTGCTAATGTAGGATGGTCATATACTGACATCGATTGGGATCGCTCAAGCACTCAAGCTAGAATACAAGCCGGGAGAGTGGCTGGTTATTGGGGGTTTCAAAAAAGTAACTGGGACCTAAATGGAATCGTTTCTTATGGTTATAATTATTATGAATCAGAACGTAAAATCTCTTTCGGTTCTATTAATAGAGTTGCGGAAAGTGATCATGATGGTCATGAATTTTCCTTTTATCTTAATAGTGCATACAGTTTTCAATATCAAAATTGGCGTTATGGACCCGTTGCCTCAATTCAATACATTGGGTTATTTGAAGACGATTACAATGAAACTGGGGCTGGAGCAGCAGGATTTATGATTGACAATAATAGCACTCACTCTTTGCGAAGTACCTTGGGTATTCATGCTGCTCTAGAATTAGAATGGGATGATGACAAAGTGATTATTCCTGAACTAGAAATTGGATGGGCTCATGAAATATTGGATAATGAGTATACTGTTAATGCTCAATTCCAGAATTCTGCAGGAGGTTCTTTCAATATTCGTGGTCGTGACTTAGGAAATAATAGTGCTTATGTTGGCGCAAGCATTACTGCAACCCTTAGTAAAAATACATTGATAAAACTGAATTACAATGCAGATATAGGAAGGGAAGATTACGTCAATCACATGGCTAACTTTATGATGATAGTACAATTTTAAATTTATCTGTTATTTTGCACGCTTAATTAAGCCATTGAACTTTATTCCATATTGTTTGCTTATGTCAGAACTGGGCTGTATTGAACCAGTCTATATACGATACTTGATTGTTAGTTTTCCTTGGTAATGACACTAATGTATAAATGTGTCCGATCAAGTTCGAGTCACTGCACTATAGGGCAATGGATAGCAGGAGCTTTTTTGAAGTTCTTGCTTTACTCTTTCAAAAAAACAGCTAATTGACAGTTGATAACTCAAATCTGAAAAATCAGGCCGTGTCTTCCAGTAGGTATTGTAGCCACAGTGTTGATAGTTTTTCCTGAACCGAGTTTTGTCGTAGCCGAGCATGGAGATTTTCGAAGTCCACTCGATCCAGTTGCTGATCCTGATTATAACAGGAATAGACAAAGTATTCTTCGCCTGAATCAGGGTCTATATGTTTGCAAAGACACTGTGCACAAACCCCTTTCATCATACATTGCATGGGTGAATTAATGGAACCGATGGCTTCATGATGTTTTTTCAGATACGGTTCCAGCACCCCATGCCTTGCCTGTTTGATAGCAGCCATCATTCGGTCCGAGCCGATGACTACCATGTGATCGACATCATCTAGATGGATGGGGGTTGCACCTAGTTCTCCTCGGGCATAGGCTAGCATGGCTTCCAAAATATTACCGACTATGCTTTTATCTTGAGGCCGGCTAATAGGAATTGCTTCATTACCAGGTCGTTTATCAACAGCCCAGACAATGACATCCGAAGCCGCTTCAATATCTTCCACTTTGAACAAGTCTTCACTGTTTCGGTAACCGGCAAAATAGATCACTTGATTGCCGGCAGCGCGCATTGCTTTACCAATGGAAAACAGAACAGCATTGCCCAGTCCTCCTCCCAGTAATAAAACAGTTTGCCCTGAGGGAATATCAGTCGGTGCGCCAGTGACCCCCATAACTACAATTGGATCACCGGCTTTCCAAGTCGCACAGAGTCGAGTGGAACTGCCCATTTCCAGTGCAATCAGAGAAATCAGGCCTTTTTCCTTGTTCACCCAGGCACCAGTGAGTGCGACACCTTCGGAAGCAAGTACCGTCCCTTTTTTAATCGGGGCCAGTGTTTCATAATTCTGTACCCGATAAAACTGACCCGGACAAAATTTTCTGGCCGCCAGTGGAGCCTGAACAATAACTTCAATAATGGTTGGAGTCAGTCGGTTGATTGCCACAATTTGTGCATTGAGATCCTTGTCCAATTGTTGTTGGAAAGAGTGCAGTTTTCTATTTCGCTGTTTCTGTTTAGCCGAATCCAGGGCAGCAATATCATGCTCAAAAAGTTTGACTATATAAGGATAGCCATCTTTGGCACTGGCCATCGCTTTTACCACATTACCTGCATATACCGGGTGATTATCACCATAAAAAGAGATGAATTTTCCGTTGCGTTGATAAGAGGTCAAGGGTGCCGGGTTGCCTATTTTTGGTATCCTGGTATCGTCTTTAGCAACCAATTCCGGTGATTCGTTTTGTATCCAGTCGGGTTCAAAACGTTGATAGAACTTACCATCCATTTCAAAACTATCCGGGTGCTCCGATTCGTAAATCGTATTCGGCGAGGTGCCTGCGGCAATAAACAGGCTGCGCAGGTTGATTTGCAAATCAGTCTGCTTTTGCCATTTGCCATCCTGTTCCAGCAGTTGATCAAATTTAACTGCCTGCAAATGTTGGTACTGGTCAGTAATAGCTGCAACAGGACTCATGCCTTCGGCCAGTAAAATGCCTTCCGCCAGCGCCAGGTGAATCTCCTCATGATTCTGACGATAGGCCGGGGCATCCTTGATGCCTTTACGGTAAAACAGGGTCACTCCACCCCATTCCAGCAAAAATGGTAAAAAATTGGGTATTTCTTTAGCAGCTTTGGCTCTCTCTCGCTCGGACTGAATGATGCGACCGTGTGTCAAAAACTCATCAAGAATCTGTAGTTCCTCCTCATCATAGCGGTGGCGAACACTGTCTTCACCATAGATTGTAAGAAGATTTTCATAGCGGTGCAGAATTTTGCTGACCTGCCCTGGATAGTAGGCCAACAGCTCTGTTGCTGTATCAATAGCCGTAAGGCCACCACCAATGACACCGGCTGGTAAACGAACCTGAAGATTGGCCAGAGAGGATTCTTTGGCTGCTCCGGATAATTGTAACGCCATTAAAAAGTCGGACGCTTTACGGATACCTCGGATTAAATTGTTTTTCATATCGATTACAGTCGGTTTTCCAGCCCCACTGGCGATAGCAATATGATCAAAGCCTAAATCCCAGGCTTCATTAATCGTTATTGTGCCGCCAAAACGAACACCACCGTAACAGCGAAAAGCCTGATGACGAAGCAAATTTAGGTATATGACTTTGAGAAAGTTTTTATCCCAGCGTACAGTAATACCATATTCGGCAACGCCGCCAAAACCAAGCATGACTCGTTTATCCAGGTCATCGTAAAGTGTGTTGAAATCCCTTATCGGTAATGGTGCTGTTTCACTGTCGCCAGTCAGAGCTTTGGGGAGGGGTTCAATTTTTAAGCCGTCGATACCCACCACACCGAATCCTTCATTTAACAGATAATGCGACAGTGTATAACCGGACGGCCCCATACCTGCTACCAGTACGTTTTTACCGTTGTAAGGCAGCATATGAGGTCGTTTGATATTTAACGGATTCCAGCGAGACAGCAAACTATATATCTCAAATCCCCAGGACATGAACAGTACATCAGTCAATACATTGGTTTCGATTTGTGGAATATCAACCGGTTCGGTTTTCTGGTAAATGCAACCTTTCATACAGTCATTACAAATGCGATGACCGGTACCAGGACACATTGGATTATCAATCATCACAATTGCCAGTGCGCCGATATTGTCGCCATGGCGTTTAAGTACATGCATTTCTGAAATTTTTTCCTCTAAAGGACACCCTGTAATTGTGACACCCAATGGATTGGTTTTGAAACTACCATCCTTTTTGTTTTTCATACCCTTGGAACAGGAGTCTGTATCGCGTTCGTGACAGTATATGCAATGATCAACTTCGTATAGTACCTGCCGTTGATTAAAGCGTTTATCGGTTAAAGCAAAACCATCGCGGCGACGATGATGGTTTTTGGCAACAGACCAAACCGAATATTGATTTTCTGTATGGGTTTCATGCTCAACCAGATTGTTAAAATTAGTCTTCGCAGGTATTTTAAAGCTGACCCAATGGGCCACTTGGGCTTGCATTTTTGGGATTTTCAGGGCAGCAAAACTCCAACGTTTGACTATGTCTAATAGTGAGTCTAAAAAATCGGTTGGGTTCTGTATCTCCAATTGTTGAACTAATAGAGACGTCGTGTGAGAGTTTTCGCTTAATTGATTTTTAATCAATAGCGCTTTAGAGTGGAGTTCATCTGTATTGTGTTGACTGTCAGAATTTTCGTTAAACGTTTGCCATAATTCGCTGGCCAATTCACTGATAGCCATTTCCGGATCATTTAGCCATAAGTCTGATCGTCCTGTACCTGCCAGAATAGCCTCCAATTGTTGTTGTAAAGTCTGTATATTCCAACTTGCGATGTTTTCCTGCTTAAATTGTTTAGTCAGTTTACTGACTATTTCCTTGCGATATACAAATACATGATCAAATTCATGCTGAATTCTGTCGATCTGTTTTATTCTGCTTTCATTAATGTTAAATAATTTTGCTATAAATGATCCTACCAGCGGCGCCATTCTGACCAGCAGGTCAGAAATATCTACAGCGCTCATTGCTTTACCTTGACAGCTCTGATACTTGCTGAAGTCTGTGAATAGTGCTGAATCATGAATTTTTACTGAATGTTCAAATTCCTTGAGTAGTTCAGATAATTTTTCCGGTTTATGGAGGTCAGCATAAACATATCCAGATATGCCCAGTTTCAGGGCATCAGGTTTTTCAGCTCGATGGTTCATAGTCACTCCTGTGAGAGCAGGGATTGTCGAAAGACTCCTTGCTGAACAGATAGTTCAGGATAGTAGGGAGCTATTTACTGCGTGTTAATTGTTTATACCTGGATTTATTGGCATTTACAAGTAGGGATGATTGGATGAAACGATATTTACAAAAAGGGGTCATATTTTAATTCGTAAGGTTAAAAGTATTCCATGCGAAAAGTACGTTTCGTAGCTAATGATGTTCAGCTAGGAGGCTTTCCGAGAATAGAAACCGTAGCGAGGGAAAGGCATTTTGAGTCAGGTTCTCCGTTCATTTGAGGCGAATAATGGGTTATTTAACGAAAATGAACGGAGAATCTGGCCAAAATAGCTTTTCCGCAGTAGGTTTTTCTATTCTCGGACAGCCTCCTAGACTAGCTGATATATGAATTATCATATTTCAGAATTTTATAGTAACTAAAAGAGGAATCAATTATGTCTGATCATGTATACAAAAAAATAGAACTTACTGGCTCTTCTAGCATTGGAATGCAAGATGCCATTGAAACTGCTGTTGCCAAGGCTTCAAAAACTATCAATAACATGCGCTGGTTTGAAGTTATAGAAACTCGTGGTCATATTAATGACGGTAAAATTGAACACTGGCAAGTGACTATAAAAGTTGGATTTACACTTGAATAATGTTTCATGGCTATGAACATACCACAGATTGCTTCCACTCTGTTCCTCAAGACACGGCGTAAATACATCCCAGTAGCCTTGGAGACAGCATTTCTGCTGTCAACAGTCTTGAAAAACAGAGTGAAAACAACCCACAACCTGCAACTTGGTAATTGTCATATAATGTTTTATAGGCTTTTTTGTTTTCAATGTAAATCATCTTCAAACAAAATGAGTCATGAAAATTTTAACGGTTGAGGATATACGAAGTTTAATCAATAGGGTAGGCTTGACATGTTTTTTTCAACATGTCATGGATGCAATGAAATTAGACTTTTCCCACTGGAGTGAATTCAATTTATCATCACGACACGCGATTCATTATTCCCACGGTGTTATTGAATTAATGCCGTGTTCTGATAAGTCGCTATATAGTTTTAAGTATGTTAATGGTCATCCTGGAAACCCGGCTAAAGGTCAATTAAGCGTGGTAGCCTTAGGTTTATTAAGTGAAGTGAGTAGTGGTTATCCTTTAATGATAAGTGAGATGACTTTATTAACAGCACTTCGAACGGCAGTAGTGGGTGTTTTAGCGGCAAAATACTTAGCGCGGCGTGATGCCAGAAAACTAGCTATCATTGGTACGGGGGCCCAAGCTGAATTTCAGATAATGTGTTTTGCAAGTTTTTTCCCGCTGGAGGAGATACGCTTTTATGATTGCGATAACTTGGCTATGAGAAAGTTTGAAAAAAACTTGACGGCAGAAAGTTTTAAACTCATTGCCTGTCAAAATATCAATGAAGCTGTGAGTTCTGCTGATATTATTGTGACAGCAACGGCGGCTAAGAAAAAACAGTGTTTATTTGATTTAGAAGATGTTGCTCCAGGAACACATATTCATGCAATGGGAGGTGATTGCCCTGGTAAAACAGAATTCGATGTCAATTTGTTAGAACAGTCCAAAATAGTTGTCGAATACGTCCCACAGAGTCTGATAGAAGGAGAGAGTCAGCAATGCCCCAGCGATAGTATTTATGCGGAATTATGGGAATTAGTGAGTAAAAAGAAACCTGGAAGGCTAAACGCGCAAGAAATTACAGTTTTTGATTCGGTGGGTTTTGCATTAGAAGACTTTTCAATTCTGCGTGTTGTTTATGCACTGGCAGAAGATTATCAATTAGGGGCCGATTTAGCTTTAATTCCTGTGCTGGATGATCCCAAAAATTTATATGGTTTAATAAGATGAAGGCTTAATTTTACTTTGTCACATTTGAATGGAAACTATACAAAAGTATCTCCATGGAAGCGTTGTACACACCATTTCGGCAATAGGAGGAGAAAATAATTTTGGTGCGTGCAAACGCACCCTACATTTATAATCAGACAATGTGGAATTAAGCAGGATAAAATGCATCGACAAGAGATTTAATTAAATACAATGTTTTATTATTAACATCAGTTTCAGGATTAAACTCACTAATTTCCAAAGCGCATATTTTTTGCTTGTTTCGAACTGCTGATATGGCTTGAATTAACTCTTTAGCTCTTATTCCTCCATCAACTGGCGTTTCTACACCGGGTGCATCTTCGGGGGCGACGACATCCAGGTCTATGCTGATTCCAATAAGCTCACAACTGTGACTCAGCTGACTCACAGTTGAAGATAACAATTGAGTTAAATTGCTAATTTGGTCTGCAAAGGTAATGTTTACATGCTGTTGCTTAAGTAACTGGTATTCTTTTTCTTCATAACTTCGTATACCGATCAATTTTAGGTTTTCTGCATCAACAGTATGGTTTGTAGGATAGAATTTGGCTAGTTTTTTATCAGCACAGCCCAATAATGCAGCAATAGGCATGCCATGAATATTACCTGATGGCGAGGTGGAAAAAGTATGGGCATCTAAATGCGCATCCAGCCAGATTAGTCCCAGTTTTTTGGACTTATCCAATGTATTTAATATTCCACTCCAGGTGCCTAATGCACAGGAATGATCTCCACCCACAACTAAAAAAGGCGGGCCTTGTTTTAAACACTGCGCACTATGTTGACTAATGGTTTGGTTAAGTCTAATCAGTTGGTCGTCATTTGATCCTTTATTGTCAGGATGTAACATATGCCACTGTATCTCAAATAGTCCGTTTTTTGAGCGTGTATATTCATTACGCAACATTTCAGCAGCATATCCACAATGCCGTTCTGGGCCACCTAGACAGGATGAAATTCCTATACTTTGTATTATCATTTTTTCGTTATTGTAATTATGCAGTTAACGAATAGGCAGAAGTTATTTTACGATTCTATCGGTAATTTTTGTCACATCTCGATGGGTTTCACCTGTGTAGAGTTGACGGGGGCGACCTATTTTTTGTGCAGGATCTGAAATCATTTCATCCCAATGTGAAATCCAGCCGATGCTGCGACCCATTGCAAACATTGCTGTGAACATGTTGCTAGGTATTCCCAATGCCTTGAGTACGATGCCGGAATAAAAATCAACATTCGGATATAGTTTCTTGTTAATAAAATAGTCGTCTTCCAGCGCAATACCCTCCAGTTTCAGGGCCAGCTTAAATAATGGGTCATCGTGTAAGCCTAATTCATCAAGTACTTCATGACAGGTGGCACGCATGAGTTTAGCCCGTGGATCATGGTTTTTATAAACGCGGTGACCGAAACCCATTAACCGGAATGGATCATTTTTATCTTTGGCTCTTTTAATGTAATGGTTGATATTTGATACATCACCTATTTCCATCAGCATATTAAGAACAGCTTCATTGGCACCGCCATGTGCGGGACCCCATAAACAGGCAATACCTGAAGTAATACAGGCATAAGGATTGGCTCCGCTGGATCCGGCCAAACGCACGGTCGAAGTCGAGGCATTTTGTTCATGATCGGCGTGAAGAATCAAAATTCTGTCCAATGCTCTGACCATCACAGGATTGGGAATAAATGTTTCACATGGATTACCCAGCATCATGCACATAAAGTTTTCCACATAACTCAAATTATTTTTTGGAAACATAAAGGGCAGACCTATACTGTATTTGTAGCTCATTGCCACAATTGTCGGTATTTTGGCAATGATTCTTATTGCGCACAGATCTCTGTCATCCTTTGAATGTATGTCTAGTGCATCGTGATAAAATGCCGACAGTGCACCAACCACCGCCAGCATGATAGCCATTGGATGCGCATCTCGGCGGAAGCCGCTGAAGAAATTGGTGAGTTGGTCATGCAGTAAAGTGTGATGGGTTACTTGATTAATTAGCTGATCTAGCTGATCCTGGGTAGGTAAATTTCCTTGCATCAGCAAATAACAAACTTCAAGAAAGCTACAGTGTTCTGCCAGTTGTTCGATTGGGTAACCACGGTAAAGTAAAATCCCTGCCTCACCATCTATATAGGTGATTTTAGAACGGCAACTAGCGGTCGAGGTGAAGCCTGGGTCTAAAGCAAACAGACCTGTTTGTTTATACAAGGCTTGAATATCAATGACATTGGGGCCTACTGATCCAGATATAAATGGTAATTTACAGATTAATGAGGCATTTTCATCGTTCAGTGTGTAATTTCGTTCAGTGTTCATGATGTTTTCTCCGGAATGAAATAAATTCTCAGCTAATGCGTTTTGATTTACTAATTTAATGTCAGAGAAAGGTGTCAACTATCCGCCCAATCAACGACACATAGAATATTTAATAGGCTTATCGATACTTTTAAAAACTTTAATGCGATTGCAATCATGGCAGCATTTTTTTTAATACGGTGCGCAAAATACCACCATCACGATAATATTGAACCTCTACCGGAGTGTCGATACGGCTTAGGGTTTTGAAATGGGTGGTCGTGCCATCGTTTGCGGTGGCACAGACTAGGATTTGCTGTTGTGGTTCGGTTGGGTCGTTAATCTCTATGGTGTATGTTTCCTTGCCATTTAGCCTCAAACTTTCTACCGATTCCCCGGCTACAAATTGTAACGGCAGAATCCCCATGCCGATCAAATTGCTACGGTGGATTCTTTCATAACTTTCAGCAATGACGGTTTTTACGCCTTGCATACACGGGCCTTTGGCTGCCCAGTCCCTTGATGAGCCAGAGCCATATTCCTTGCCGGCTAAAATGCAAAGTGGTATTCCGGCTTCTTTATAGCGCATTGCCGCATCGAAGAAACTCATCTTTTTACCACTGGGGTGATAAATAGTTATATTGCCTTCAATGTCTGGAATCAACAGATTACGAATTCGAATATTGGCAAAAGTACCTCTGCACATTACTTGATCATTGCCCCTGCGTGAACCATAACTGTTCCAGTCTTTTCGGTTTATCCCCTGTTTCAACAGGTAGGCTGCAGCTGGTGAATCAGGATCAATTTGCCCAGCGGGTGAGATATGATCAGTAGTGACCGAATCCCCGAAGACTGCCAGCACCCGCATTCCGGTAATAGGGGTTAACTGTTGTGGTTGGTTGACTAACCCGGCAAAAAAAGGCGGTTTTCGGATGTAGGTTGATTGCTTGTTCCATGGATAACGTTCAGTACTGCTAATTTTCAACTGTCGCCATGCCTGAGTACCAGTAAAAACATCAGCATATCGTTCCCGGAATATATCTGGGGTGACGAACTGCCTAATGGTATCCGAAATTTCCTGATCGCTGGGCCAGATGTCTTTTAAATATACCGGTTTATTGTCAGTACTGTTACCGATAGGATCATGGCTGATATCCACCGCTGTAGACCCTGCTAGGGCGTAGGCCACCACCAGAGGCGGTGAAGCTAAGTAATTAGTCTTGGTTAAGGGATGTACCCGGCCTTCGAAGTTTCTGTTGCCGGATAGCACCGCAGAAACCACCAGATCGTTTTCCAATATGGCTTTTTCCACGTCGACATCCAGCGGACCGGAGTTACCGATACATGTGGTGCAACCATAACCCACTAGATAAAATCCCAGTTGTTCCAGATAGCTGAGCAACCCCGACTTTTTTAAATACTCAGTCACTACCAAAGAGCCGGGTGCTAACGACGTTTTGACATAGCTTTTGACTTTCAAGCCTTTTTCCACGGCTTTTTTGGCTAGCAGACCAGCAGCCAGCATCACCGATGGATTACTGGTATTGGTACAAGATGTAATTGCAGCAATAACGACTGCACCGTGACCGATTAATTCAGTTGAGCCATTATTCGATACTACGCTGTGGCGATTCAGGTCGCTTTCGGCAAGGCCCATACCTTTGTTGCCAACAGGTGCAGTAAGTACCTGTCGGTAAGTCGGCCCAACTTGACTCAGAGGGATACGGTCTTGAGGCCGTTTGGGTCCAGCGATTGCAGGCTCAATACTGTCGAGTTCAACGGTCATTACTTGACTAAATTCAGGATCTACGGTCTGGTCATTGCGAAACAGGCCTTGTAATTTGGCATAACGTTCAGTCAGTTCGATTAGTTCGGCACTACGCCCAGTCAGGCGCATATAGTCGAGAGTCTGGTCGTCGATTGGAAAATAACTCACCGTCGCACCTTGTTCAGGTGCCATGTTGCTGATCGTGGCTCTATCGGGCACGCTCATGGAGCTCAGACCGGGGCCATAAAATTCGACAAATTTACCCACTACGCCAAACTCCCGGCAAAGTTCAACAATACGTAATACCAAATCGGTGGCGGTGGCACCTGGAGACAGCCTACCAGTTAGTTTAATGCCGACTACATCCGGAACTAGCATGTAGATGGGCTGATTTAGCATTACTGCTTCCGCTTCAATGCCGCCTACCCCCCAGGCCAGCACACCCAAACCATTGATCATAGGTGTATGCGAATCAGTGCCAACGCAGCTGTCTGGATAACAAACATGAGTATCTTGGTTGTGGAACACTACTGGAGCCAGGTATTCAAGATTGACTTGATGAACAATACCGGTAGACGGGGGTACTACACGCAAGTTTTTAAAGGAGGCCTGTCCCCATTTAAGAAACTCATAACGTTCGGCATTTCTTTGAAACTCAATGGTTTCATTTAATGACAGGGCGTTGGCCTTACCGAAGTAATCCACTTGTACCGAATGATCAATCACCAAGTCACAAGGAATAAACGGGTTTATCTTTTTCGGGTCGCCGCCCATCTCGCTCATTGCATCACGCATTGCCGCCAAATCGACTAAAGCCGGGACACCGGTAAAATCTTGCAATACAACGCGAGCTGGTTTGTAAGGGATTTCTTGCCTTTTGCCCTGTGGTTGCCAATTGGCAAGGCTGATCACATCATCTTGACGAATTGTGTAGCCGTCACAGTTACGTAAAACGGACTCCAGCAAAATTTTTATCGAGAAGGGTAATCGTGCAATGTTTGCCGTAACGTTGTGTTCTAAACCGGACAGGGAATAGTAGGACATCGAGTTTAAGCCCAAGGGTTGTAACACGTCAAACGAATCTTGATTAGTCATAATAAATCTCCTATGAGTTTTAAAAACTCAAGCATTACTAATCAGACTTAGTTATATGATGGATGTTCCATTACCGGTGGGCATGTACCTGACTCTGGTATAAGTAGAAGGTAAAACTGTTCAGATAGTGATATGGGAGATTTGTTTTTACAGTGTACCTCGTGCTCAAACTGGTCAACCAATATTAGTGAATCAAACCACTAATAATGATCTGTTCAATAGCATATTTTGTACGTTATTCCGATTAGATTTGATTACTCGTAATAAGTACCCATTGAGTAACATGCTTACATTCATCCATCCATGAGCAGTCATGAAAATATAATTTTCTAACGTCTTAACCAAGGAAAAAATAATTTAAATTTTGACCCATATGGGTCATGTGTTTTCTGTGTAAATAGAGTAGCCTTGTAACTGACAATTGAATTGTGGGATATCCAGACTTGTTTATATTGTGTGTTATTTTGTTCAGAGCATTAGGCTTTTAGCATTATTCATCACTGAATTAGGGGCAGACTCGATTTATTGCATAGTTTTAAACTAGCGTTCTGAGACAATAAACGTGTATTTTTATAAATAAATAAGGAGAATAAGATGTCTACTTATCAAAGTCGGGCTGATTTTTTTAGAAAAAACCCTACAGCACAAGCATGGGCAGTTTTGGATCACGCTGCCAATCAGCAAAAGCAGGTGACTCCAGGGTCTCTTAAACTGAAGAAGGATTGCTTCAAAAACAAAACAGCCATTATTATTGGCTCTGGTGTGAGCGGGCTCACAACGGCTTATGAGCTACTCGCCAAGCAATCTGGTATGAAGGTGACGATTCTTGAAGCACAAAATCGTACAGGCGGACGTTGTTTGACCTTACGCACAGGAGATATGCTAGTTCAAGACCAAGACCGTGATCTATTTAATTGCAAAACGGGTAGTGTTCAAGTTGTGCGTTTTGATCGTCCCCTCAGCGATAACGAACCTTATCTCAACGCGGGCCCAGGCCGTATTCCTTCAGGTCATAAACGGCTATTACAATATTTGAAAACTTTTGGCGTAGACGTTGAAGTGTATGTAATGGATAGTGCGTCAAATTTAGTTCAAATAAGTAAAGCCTACGACGGGCATCCCATCGTTAATCGTCGTTTGGACCATAATACACGTGGTTATATCGCAGAGATGGTTTATAAAAATGCAAATAACTTAATTAGTGATATAAAACCCAACAGTACAAAAGATGAAAAATTTTCAATGGCTAAAAAGCTACAAGATCTTATGATTAGTTTTGGCGATCTTGGTCCCCAGGGTAACTATAATGTGGGGGCCTCCGCTGAAGGTCGAGATGATAATAACCGGACGTCCGATCGAGCCGGCTTTGAGGTATTACCAGGGGTCGATAGTGGAGTTACAGCGGAACAACTGGATCTAGGTAGTTTATTGAACTCAGAGTTTTGGAAAACAAACTTCTATCAATCGCAAGATTTTTTATGGCAACCTACTTTATTTCAACCGGTCGGTGGAATGGACCAGGTTCAGCATGCTTTTGCACAACAAGTGGGCGCTCTTGGCGGGACTATCCACTTAAATAGTCCGGTGCAGAAAATAGACTGGAATGAAGAAGATCAGCAATTTGAAGTTCATGTAACAACGTTGGGCTCAAATGAGTGCAAGGTATATAAAGCAGACTATTGCTTCAGTAATGTAGCAATGCCTTTTTTGGAAAAAATACTTTCTGATCGACTGCAAAACCCAGCAACTGAAAAAGGCTTTGATAAAAGCTTTAAGAATGGTTTGGCAGCGGTATACCATGCTCAAAATAACCCGAACCACGATGATGGGTTCCCCAATCGGTTTTTAGCATGTACCACCAAAGTAGGTTGGCAGGCAGAGCGGTGCTTGTGGCAAGGTAGTTCAATAACAACTTATCATGATAAAGAAACGGGTGAAGACATGATTGGAGTTAAAAAATCCGAGATAGGTGTCGTCCCCATATTTGGCGGTATTTCGCGAACCGATAATGAGATTGTTCAAATTTGGTATCCATCGAACGACTACCATGATCAAAAAGGGATTTTGACGGGATGTTACAACTATTCAAAAAATGCTTACAACATGGGGCGTTTGCCTATAAAAGAGCGTCTTGATAGCGCGCGGGATGGGGCAAAGTTATTTGGCGAAAAATTTGGCGGGGGGTTACAAAACGGTGTTGCAATCGCTTGGCAACATATGCCTTATATTAAAGGCGGATGGGCGCAATGGCATTTGGTGGGTCAAGATACATCCGAAAGTGTCAAACACTTTAACCAGTTGATTCAGGGCACAGGCATTGACGGTAGTAAAGAGCCGAACTTTTTTATAATCGGTGACCAGCTATCATCGTTACCAGGGTGGCAAGAAGGCGCCATTGCAGCGGCATTAAATGCGTTGTCACGGGCCGCGTACCCCCATTTACAAATACCTCATTTTGCAAGTTTACCCGACACACGCATCATAGTGGAGGGCGTGTAAATACTATTGGCAGTTGCCACTTCATTCGGCCTAAGTCGGTTATATTCCGAGGGTTAATTTTTGTTACAGTATTTCTAATGCTCACATTCCAACCAACGTGGTTAATTTTTAGGACTACTCTTGATGACGAATAAGATACTATTTATACCCTTATTAACGTTATTTTTGTTTGCTTGTGAAACAACTCTTCGCCCAGGACAAATTTTTCCACCAGACCCACCGCCTGTTGCAACAGGTTTCTCCGCAATCGAGATTAAACAATTTATAGATGCCCTACCACAAGATGCTGTTTCAGATTCAGCAATTCACGTGGTGGATGTAACGGGTGAATATCGTGTGGGCCTTTATGGGGTTTATCGTCCACAAGCATTACCAAGTGAATCTAATTTGCATCAGGTTAATACCACCGAAATTTATTATATGTTAGAGGGGCATGGTACCTTGGTAACGGGTGGTGAAATGATAAATGGAGTGCGTGCTTCACCAACATCAATCACTATAAAAGGAACGGGTATTAAGGGGGGCGTAAGTCGAAACTTTGGCCCAGGTGATGTCATCATAATTCCAGGGTATACGCCGCACTGGTGGAGCGAATTAGATGCCGACTTATCCTATATCATTTTTCGAATGGATCCTGATAATAGGATAGAACTGCATTGAACTGAAAAACTAACAGATAAGGGAGCTGGAAAAAAATAATCATCCAATCTCACTGGTCTTTTTATCCCTGTTTAATTCTTCTCAATCGTTACGTAGAATAACTATGCTCCTCTTGAGAAAATTTCAACAGAAATAAACTACTACATGATATTTGGATGATTATTTGTTTCCACCTCCCTAAGTTGTTTTGCTGTATTTTAAATATTGTCTAGCCATTAATTAAATAATGGTAAACCCCCATCTCCGCTGGGGAGACCCCCATAGGTTTTACCTATTCCGTGGTATAGGTACCCTCTGATCTTGACCAAAAGACAGAATGCAGGAGCAGCGAAGCGGTGTTGCCGAAAAATCTTGTTGCTCAAGTTGTGCTTAGACTCAAGATTCCTCCCGCTGGTCGGAATGATACTGTTTGTGAGGTTAATCCAATTTAAAGTCAAAATTGAGAATAACCTGTAATAAGTTAATAGTCATTAAAAATAATAAGACAGAGATATCATATGCTTTCCATTTTACGCACTCAATCTATTTTTAGTACCTTGGCACCACGGATTTTCCCTGTTTTCAGTTCAAGCAACGCTTCGTTAGCCTGTTTCAATGCAAATATCTGAACTTCTGGATTCAGTTTCATTTCAGCGGCCAAACTCAAAAATTCTGTGACATCACGGCGAGTAATGTTAGCGACACTCTTTATCTCTTTTTCCTGCCAAAGATGAAGAGGATAATCCAGGTTCAGTAAACTTTGTTTGTCGTCTTCTTTGCGTATCGCATTAACCACCAGTCTGCCACCAGAATCCAGATTAGCCAAAGCTTCAACAACAGGTCCCCATGTCGGAGTGGTGTCGATAATACAATCCAGTTTATACGGTGCCTGATCTTTGGTATCTCCGGCCCATACAGCCCCTAGTTCCAAGGCAAATATTCTTTCAGCTGCATTTCTGGCAAATACAAATACTTCAGTATTCGGATACTGGTGTTTCGCCATCTTTAAAACCAGATGCGCTGAAGCACCAAAGCCGGTTAATCCGAGACGATGTCCATTCTGTAATCCTGTTAATCGTAATGACCGGTAGCCTATTGCTCCAGCACAAAGTAAAGGAGCTGCTTTCTCATCAGAAAAAAATTCTGGAATTTTATAGGCGAAATTTTCTGCAATGGACATATATTGTGCATATCCACCATTAGCGTCGCGACCTGTTGCTTTGAAAGTTTTACACAGGTTCTCACGACCTGACAGACAAAATTTACATTTCCCACAAGCAGAAAAAATCCAAGCAACACCAACTCTGTCATCTGTTTTAAAAGTAGCCACTTTTTTGCCAATATCCTCAACCTTGCCGACCACTTGATGGCCAAGGACTACGGGTAATTGCCGGGGAGGCGTTCGTCCCTCAATTTCATCCAGTTCGGTATGACAGACGCCACAAGTTGATACTTTTAGCACAATTTCGTTTTCAGCGGGAACAGGAACGGGGAGGTCCATGAGTTCAAGCGGAGTCTGGTTTTCTTTAAGATTACAAAGACTTTTTAATACCATTGCTTTCATACCATCCACCGTTTTTTGATTCGCTGTAATACTGCTTTCTTATCCGTTAATGATTCTCTTTTTCAGGAGATTTGTAAAGCCTAAGCCTTGCTGATATGCAGAATATTTGCCCTGATCGTGACGAATTCAATCCTCCCGTTAAGATACATCATCATAGAAAACACCTAATTATTTATGTTATTGAAAATGATGATATATTGATTGTTCGAGTCTTGTATGACCGAATGGATATTCAGCAACGTATGGAAAAATAGTTTAGCAATGGTTATCAATAAAAAGAGTCCATATATGGTCCCTTTCTCCCTTCTATTATTTAAAAACCTGCCGTGTTCGACAAGTCAGTCAACAATCTCGCGGACACGTTTTGTTACCGCCTTATTGAGGACTTCAACGGTGTCTTGAGCATTTTGCGTGACCACAGGGTTCTGAGCAGCAAGTTGTTAAGAAATTTTTTCCACAAATACTATAAAGTTTTAGTCTATTTTCTTATAAAGATAGATATACCGTTTAGAAATTCAATGTTTCTAACTAAAATATTGTTCACTTTGGAAAATTAGGGTGTAAGATCAACAGAAACTGTTTAATAACTTGTTGTGTGATATGAGAATAATTATAGTAATCAGTGCAACATATCTGTATTCGCAGCCCAAATCTTGAGGGGAAATGAAATGAAGATTGTAAACATCCTGCTTGTTTTCACAATAATTGCCTTACTTAGTGCATGCGCAACACGAACACGAGCACGAGCCCCAACATACTTGGCTCCATCAGCAAATGTAAAGACTGATTTTTTCAGAATAATTCCTGTAAACTATGATGATGCCTGGGGCGGTATGATTGATTATGTCTCAACTACGTTTTTTACGATCAAAGATTTTGAAAAGGATTCCGGGTTGCTTACCTTGGTCTTTGGAGAGTCTAATATTTCAAAGTATGTCAACTGTGGAACTTGGGACGGTCAGCCTTATATTGATCGTGATAATAGTGGATTTAGCTTAACTGGGCGTATGAATATTAGAATTAAAGACCTGGGTAAGCAAGGAACCAGCATTCGGGTGAGTACAAATTATATTTTACGAGATGATAGCGGTAATGTTTACAGTTTCAGAGAAAATAATCCAGCTATTGTCCATATCAAGAATCGCACTAAAGGTACGCCGCTAACGAGAACATGCCAATCTACTCAGGCTGCAGAAAAAATTATTATTACTGGTATAGATGCGTTTTCAAAACAATAAAGATAACTATTTTCACCGAATTCTGTCATACCGAGTGAAACGAAGAATCTTGTGAGATCATGGGGCCAACTAGAAGAGATCCAGTTGACCGCTGAAAGCGCAGCTCGTTTTCAGCGGTTATTTTTATACATGGCTATATACATCTTTTGGAAGTGAGGCATTAGCCTCGCATATTTCAGGCGAGGCTAATGCCTCACTTCCACGCTGAAAATTATTTTGGTAATTATGAACCTATTTTCAACCACAACCTATGGTTAGTTCATAGCCATGTTTTTATATCAAAGTTTATTGCATTATCAGAGTTTATCGCATACCTGCCAGCGTCAAGTGGCCTAGGCGTTATGTCAGTGTTTTTCAAAGTCCAGATAACTCTCAGGGTCGCCTTGTTTGGCAGAATTTTGGCGACATCCATAAAAACATCAAAATATTTATGGTAGGTATTAGATTTATAAAACTCGGAAACCTCTAGAAGTCATCACCGAAGCTCCCCCTACATTTTTCTTTCCGGCGTTTTTCAAGGTAGTTACGAGCAAAAAGACTCTCGTAGCATCCTCCCCCCCCTGTGTCAGCATAGTTGTCGAATCTAATTTTAAGCAAGGGGGGGGGGACCAAAAATTCTGCCTCAAACTTTCGTATTTCACTAAATCCTCACACTTACTTTCCTGTTCCCTGAGGCCATTGCCAATCACGAATTTCAGGCATATCATCACCATGCTGTTGTATGTAATGCTTATGATCAATTAGCATATTCTGGACATACTGTTTTACATAGACTGCACGTTGGCGTAAATGAGGTACTCGTTCAACTACATCTGCGACCAGATGAAAACGATCTAGCTCATTCATTACCACCATATTAAAAGGAGTAGTTGTGGTACCCTCTTCTTTGTAGCCCCGTACATGTAGATTTTTGTGATTATTACGCCGGTAGCACAAGCGGTGTATCAACCAGGGATAGCCATGGTAAGCAAATATAATGGGTTTGTCGGTAGTAAAAATATCGTCAAAATCACGATCACTGAGCCCGTGGGGATGTTCTTCAGCAGGTTGCAAAGTCATCAGATCAACTATATTCACAACCCGAATCTTAAGCTCTGGTGTTTTGTTACGTAGAATATCGACAGCTGCTAGTGTCTCCAGGGTGGGAACATCACCAGCACAGGCCATCACTACATCCGGATCGCCTCCCTCATCATTACTTGCCCATTCCCATATACCGATACCTCTAGAGCAGTGTTTAATGGCTGCATCCATGTTCAACCATTGGTGTTCTGGCTGTTTACCGGCAACGATAACATTAATATAATTTCGGCTTCTCAATACATGATTAGTCACTGAGAGCAAGGTATTGGCATCAGGTGGCAGGTAGACACGGATAACATCGGATTTTTTATTGACAACATGATCTATAAAGCCAGGATCCTGATGGGAGAAACCATTATGATCCTGTCGCCAGACATGGGAGGTCAACAGATAGTTCAAAGAAGCAATCGGTTGGCGCCAGGGAATATCATCACGGGTTGTTTTAAGCCACTTGGCATGCTGGTTAAACATGGAATCGATGATATGAATAAACGCTTCATAACAGGAAAAAAAACCATGACGACCCGTTAGCAGATAACCTTCCAGCCAGCCTTGGCAGGTATGCTCGGAGAGGATTTCAAGCACACGTCCATCTTGCGATAAATCGGTATCTTCAGGCAGTGTATCAGCCATCCAGGCCCTGGATGTCACATCAAATATGTTAGCCCATCGATTAGAGGCTGTTTCATCAGGACCAACGATACGAAAATTACGCGATTTTTTATTTTCCTCCATGACATCGCGAAGGAATGCACCCATCACCCGGGTTGCTTCAGCCTTTACTGAGCCTGGCTTAGGTACATCGACAGCATATTCCCTAAAATTCGGCATATGCAGTTTTTTTAGCAACAGTCCGCCATTAGCATGTGGATTATCCCCCATCCGGCGTTTACCTTCGGGAGCAAGGTCTTTTAATTCTGCAATTAGTTCTCCTTCTTCAGTAAATAGCTCTTCTGCCCGGTAACTTTTCATCCAGGTTTCTAATAGCGCCAAATGATCTGGATTTTCTGCCAACTGTGCAAAGGGAACTTGATGAGATCGCCAGAAACCTTCGGCTTTTTTACCATCGACCTGCTTAGGACCCGTCCACCCCTTAGGTGAACGAAGAATAATCATTGGCCAGCGAGGACGATCACCACTAACATCCGTATTTCTTGCCTGCTTCTGATATTGATGAATTTCTGCAATACATTGCTGTAGAGTCGCTGCCATTATTTGATGCATACTTTCCGGATCATTGCCTTCAACAAAATACGGTTTATACCCATAGCCAATAAACAAGGCTTCTAGTTCTTCATGAGAAATACGGGAAAGTATAGTCGGATTTGCAATTTTGTAACCATTCAAATGCAGGATAGGTAATACAGCGCCATCATGGCGAGGATTAAGAAATTTATTTGAATGCCAGGCAGTAGCTAATGGCCCTGTTTCAGCCTCTCCATCACCAACAACACAAGCAACAATCAAATCGGGGTTATCAAATGCTGCACCATAGGCATGGGAAAGTGAATAGCCCAACTCGCCTCCCTCGTGGATAGATCCTGGCGTTTCCGGAGCAACATGGCTAGGTATGCCGCCGGGGAAGGAAAATTGTTTGAACAATCGTCGCATTCCTTCTTGGTCCTGAGAAATATTAGGATAGTATTCGCTATAAGTGCCTTCTAGCCATGTGTTGGCTACAAGCCCGGGGCCACCGTGACCAGGACCTGCAATATAGATAATATTAAGGTCCTGTTGCTTGATCAAGCGATTCAAGTGTACATAAATGAAGTTAAGCCCTGGTGTTGTCCCCCAGTGCCCTAACAATCTGGGCTTTACATGCTCCAATGTCAGAGGTTCCTTGAGCAAAGGATTATCCAGTAAATAAATCTGACCAACGGAAAGATAGTTTGCCGCCCGCCAATAGGCATTTATTTTTTGCAGCTCACTTTTTTCAAGTAATGGTTTGTCTGGTTCTGTTGCAGATACGGTCTCGTTCATAACTTTCTCCATGTTAGGGTTTTGTATAAAGTGGTAGCTCAAATGCAAGTCAATGTCTGCCGAGCAATTTCAGTTTCTTCGTTAGTCGGAACAACCAAAATCTTGACTGGACTCTCATTAGTCTGGATTTCTGTTGCTGAATTAATCGTAATGTTGTTCTTTTTAGGGTCTATATGAATCCCAAAATGTTCCAGCCCTTGACACACCAGTAGCCTGACAGTCTGGCTATTTTCACCAATACCTGCAGTAAAAACCAGTCCATCAAGACGACCAAGGATGGCAAAATAGGCTCCGATATATTTTTTAATACGGTAACAATACATCTCGATTGCTAGCTTGGCATGTTTCTCCCCATGTTCTGCTTGTTGCTGTATTTCCCGCATATCATTTAAGCCACAAATTCCGTAAAGACCAGATTGATGGTTCAACTGGCTATCAATTTCATCAAAATCGAGTTCGCTGTTCCTGGCTAGATAAAAAATAATGCCTGGATCAATATCACCACAGCGAGTACCCATCATCAGCCCTTCCAGAGGAGTCATTCCCATTGAGGTATCGACAGATTGACCGGCCTGAATAGCGGCTGCACTGGCTCCGTTACCAAGGTGTAAGGTAATCAGGTTAAGCTGTGAAACAGATTTATCCAGCACTTGAGCAGCACAATTGGCAACATATTGATGCGAAGTACCATGAAAACCATAACGCCTAATTTTATGCTCACCATAAAGCGTGTTTTCCAGCGGATAACGATAAGCTTTTTCTGGCATGGTTTGGTGAAATGCAGTGTCAAAAACAGCTACCTGTGGTATTGCAGGAAAAGTTTCTCGACATATATCTATACCTTTGAGATTGGCGGGGTTATGTAACGGTGCCAATGGAATATTTTTCCGAATGCTGTCTAAAACGGATCCAGTAATCAATACAGGTTGGTTAAACTGATCCCCCCCATGAACAACGCGATGCCCTATGGCAGTCAGGTCTGTTGAGGCATTGATAACACCACTGTTTTGGAGCATGTCGATAAGTAATTTAAATGCATCTGTAGTATCCTTGATATAACTAAACTGATCAATTTTATTAACAATTTCTTTTCCTCTATATAAGGTATAACTAAACTTGCTCTGCTTTACCCCTATACGGTCTATCATGCCACTAATAACTGGAGAAAGACCCAGTGTATTCAGTAGCTGAAATTTTAGCGATGAACTTCCTGAGTTAATAACGAGAATTTTCATACTCTTTCCTTAAACCTAGAAAAATCAGTTGATCGCTAGGTTTGTACGCAACTTGTTGTATATTAATTGTATTCAAAGCTTTTACCAGTCACCCATTTGGTGAGATGAAACCGCTTCACGATTTTGTGAAGAAATCTGAACGAAAAACCCTGCAGAATAGCGCTTGATAAGGACTATGGCCATTACCTACGCGCTATTTTTTGTCTTTTTCGCCCAGATTTTCCACAAAATTCGTGCTCAACTGATTTTTCTAGGTTAAACCTGTAACCTTGTGGAAAACTAATTTTCTGCGCTAAAAAAGACTCACTTAATACATTAGGCTTAAAACCACTCTTCAAGATTATATTGCTGGTGTAATACCGGAATTTCTATTTGAGTATTTTTTAATTTTTTTGCGAATATGGGCATCACTTCTTTTTCGCCATGCACTAAAAAAGTAGTTTTTGGGTTACCTGTCTGTTGATGCCAGGCGAGTAGCTCCGATTGATCAGCATGAGCCGAAAAACCGCCAATAGTATAAGTTTCAGCTTGAACAGGAATTTCTTCGCCGAAGATTTTAACTTTTTCTGCGCCATCAACAATCCGGCGAGCCAAGGTTCCATAAGCAGCAAAACCGACAAAAACAATAGTGTTTTTTCGATTCCATAGACTATGCTTTAGATGATGTTTGATTCGGCCACCAGTACACATGCCTGAACCAGCGATAATAACCGCACCACCAGCAATATTATTAATCGCCATTGAATCGGCCGTTTCCCTGGTAAAGTGTAAGCCTGAAAACATAAATGGATCCTGTCCCGATTTAAATATTTCGCATGTTTCCTTATCAAAACACTCGGGATGTCGCTGAAAAATCTCGGTAGCAGAAATGGCCATCGGTGAATCCAGAAAAACAGGAAGATAGGCTGGTAACAGACTATTATTTATACCCTCCCGCAAATAATAGAGTAATTCCTGAGCCCGTTCCAAGGCAAAACTTGGAATAATAACATTCCCCCCCTTGGCTACGGTTTTGTTTACTATAGCGTAGAATTCCTCCAATGTGGGTTTCAGGGTTTTATGCAGGCGGTCACCATAAGTGGTTTCCATAACAACGATATCAACATGGGGAGGTGTTGCGGGGTCTCTAATAATGGCTCGATGGGTATAACCTAAATCTCCAGAAAATAAAATCTTACGCGTTGTGCTCTTATGCTCAACTTCTAACACAATAGAAGCTGAACCTAAAATATGACCCGCATCGATAAAAGTGGCCTGAATACCGCCATTAATCTTCAATGGCTGCTTGTATTTTGCTGTGCGGCCAAAAAATCCAAAGCAGTTGAGTACATCAACTGTATTATAAAGCGGCTCAACCGTGTTTTTTTTGTGCCCATGTCTTGAAGCCTTTTTGGATTTATAGCGCGCCTCATCTTCCTGCAAATGTGCCGAATCCAGTAATACCAAACGGGCTAATTCACAGGATGCTGCTGTCGAAATAATTTCACCGGTAAATCCGCGTTTAACCAGTAATGGGATGCGTCCACAATGATCAAGATGAGCATGTGTTAGCAGTAAAAAATCGATACTGGCAGGATCAAAACCAAAGGGTTCGGTGTTTTCTTCATCCATGTCCCTCCCGCCTTGATAAAGCCCACAGTCGATCAGGATTTTTTTACCATGCGCCTCAAATAGGTGGCATGAGCCTGTCACGTTTTGGTCTGCACCATGAAATTCTAGTTTCATTAGGAACGCTCCTTAGTCAATTTGCTAAGGGAGGTGGAAACAAATAATCATCCAATTTCACTTGCCTTTTATCCCTGCTTAAATGTTCTCAATCGTCACGTAGAATAACTAGAATCCAGTTGAGAAGATTTAAACAGAAATAAAAATACTGCATAATATTTGGATGATTATTTATTACCACTTCCCTGAGCGTATGCATCACACTCTCAACGGCCTCATCAGTTATGTTCTCAAAACTACTTTCTTTGGTAAAGTATTGTCTAACTAATCCATTCGGATTTGAGGAAATAGTTCACGAACTTATGGGCTACTGTTCAAGTGCATAATAATGTACTTTTCTTTCTTTAACTTTCATTAAAAAGAACACCACCCCCATTCCAATAAGTCCCATCATACCACCCGGTCCCCAAATCATAATACCGCCTAATTGTTGGTCAAGCATAATTTCAATAGCCATACTTCCATCCAGTACATCATAGGCGCTATAAATTTGATCTCTTTTCAAGGTAATCATTGCCCCAATAATGGTATTAGGAATAGTGACAAGCCATAAAATAACAATTCGTATAGCAAACGAAAGACGTGCTTTTTTTTGGCGCGGATCACAAATCAACCACCAGAAGAAAAACCCCGTGAGTATCATCGTAAAATGCATGGTGTTATGTAAGCTCTGATCTGCTAAAGCTTGATTATGTAAGTCTGGAATTTGCCAAATAAACAGGACTGCAACAAACAAAATAGGAGCAATCACAGGGTGCCCTAGAAATGCATAAAGCCATTGCACTGGTTTATTACGAATAATAGGTGCGATAATTCTGTGCCTGATGAATTTTGGTAACCCTTGTAATAATGGGGCTAACGGCATACTTAAAATAAGCAACAAAGGACCGAAACCTCGCAGTAACAAATGCTCTATTTGGTGAAAAAAAAGAAAGTGCTCTGATAATGGTTCAAGTGGGGATTGCAAAGCAATCACAAAACACAGCATCCCTAATAGAAAGGTAATTGTTTGCCCTATGCTAACAGGCCTGCCAGCTTCCCGCCTTTTTGCTCTCCCCCTTAAATAAATAACCAATGTTAGGAACATGGGTATTGCAACAGCAGGCGTATAAATCCATGCCTGCCAAACAGCTTGATTTGGATGGATGCTACCATGTGCAAGTCCAAGCGCAGGAATCAAACAGAGAGCAAGTATTATTAGAGATTTAATATGCGACATAATATAGAGGGAGGTTTATAAAATCAATTACTTATCTATAACTTTTTCTATGGTATTGCCAAAAACAGCAAGATAGCACCCAATAGAATTCTATAAATCCCGAAGCCTACAAAGGTAAATTTCTGTAAAAACCGTAAAAATAATTTGATCGTTAAATAGGCGACCACAAACGAAGTGATAAAACCAACGCCTAATACCAGTAAATTACTCTCATTAAAATCCTGGTAATGTTTAAATATCTCATAACCCGCTGCGGCTGTCAGTACGGGTAAGGCCAAAAGAAAAGAAAATTCTGCACTCGCTTTTCTATTCAAACCAACGAGCAGTGCGCCAATTATTGATGCTCCTGCACGACTTGTTCCTGGAACTAAAGCAAAAATCTGAGCCAACCCTATCCAGAAGGCTTGATTATAAGTGATTGCTTCTACATCTCCCACATGAGCAGAACTTTCTTTGTAAAAATATTCAACCATCAAAAACACAATTCCACCCACTATAAACATAGTGCCAACGATAGAAACAGTAAAAAATGCTTTAATTTGATGATGAAATAAAAGACCAACGACTCCAATAGGGATAAAAGCCAAAGCCACTTTTAGCCATAGCTGAAAATGATTTAAAGAAAACTTATCCTTATAATTCATAATAACGGCAAGAATGGCTGAAAACTGAATAATCACTTCAAAAGCCTTATTGTTTTCAGTTTGCTCAACGGATAGCCATTCACTGACAACAATCAAATGGCCCGTGGAAGAAACAGGTAAAAACTCGGTAATACCTTCAATAATGCCTAAAATGATCGCTTGTAAAATATCCATGTCACTAGCCTTCCCTTATTCTCATCAATCTCTCTCTTTTACCCAGATTTTTCCAGTTGGGCTCATGGCTAATTCCCAATCTTCACCATCGCCCTTGACATCAATTTCATATTCAACGCGCCCATCGGGGTGAGATATTTTCTCTGCATCTTTAATACTGAGTTGTTTAAATGTTTGTTTAAGTGTTTTTATAATAGGTTGGGGTAATTCAGATATTTCAATTTCTTCCTCATGCCCAAAATGTTTGCCTTGTGGATCAAATAAAGTTTCGTGTTTCTTGCCATTAGTTTTATATTTAACTTCATAAAGCACCATACTAAAATGCAGCTCTTTATCCACTTTGATATTTTTAGCATCAGGATGTTCTACTTTCATACTTTTGATGACAGCTTCCGGTACTTCAGAAAGTTTTATTTTACCCGCCTGTGCTGAAAAAACTGGTAATACAAGTGTTGCAATAAATGACGATATTAATAACTTTTTTTTCATAGTTTTTCCTAATGTTTAATTTTAGTTAAGTGTATTTAAAAATGAAGCTAAATAAAATGCTGATCATCATGAATATTTCCTGTGATCCCCCCTGCCCTTCATCTTAGAAAAATCAGTTGCCTCATGGTTTCTAGGAGACTGTCCGAGAATAAAAACCGTAGCGAGGGGAACCCATTTTGAGACAGTTTTTTTGATCATTTAAGGCGAATAGTTGCTCTATTAAACGAAAATGATCAGAAAAACTGGCCAAAGTGGGCTTTTCCGCAATAGGTTTTCTATTCTCGGACAGCCTCCTAGCACAAGCTATTGAATCCATGTCCAACTGATCTTCCTAGGTTAATAATTTCTTCCTTACAATGTTTAGTGACTACAAAGAATTGTGATTGTGATAACAGCAATACTTTTTTCTACTAAGAGGGCCAGCCCTGCACTAATATGGCGAGGCTAAACCCTCACTTCCCGTTTATTCGAGACATTTTATGTTTAAGACTGTTTTATCCATCCAGCATAGCCAAACGTCTATTGAATATATGCACTTATTAGACAGCGCTTTATAACGGGTCTGGCTACAAGTACCACACATAACAAGGTCCAGACAGTAATAGCCCCCGTTGATAAATCGAATATCATAGAGACAACCGGTCCTGAAAGATAACCAAACAATCCGACCAGGTACGAAGTTATAAATTTATTTTTGATATTTACAATACCTTGACTAGCCAGTGCAGGCAAAATCAAACTGGCAAACACCAGATAAATTCCTAGCAGATGTACTGAAGCAGTAATGGCTAGTAAGAAGACAAAATAAAATGTACCTTAGGTACATACGCAAAAATATTTCGACAACTTGCTTGCCTTTTGGTCCGTCTTCATCAGTGTAGCAATGGTTACACAGCCCGCTATGCACCAATTGCTACACCACTGAAGATAAACAAAATCCTGCCCAATATTGAATAATTATTTACTTCCAGTTCAGCACAACATAACGTTGATAATCATTATTTAAGATCAATAACACTATCCTTTTTGTTGTATTACTGTCTTTAATAATATGTTTGAATTCTGCTGCATTTTTAACCGTTTTTCGATTAACCTGCAAAATAATCGTTCCTGTTTTAATTCCGGCCATAGCAGCAATTGAAAATGGCTTAACTTCAGTGACAATAACGCCAGAACCTCGCTTTATTTTAAATTGTTCTGCTAGTTGCGGAGTAATGGTCTGAACACTCATTCCCAATTCATCAGAACTTTGTGTCGAATTACTAGCCATCTGTTGGTTTTCATCCTGTTTACCTATTGTTATGGTCACTGTTTTACGCTTACCGTCATGCAATATGATGAGTTCTTCTTCATTGCCTGGTGTCGTTAAGGCGACCTGGTTACGAAATTCACCCACACTTTTAACCTTTGTTCCGCGATAAGCAATAATTACATCGCCCTGTTTCAAGCCTGCTTTATCAGCAGGTGAATTATCAACCACTTGAGCAATCAATATGCCCTGAATTGAACTCATACCAAAAGAATCAGCAAGTTCAGATGTTAACGGTTGAATAACTACGCCTAAATGTCCACGAACCACTTCGCCTGTATCTATTAACTGCTCAGCGATCACTTTTGCTAAATTAATGGGAATGGCAAAGCCAATACCCATAGACCCGCCACTACGACTAAAAATAGCGGTATTCATTCCTATTACTTGCCCATCAAGATTGACTAACGGTCCCCCTGAATTTCCAGGGTTAATAGCTGCATCCGTCTGGATAAAATTCTCATAGTCATTAATACCAATAGCTGTTCGTCCTTTAGCACTAACAACCCCAACGGTTAAAGTATGACTCAAACCAAAAGGGTTGCCTATCGCAACAACCCATTCACCCACATCCAATTTAGATGAGTTACCCATAGAAAGTGCAGGAAAATCACTGGTTTTAATCTCAATCACTGCAACATCTGATTTTGGATCAGTGCCTGTTACTTTGGCATCATATTCTTTGCCATTCTGAAATTTAACCCGTATTTTATCTGCATGATCTACAACATGATTATTAGTTAAAATATAAGTCTTCTCTGATAACAGTCCACCATCAACTTTAAAAACAAATCCAGAGCCTTGCCCCATCATCCGTTGTCTGGGTTGAGGTACATTTTGTCTAGGTGGCGCTTGAAAACCACGGAATTGATCACCGAAAAAACGTCTTAATAATTCTTCATCTGGCGATCTACGGTTACCGAAAGGCGTAGAAAACTGCTGTATTGATGGTTGTGCCCTGCTACTTTCAACTTGAATAAAAACAACAGCTGGAGAAACCTTACGGGCTACTGATGCAAAGGCTTTACTGGTATTGCGTAAACTTTCAATTCCTTCATCCTGTGCATAGACGGGTAAAGAAAAAACCCAGAATAGTAATATTAATCGGGTAATGATATATTTATTCATCATGATTTCCTTGTTTAAATGATTGTAAAAGATATTTGTTAATCACGAGGATGAACAATTTTATTTTTAAATGCTGATAATGATTTCTTGATTGCAGCCCATTCAGTTGTTATTTTCGCCTTTCTAACAGCTGTTTTTAGTACATTAATACTGTCATAAAGAGATTTATAATCCTGTTTCATACCATAGCCCAATGTTTGCGCTACTTTAATATGCTGTTCGGCTTCGTTAATCAGTTTTTCAATTTTGTTTTTGCTTTCCTGTTGAGATAAGTCCTCAGAATGTTCAACCTGGAAGGCTTCGGTTAATTCACCTTCTGCACGCAGAATACCTAGGGGAGTGATTTCCTGGTCTGATACATAAGTATTCAAAATATCAACCAATTGTTCTTTAGCTTGATCAATTTTTCCTTCATCAATTAACGGTGCTATTTTATCTAAAGCTGCCGGATAACTCGCCAGAGGTAAATACACAGTTGTCACTCTAAGCTCATCAACCAAACTATCGACAATTAGCCTTGCTGCCTGATATTGCTTATCGTCAATTAAATCATCCAGTTCATCTTGCAGTGTGTTGATGGTTTTTAAGTCTGTCACCCCTTCAAGTACTTGAACCTGAATATCAATAGGAATTAAGCCTAAAGCAGGATTACGTGCTAATAACAGATGTAAATTCCCTGAAACCACTTCCAAGGCAGCCAGAGCCTGTTTGGGTTGATCATTTTCCAGGGCTTTTAAAGCCGTTTTAGTAGCTTCAAATGCATCAACCGCTTCCTTGACGATTTGTTTATGTGTCAGCCCTTTTTTATCATCTATAGAAATTGTTTGTTTTTTTGCTAAATGATTTCCTTTAGTCGTTGTAGTAGTATTTGCCGCTTCTACAGATAAAGTAAAAAGTAATAATGATACCGCCAGTGGTATAACGGCAGTACGTAGCACTATTTTAATATTTATATTTTCTGTTTTCATGGATATTTTCCTTAACAGGAACGTGAAATAAATAGGTGCAGAGCCAAATTTCATAACTATTTTATTAGCGCTTCTGTGGAGTCAAAAAACAAGTTAAAAACTGGAAGTTATTAAACCCTCGTTCCTTAATGCTGTTTTGTCAGAATGCTGTGTATGACTGAACTTATGATGCAAGCTAAAAAAATCAGCTTGCCCTGAAATCTTAAAATCCACTCTCCCCCAATAGTCTCCTGACTGTAATCGCGACTTGACATTTATTTTTTTCTGCAATGGAATCAATATGGTATCGCCTGGATCTAATACCAACGGTTTATTTGTATAATTCTGATTATTAGAAACAACTGAACATGTTTTATTGTCTGTTTTATAAAATAATTCAGTATGGTTAACTTCCATAGCCATACGTCCTGGATTAAACAATCCGATAACAAATGCATTGCGTGATTTATCAAAGCGATCAAAACGAACCACTGGCACCGCCTGATTTACAGTATTAAATTCATTATATTTACTGGTCATTTTTGCTACCTTCCAGCCCGCTAAAAAGGTTAGTAGAATAGTACATAAGCTAATGAGAATTTTTTTCCTGATCATAAACTTTCTGCTTTTTTAAATGGTAATCGCTACATAAGTCATGACACTTGGTGATTGCTTTTCCCTATTGAGAGGGTCATCAGAAAAAGAGTCATATGTAATAACTTATGCAACGATTATTACCTATCAAAGCAAACAGCATGCCATGATAATAAGCAGTTGATATATTTAAAAAATTAAATATACCCAGCAATTGATACGGCCAGTTTGACCGATAAAAAAACAGTAACAGCGGTCAAATTGGCCGTTAATAGTAATACGAAGGCATAGCAGAATTTGGTTGATATCACACCTGTAACTGAACGATAATTCTAGAATAATAGCAGCAAGCAAAAATGAAATAACATAAGAATTCTATACTTTGGTAGGATAGTGCAGTTGGAATTCAGTACATTTTATTAAAAAAACAGTTTATGAACAAATTACTTGCTACCTTGGGCATCGGTTTACTTTTACTTTATTTTGTTGATGCCGCTTTTCATATTGATGGCCTGACAAAAGAAATGTTGACAGCTAATTCTGTCCGCTTTCTTTTAGGTTTTATCACCATAAGTATTTGGAGCTGGTTTGAACATAAACATAAACCGAAAATTTTCATGTATTTGTTATTAGTCCTTTTGATTGGCGATGTCATATTTGACTATATGCAAAATATTAGTACCATAGATTTTGAAATGACCCTTCATGACATGTATCTCTTTTTTTGGGGCGCATTATCAGGTTACTATTTTTTACAATATTTGTATGATAAAAAAATAATATCCTAGCAATGTATAATTGAATAAATTGACAACTAGCTCAGTTTCTTGTTTTCTAGCTGTCATTTATTTAAACTGATATTTGTATTTTATTTTACAATTTATACATAGGAAAACAAGGTGAATTCTAATAATAAAGATGAGCTAAATCCAGGGATTTTAAGAAAAATATTTTTTTTCTTTGGACTGGTTTTTGCTCAAATATCAAATTTTGTTTTTTGGCTTGAAGAAGCCATACCTTTTGAAGAATTTTTAATATTTGATTTGTTTTTAATATGTTCTCTTTTTTATATTATCTTTAAAGAGTACGGCACTGTTAACAATAACAGCATCATGGCTAACTACACCTGTATATTGGGTGCCGTTAATAATTTTATTGCCACTAGCTTCTTTCTACTCTGGGGAATATTCTTTCCTGAAAAAGACATGGCTTTTGTCAAAAAAGTCGGTATAAATGGAAATTTTCAAATAGCGTTTGATATTATATCATTACTGGCATTAAGTTTTATATTCATAAAATATAAAAACAAAATAGCTGGACTGACTAATGATAAAATAATTTTATCTGAGGTTATTTTAATTTTAGCGTTAGCTAGCACTCTATTACTTTTTTAATGTTAGCAGTTATTGAGTTTCCGACGTAGGGTTCGCTCACCCATACCTAAACTTTTTGCAGCTTCAATACGATTTCCATTGCTTTGAGATAAGGCAGCATCAATCAAGATTTGTTCTGCTTCCGCCAAAGTTGTACCTGTTGGGATAAAGGTGCCCTGCCCTGGATTTTCAGCTTTCGAAGCTTGTGGTAATAACAGGGTTAACCACCTGCAATCCACTTGTTTTATTTCCACAGGCAAACGTACGGCAAGACGGGTCATCATATTGCGTAATTCCCTCACATTGCCCGGCCAGTCATATCCAGCCAGTATTGTTAAACTTTCTTCATCTAATGTTGGCCACGGTGGATTGCGTTGCATATCCTGTAATGATCGTTGTAAGAAATGTGTAGCAAGCAGAGAAATATCTGCCGGTCGCATCCGCAAAGGAGGTAATTCAACAGGAAGAATATTCAGTCGGTACAATAAATCTTGTCTAAATAAACCTGATGTGACGGCCTTTTCCAGATTTCGATGGGTTGCAGCTATCACTCGTACGTTGATTGAAATAGAATTTTCACTGCCTACGCGTTGTATAATTCCATCTTCAAGTACACGTAACAGACGCACCTGAAAAGTCAGCGGCATTTCACCGATTTCGTCCAAAAATAGGGTGCCGCCATCTGCCTGTTCAAAATGCCCTTTACGCATTTTTTGTGCACCGGTAAATGCCCCCTTTTCATGACCAAATAATTCGTCTTCCAGTAAAGATTCTGGAATTGCACCACAATTTATTGCGACAAAAGGCCCTTCAGCAACAGGACTCAATTCATGCACTGCACGGGCAATAAGTTCTTTACCCGTACCTGATTCACCCTGAATCAAAACAGTTTGTAAACTGCTTGCAATCTGTGGCAATTCAGCTAAAGCCTGCTCCATGAGAGGGTCTTGAAACAGCAAGTAGGCGCCTAACAGTTGCTTAGTCTCTCCTGAATTGGGCAAGTCTTGAATTAAGCGTTGCGCCAGTTCAATGGGGTCTACCGGTTTTTGAAAATAATCTTTAACACCTATTCTAATTGATTCCACCGCATTTTTCACACTGCCATGTCCAGTAATCAAATAGAAATGTCCGTTAGGAACGCGATTGAGATAATTTGTTACCAGCTGTAATCCATCGCCATCTTTGAGCTGTAAATCAGATAAAACAATATCAGGTTGGTAGCTTACCAAAGACAACTCGGCTTCTTTTATACTGCCTGCACTGCGTACCGTTGCTCCTAATCCGCGTAAAGACCTGCCCAGACTACGAATAATGGCTGGATCATCATCCACCAACAGCAGAGTAAGTCCATTCAGTTTTGGAAGATTGTCTTTATTCATTATGTAGAACCGGTAAGCTTATAATAATACGTGCCCCCGAGGGCAAACGGTTTTCAGCAAAAATATTACCTTTATGGGCTTCTATTGTACGTTTGACGATAGCCAACCCCAGGCCATGACCGTTTTCACGGGTAGTAAAAAAAGGTTCAAAAATTTTTGTCAGTAACGATTCCTGGATGCCCGACCCATCATCTTCTATGCTAATTTCTAATTCTCCCTGATTACAATGAACTTTAACCCATACATGACCTTGTTCCTGAGTATGATTTTTGGCATTAACCAGTATGTTGAACAGAGCATCAGTCAAATCTTGTTGAATAACCATGATAAGTGGAATGCTAGATTCAATCTGCATTAAAATTGTAATATTTTTTTCTTCGAACAAAGGTTTACTTTTTTTAACGACATCTTGTATTAATGGCTTAATATCAATTGCTTCAAAACCACTGGTTCTAGGTTTTGTTAATGACAAAAAGTCCGATAACTTTTGTTCTAAACGCAGAATATCCTGATCCATTTCATCAATAACTTGCTCCGTTTCCTCAGGTGTAATCAATAGATTTTTTATATTCGCCCTGATACTGGCAAGTGGATTTCTTAAATCATGAACCAGTTTTGCGGACAAGGTCCCCATGGATGCTTGCAAGTATATTTTTTGTAAGTACTTATCCATCTTGCGCATTTTGAATCCACTATAAATTGTTATGGCAATAGCCAGTAGCGTACTCAAAAAACCTATCAAACTAAAACCAATAATACTATGAATAATTGTTTTCAATGTCTCCTTAATTTGTCCCACTAACGCAGCCCGGTCAAAAGCAATATCCATTTGTACGGGATAGGATTGTTCTGCTGTCAAATTGAGAGTGATATGAAAAAAGGGAGAGGTTGTTTGCTGATGTAATTGAATTGCCAGTTGTCGATGATCCGTTTCGATAGGCTTTGGTTTTTTTAAAGGCTCTAGTTCGACATCAACCAGTTGTTGATTAAAATTCAAACGGACACCATAACCACGCTGTCGGTCACGTATTGAAATTTGCCTTAAATGCGGTAATGTCTGATACAGATGGATTACTCTTTTACTTAGCAAAAAAGGCTCAGAATCGGCTGAACGTTGCTGATACTCTGCGCTTAATTGTTTAAGAAAAGGCTTTACGATCTCAATAATATGCTCAGTCAACAGCTCAGTTTGAGCCTGCCTTGCTGAATAGTATAGCCAGGCACTTCCACAACCTATCACCAGCAAATATAAAATTAATAACCCAGCATAGGGTAAAAGCAATATGCGTATTTCAGGCAGTGACGAATGTAAAGACTCATTCTGCTGAGTGAATTTGTTATCCGCCATTTACCTGGATTTTTGTCTTGATAAATTGAATATGAGGTACATGAAGTAAATCGGCTATTTTACGCACCATATATTCTTCATTTTCTTCCAAATAGCCATCAGCATAGGCAATTTGCCATAATGTCTTTATAAGTGTAATTTTCTGCTGCTGACTATAGGTTTGGTTGATTAACGAGGTGAACTGAAAATAATCTGTGCTTTGTTGGCTTTGCTCTGATGCCAAAGAGATTAGTGTTGTTGCCTGATCCAATGAAAGGGAGAACATTGTTTTAACCCGACCTAAAATTATTTCATGTTCCTCTCTCTGTTTTTTATCATCCATACTCATCATTTCTATAAATAATGCGGCACATGCCAGCTGAATATTTTGTTGTGATGACAGTTCAGGATTAGGCAAAGCAATATGCTGTTCAAAAAACAATTTAAGTTGATTTAACATTAAGATTATCTCGTTTTCATACAAATCAAAGGCTATCCACTATAAACCTAGAAAAATCAGTTGGATCACGGATTCTAGCACAAGCTTTTGATTCTACAGCACCACAAAAAAATGCCCGCTTAACCGAATAGTGAAGATCAAATTTTTTTAAAGCACCGTGAAACCAATATCTTGCACTATAATTCCGCACCCAACTGATCTTTCTAGGATAAACAGATGGCGGATGCGAGTCTATCTGATGCGCTATGAATACATCAATAGGCAAGGTATTCCTCGTTTCTATAGTTTTAAAGTAAGGATTACAACACTCTATATATCTAATACCTGCCAATAAATCCCATTATTTTGTCCTGACTGCGACCTTAAGGGCAAAATCAATATTACTTTGCTGTAAAGCCAGGTATTTTTCTTGCAAAGCCTTATCATTTAAATCACTACCCGTAGTCTGCTCAGAATTATCCACGGTATATTCCATTTTATCTGCATAGAGCCTTGCCACAACATTTTTAAACCAAATCGGCCGCCTGCGAACAATATATAAACTGAATAGAATAGTAAACGGTGTCGCTATATCTAATAGAAACATGCATGACAAGCTGAGGGTACAGCGTTTACGGGTCACCATGGGATCATGTCCTGCTAATGGTAAATGCAAATTTTGCCGTTTAATTTCTTTATCAGCATATAATCGCTCTACTGCGCCAGGTAGCCACTCGGGTCTTTTCCTGATGACATAGAGGCTGTATACGGCGGTAAACGGAACAGGAAGCAGTTCCAATATAAATAACCCGGATAAAACCAGCGTACATTTCGTTTGTGTTCTCATTGAATTATTTGCTCATACTTTAATATTCGGACTGTTTACCATACTTTGAACAAAACGCTTTACTCACTTGCAAACTTATCCCGTGCGCGTTATTGAGGATTATTTCCGATCATCAGCCGTCATCAAGCGTGCCGCTAATTCATGGTCAGAAAATTTTTCCAGTGGCCGACCAATTTTCAAGATCTTGCCCCCTTGTGCTTTATAATCCCTACTAAAATCATCAATAAATTGCATCACTGAATAATCTATCATATAGCCATTAGAAAAATTAAAAACAATGGTTTTTCCCGGTTCCAGTTTATTCACAGCCTTTCTTAAGGGCATAAAATTTGAGAATAATGCCGAACCCTGTAATTCAATTGAGATGATATGGGCTGTGGGTCGGCTGATTTTAAAGTAGATTTTAAATATATTATTAAGCCAGACACCTCTAAGTAATTCGATAACCAACTTAGACGCAATACCCAGAGCAACACCGATCAATAAATCCGTCGCCAATACACCAATAATCGTAATTACAAACAGACACAGTTGGTCGATACCTATATCAAAAACTTCCTTAAAATGCTTGGGTGCAGCCAAGCGATACCCCGTGTAAACCAGTAAAGCCGCTAATGTTGCCAGTGGAATGCTATGGATGAAGTGAGGAAACAATAAAACAAACAAGAAAAAAACCAAGCCATGAAAGAAATTGGCCCAACTCGTCTTGGCACCATTATCAACGTTGGCCGAACTCCGGGCAATTTCAGCTATCATTGGCAAGCCGCCAATAAAACCACACAACAGATTACCCGCACCTACCGCAATTAAATCTCGATCAAGGTTAGAAACGCGCTGATAGGGGTCGAGCTTATCAATGGCAACAGCGCTCAACAACGACTCAAGACTGCCAACCAGACAAATCGCAATAACAGCCCCCCAGAATTCGATCGTCATGACTTTTGAAAAATCAGGAAAATAAAAAAAGGAGGCCAGCTGGTCGGGTATATCAACCAGAAATTCAGGTTCAATCAAATGTTGATGACTATTAAAATAAGCCTGATCCAACAGAAAAAGATGGATATGTTCGTGTTGTAGACCATAATACTGGCCTAAGCCCATACCAGTGACTAATACAATTAAAGGTGCCGGTATCTTCTTTAGTTTTGGATGCTTTAATAAAGGCCAGAAAAATAAAATAAACAAGCCACTCAATCCAATCATAGCAATACCTGGGGTGGAATTCATCAGGCTGTGCGGGATTTGCCCCAGAGCGGAAAAAATACTGTCAAATTCTGTATGAACACCCAGCATTATATGGCTTTGTTTGGCAATAATGATAATACCAATTGCGGCCAACATACCATGCACCACCGAAGCAGGAAACAATGCCCCTAACTGCCCTGCTCGATATACGCCTAAAACAATTTGTAACAGACTGGCAACTACTATCGCAGCCAGGGTGTATCGATAGCCCGCCATCGCATCCCCTTCACCCAGCGTTTGTACAGCACCTAATATAACGACTATAAGGCCGGCTGCCGGCCCCATAATTGTCAATTGAGAGCCGTTAAACCGTGAAACCAGAATACCCCCGATAACGGCTGTGATAATACCTGCTGACGATGGAAAACCCGATGCAATAGCAATACCCAAACATAATGGTAAAGCCAGCAAAAAAACTAAAAAACCTGATTGCAGGTCTTGTTGCCAGTTTTGTTTTAATCCAGCAAGCCCTGTTTTTGGAATTTGTTGATTTAATATGTCATTCATTTTTGCTGATTTTTCTAAAGGTTTTTTCAGATATTAATTGTCACAAAAGTTTTCTCACTGAGGTGTGGCTTTAAAATAATGAGATGAGCTTCGTCTCTCAGCGCATCCTATAGCTATTGTCATAATTTAACAGGCTATCTTTTCGAAGTGAGGCTTTAGCCTCGCATAATCCTAGAAAAATCAGACGAGGCTAAAGTCTCACTTCCGTGTCATGGATTTAATAGACAAACTCTATTACTGCTGTGTTTCACTAATCAAGTTTCCTTGATTATCAATCCCTATATTCCATAATTTTCCAGAAGTAAGAAGATCTATTTCATATTCCTCGCCCACGTTATTTGGGTTGCTTACCGCTTTCATTGCCATTATTTCGTAATCAGGGTAGCGTAATTTAAGTTTTTTTGTTACTTCATCAGAAACAATATTGTATGAATGCTTCTCTACAACAATCTCGTTAGTATAAAAATGGCCATTCATTTTAAAAAGGTCAACAAATTTTGCTTGAAAATCTTGACCATTTGTATTCTTTTGATTAGCAGTAAAGCTTACTTTATACAGAGATAGACCAAAATGTGTTTTTTCTTCTATGTTGAAATCTTTTGCCTCTGGGTGCTTTTTATAGATATAGTCAAAAACATTTCCCGGTACATCCTGTTTATTTAATGTGGCTGCATAAGCTGCCCCTGAGAATACCGCAAGAAATAAAAAAAAAGATTTTAAAAAAGAGTGCAACATAGATAGATTCTCCTGTCGTTTATATATTTAAAGTAAAAATATTGCTTATTTCATAAAGCCCAGCAGGGCTTTTATTAACGTTTTCGGTGTCGGTGGACACCCCGAAATGGTCACATCAACGGGTATAACATTTGCAACCGCACCACAACTTGCGTAAGAAGTACCAAATTCACCGCCACAAACAGCGCAGTCCCTCACTACTACAACACATCCGCATGACGTGGTGATGCGACAAAATGAATGCCAAATCGTTCAATATCATAAAAGGGATTATTTAATGCATGTATTTCTAGCTCACACGCATTACAAGAACCCGCATCTACAGATCTAATGGCAAGGCTACCTGAAAATCATTTATCAATATGGCGTTTAATTTTAATACCCAGTTGCTCCAGTTCATTCTCACTCGGTTTTTTAATCGGTTCAGTGACGACACCTGTTTTCAGAGTTTTAGCAAAAAGTCTTAACATCTGCCTATCCTATAGGTCATGCCCTGAGTAGGAGCCATTAAATGATTTATTGCAAACCGGAAAGTCAGGCACGATATTATTTAATACTATTTTTTCCAAAGCCGGCCAATTGATTACACTGGGGTCTCTTGGATAAAAGCGTGTTATTTAATTGTTATTATTAAAGCGCACATAGCTCACTATTTTACCACGCCAGCCTTCAACAATACCGATCCCTTCACTATTTGCATCCGGTGTTTGCCAATGGGAGATTAATTCACCGTCTGGTAACTGCTCAAACATATGTTGTAATAATTTGATAGCAACAAAAATTTCCTTTACTCGTGTCCAAACTCTGGAGGCAACATCCCCTTGATTTTCCACGATAACCTTGAATGTCAATTGATCATAGGGGGAGTGTGGCCAGTCATGACGCACATCCCGGTTCTGTCCCACTGGCTCGGCCCACATAACCTAGGGCACCTAAAGCAGCTACGGTTTGTTCTAATAAATAACCCTAGAAAAATCAGTTGGATCACGGATTCTAGCACAAGCTCTTGATTCCACAGCACTTCAAAAAAATGCCCACTTAACCTAATGGGTGAAGCTCTGATTTTTTTAAATCACTGTGAAACCAATATCTTTCACTATAATTCCGCGCCCAACTGATCTTTCTAGGATAACCGGCTGTAAATAATCTGTCTTCCAGTGAGGAATTTAAATCGATTGCCGGTAAAAGTTCGTCCAGTTCTTTTTGTAAACCCTGAAATTCCAGCAACATAGCCTGACAATCTTCTGTGGATAATCACGACTTCCCCCCCTGGTACGGTACGATGCAATCCATTAATAAGCGATGTTGAAAGTATTGTACATTACTGTGTAACTATAAATCTCGCAAGCGACTAAATTGCATTTGTGCAAAAGTAAAACCGACATCATTACAAATTGCGCCTATATCCCCCAAATGATTAGCGATACGCTCCCGCTCAAGCAAAATTCCTCTTATAAAAGCAGCTCGCTATGGAATACTTATCTCTGCCGCTTGCTCCATAGCTCTACACGCTGCCCAGCCATGTGCAACGGTACTATTGCCTGAAGCACAAGCAGCCAGTCGAGCATGTTGTTCCGACGTTTGATTGACCGCTAATTTATCTATGCCTTTTATGCACATAACCCAGACGTTCTTCCAGGTTTAAAATAGTTTTACCGATCGCCTGAAAACGAAAATGTCTCGGTTCGATAATAGCCGCATAAACTGGTCCAACGGGTATTTCATAAAACACCCGCACCTCAGCTTTTTCAAACTGATCATCTGTATCCGCGGTTGTTATTTGTTCCGGTGAGCCCGTCAAAGAAAAAGTCATCACGCAACGGATATTGGTTTTTATCCAGGCTTTATGTCGTACCCAAGGGGATTGTCTGGATGCTCGCTAAAACAATACCAAACATATCCTGAGAATGGTGTTCACTGCGATTAGCGGCAGGGTAGACTAGTGTTTGAGTGGAACATGTGCATTATCTTCACCAACCCGGGTACGCGCTAATAAATAGAGACCTTTTTTTTCTAAGACCGTATTAACAATATAATCTGGCGACTGCTGTTCCACCCAACCAGAAACCCAGCGAAGTCCCTGCTTTTGGAGCAATTAAGCAAAGCTTCTCCAGTCTTGCGCGGCAATTTGCCGTAATGCCATATCAACCAGCCAGGAGGGGTTAATTGCTATGCCCTTAGCTTACAGTGAATTGATAAAGTCATCTTTCCAATTTGAATTGCTCTGACTCATAAAGGTGCACTCTCCGAAATTAATACCGTTGCTTGTGTAAACCAATCCGCTAAAAAGACAGGGATAGCCAAACCTAACCATAGAACTAAAGCCAGGTGAATCATTACCGACCACAAATTCACTGGCACAAGAAGCTAACCGGTTGGTTGCTTGCCATAAACCATCGGCTGATTATTCCTGAACAAACCGGTGCCAGCCAAGCCGATACCCAGTAATAAAAGCGGCGTTAACCAGGGATAAGTTTGCATGATTGCCAGCAAAACCAGAAATTCACTGGTTAACACTCCAAAAGGAGAAAAGCAGTCTCTGTTCTTTCATCCGTTAAGCTTAACACATGTATAGCAGCTAAAGCCTTGCACTAAAGAGCATAGTTTTAACTAGCGATTTGAGAAAATAAACCAGACAAACTATCAAAACGCACATGCCAAGTTAACCACGGTAAGCCTAACCTCGGCTGATCTGTTTCGACACCTTGACTAATTAGAATACTCAATCCTGCACACACTGTAAAAACACCTGATAGAGCTAACAGAGCAAAAACCACACGTTGTAAGCGTAATGAATAGAATTGTTCAGTTAGACAATCGTTTAATAACTGCGAACAACTTTGTAGCAGGTTAGGGATTTTTTTTAAGTCATACAGGCCAAATTGTAACAAGTTATCCCGCTGATGCATCAATAAAGCCAGCAATCCTGGTAGAAGGCTTAAAACAACAGAGCCATAGGCAAAAAAAGAGAATCATTTTTAATACTCTAGGAAGGATCAGAAAACATACTTATTCTGATATAAAAAGAAAAAACAGTCACTAATATGGGGGGGAGTGAATTTAAGCGCCTAAAAGATAACGTTTCCTTTCAGAATGCCAAACGCTATAAGCTAAACCGCAAGTTGCGTAGAGTGAAAGCATATCTAATGGCAACCCTAGACCAGCAAGATCTATCTCTAAAAAAATCATAATAACTAAAGTCCATAGCGAATTATAAATCAAACTGGCTAAAATCAATGCTGTGTATAGAAAGCTTTTTGTGACTGGTTTGTTTTTATAAATTCTATAGCTTATATGAATAATAACAACGCCCGCAATCAAATCCAGCTCTGTGAAAATAATTGAGCCTGTATCCCAAATAAAAAAAATAATGATGCTCCACAAAACCGAATACTGCAAACCAAATATCATTATATATTTCTTCAATTTTTGCATTATCTTTAAACCTTAATTAAATTAAGATACGAGTATATCCGCTTCTATTTGTTTAGACTGAATCTTTTGAAATTTCGAGTTTCATAAGACTCTATTAATTACTAAAGTTTTGGCGTTAAAAAAGGAATTAAAAACCAACAAAGCATTGATAAGATAATTGCAACCAGAAAAATGATGCTGCTGAGAAATAACGGTGATAGAGGCATATATTTTTCAAAAATAATTTATCACACCTAACTAAAGTGAAATACAGAAACCTGTTTTTGCAGTCCAAGGATCTTTTAACAAGTTCCATGCGGTTTTGTCATACTCTTATCTGCTGAACAACTATCAACCGTTTTAGTGCATGGTGGATTTTTTTGTAAATGCTGTATTGCCGATAAGGTATCAGCTAAAAGCTTATCCGCCAGATCGCGGCTAAAATTTTCTTTGACGACCATTCGCAATACCACAATATGCTCAGCATCTGGAGGCAAGGAATAGGCAGGAACTATCCAGCCACTTTTTTTTAATTCATCAGAAATATGGTAGGCAGTCAGGCTGGAATCATCAATGAGTCTAACCACAACTACAGGCAAAAAATTACTATCCGTCAAAATTTCAAAGAAACCGGATGCCGATAGCTTTTGTTCCAGATACTGAGCATTACTCATAACCGAGCCGATAATTTTACGATAACCCGACTGACCCATTCGCAGAAACATATAATATTGCGCCAGTAAATTGGAGCTTCCTTTAGAAAAGTTCAAACTATAATTGAACATGGAACCCCCCAGGTAATTAATTTCAAAAGGAAGTTCAGGCGGTAAATCAGACTTGTCCTTAAAAATAACTGAGCCCATGCCAGCATAAACCAGACCATATTTGTGATTGGAGACATTAATGGATCTGACCTGCTCCAGTCTGAAATCCCAGATAAAGTCGGGTTTAAAAAAAGGTAAAATAAAACCACCACTAGCGGCATCAACATGAATAGGGATATTTATACCTGTTTTAGCCTTATGCGTGATTAGTACATCATTAATCGCTTGAATATCATCTACCTGTCCGGTAAACGTGGTGCCTACCACAACCCCGACGGCGATCGTATTTTCATCTAATAAAGGTAGAATATCTTTTGAATTTATGGTGTATTTATCTGTTTGTAAAGGAATAACTCGCATTTCCACATCAAAATAACGGGCAAATTTTTCCCAGCAAGTATGCACATCAGCCCCAAAAATGATATTGGGTTGACTACTATCCAATCCTGCCGCCTGCCTTTTTTTACGCCAAGTCCATTTATGCCCCAGTAGGCCCAACATGATGGCCTCGGAAGAACCAATAGTGGTCACCCCCATTGCTTCGCAATCACTTGGAACATTGAATAAATTTGCTTCCATCCGAATGATACGATCTTCAATCACTTTTAATTGCGGATACTCATCTTCGTCCACCAGATTTTTAGCTGCTCCAAGCCTGATTAGATCATCTGCTTCTGGTTCCATCCAAGTGGTGACAAAAGTGGCCATATTCAGTGCCGGATTACCTTCTAGATTCATTTCATCGGCCACAATACGGTAAGCCACAGCAGGCAATAAAGAGTCTTCTGGTATTCGGTCCTTTTCAATAGGCTGGGTATCCCAACGACCACCATATACGGGGGTAATGTAAGGGTTATCTGAGGCTGTTACTGGTCTGAACAGTGATTTTATCTTATCAGTAATTTTCATATGTACCCCTATGGCTAGGATGCGTATTAAAGCATTATTCAGTCGTATAATTTTCTTTAATCAGCAGACTCATAATCAAGGCAATAAGCAGGCTTAAAACAATCACTGACAGAGCCTTTTGGAAGTCAGCAGAACTGAAAGTATGTGTGCCAGCACTTTTCTCCAGTAACCAGCCTATCAATGGTTGAAACAATGCGCTGCCACCGATTAACCAGGTATTGCTAAATCCCAACGATGTCCCTTCGGCATCTTGAGACCCCAGTTTTGCGTTGTTAGCGTAAGCGAGCACATTGCCACAACAGAAAAAGCCGAGTAAAAATAATAGACCATAGGCCGCCCATAAAGGTAGGTCAGGGGTATAAAGTAGCACAGACATACTAATTAAACCGCCACCAGAACCAATGGCCATGGGTAATTTAAACCGCTGGATACGATCTGCAAACCAGCCAAAAAAGAAACTCCCCGGTATTGCGCCAATAAATAACATGGATACAGCTGTTGCCGCATGAACTTGACTAATATGGAAGTGAGTCTGAATAAACAGAGGCCCCCAAAGCGCACCAAAAGCAATAAAACTGGTGTTGATGGTTGCCGCATAGATACCTGTAAACCAGGCATCAGGTTTTCTCAGCAGGTAATTAAGATCTGCAAGGGCGTGCGAATTCACTGTTGTTAATTTTTCCTGGACATCTGTGGCCGGTTTATCCCGTACCAACAGAAAAATAACAACCGACAAAGATAGCCCTAGTAAACCAATAAGCCATAGAGTTTGCTGCCAACCCAAGGTTTCACCAAGTGCTGAAATGGGCCCTTCACCGCTGACAGCACCAATCATACGACCACATTGGTCAAACCCACCATAGTGGCAAAACGATTGGCAGGAAACCAGTTGGCCGCCAGTTTTAAACAAGAAATAAAGGAAAATGCAGCGCCAGCACCCACCATCATCCGGGCAATCGCCGCCATTGATGGTGAAGTCGCCATGGAAAATAACAGGCAACTGCTCCCCGCAACCAATGCTGCAATAGCCAATGGTCGACGTGAGCCGAAACGGTCAACGGTCAGACCGATTGGAATTTGCAATACCGCATATGAATAAAAATAACAGGATGAAATAAAACCAAAGGTACTGGCATCAGCATGAAAAGCCGCTCTTAACTGGCTCCCCAATGCAGCAGGAATCACCTGATTAATAAAATCAAAAAAGAAGTATAGTGTAGCTATGCCCCACATTAGCCAAGGTGTCATTATTGCGTGTTTGTCCAATTAAATTTATTAGCGGGATATTTTGGAGTACAAAACATGTTTGTGTACTAAAACAAAGATGAAAAACCTGTTTTATCACTCCAAGTTAGGCACTTTTATGTTCTGCATATTTCGCTTTCATATTTTCAATCATATAAAACAACACAGGAACGGCCAGTATGGTTAAAAAAGTCCCGGTAATTAAACCACCAATCGCAACAAAGGCTAGTGGCGACAGTCGTTCAATACCTACCGCCCATTCCAGAGCTAAAGGGATCATACCTACGGCTGAAGATAATGCGGTCATTAAAATAGGTCGTATACGTTTTTCCACTGCTGATAATAATGCGGGTTTAATCGCTAACCCTTCCGCCATTGACTGCTTGGCAAAATCAATCAGTAAAATACCATTATTTACTACGATACCCATTAACAGAATCAAGCCCATAATTGCAGGCATAGACATAAATTTCCCCCCTAATAACACCCCAAAGGCTGCTCCAATAACAGCTAAAGGTAAAGTAAGCATAATGGCAACAGGGTCTAAAAAGGAGCGAAAAGTAACCACTAGCATGAAATACAATAAAACCATACTTAAGGCCAAGGCTTTAATCAGACGGGTAAAGGTCTCAGCCAGTTGTTTGTATTCACCCTCATAATGAATCTGGTAGCCTCGTGGTAATTTAATATCTGCAAGTACAGCAGCCACTTCATCATGCAAAGCGGTAATGGATACATTTCTTCGCCAGGCTTTAATATCAATGGTCGGTTGTAAATATTGATGCGTTTCAGCTGTTGCTGCACTAATTAGCATGGGCGCAGCCACCGATTCCAAAGGAATGACCTCACCTTTTGGGGTTTTAATCGCTATAGCCCGAATATTTTCTTTATTCATCCGTTGATCAGGCTGTAAACGAGTCCAAACAGGAATAAAATCTTCACCCGTCACCCGAATACGACCTGAATCTACCCCATTAACTGCTTGAGCAACTTGCTGGGTAACATCGGCAGGGGATAGACCATAAAGTCTGGCTTTAGCAGGATCAACGGCTAATTTAATGCGTTGAGAATAATCCTGCCAACTGCGTTCCATACCGGTTAAGCCATGAACCGTTTTAAGCCGTTGCATCACTTGCCCGGCTAACTGGCTGAGTTCTTTCGGGTCATTTCCTGAAATCATCACATCGACATTGGCAGTAATCGAGGATAAAGGTGTTGCCCCAAAGACCCGAACATTAGTGGAAACTAAATCAGGAATGGTTAGTAAACGTTCTCTTAATCCCTGATTAATATCATATATACTACGATTACGGTGAAAACGATCAACGATATTTAAAGTCACTTCACCTTGTTGTAATAAACGTTGTGAACCAAACGATTTTACGCCAGGTTCTGCGCCAATAACAGTTGATAATGAAATAAGCCATTCTGTAGGAAATTCCTGTTTGATAGCCGTTTCCACTTGCACCACTATTTGTCGCATTTTATCGGTATCGGTATCCGGTGAAGCTTCAAAAGAAATAGTATCTATGCCTGTATCCATCATCGGCATCAATTCTCGTCCTTGTAAGCGCATATGGGCGGCTGAAATAACAAATAAAACCAAGAAAAGTCCCATCACCCATAGACGATGATCTAAGGCGCGACTGACTAAAAATAAATAGCCATGCTTCATCGGCTCCATAATATATCGGGTAAAAGGATCCAGTATCCAGGCTAAGGGATCTTTTGCTCCCGGCTTAAGTATTCTGGGTGCAAGCAACGGAATCATAGTGACTGAAACCACCAGCGAAGCGAATAAAGCAACAGATAAAGTGACACATAAGGGGCGCAACACAGTTTCAACAAAGCCACCAATTAGCATAATAGGGACTAATACTAAAATGGTACTGACCGTGCCGGAGGTGTCGGCTAATAAAATCTCATCCAACCCTCTAACAGCAGCAACTTTGCCTTGTTCAGAAAATTCACGCATTCGCCTTTCGATATTTTCCATCACCACGACCACATCATCCGCTAATAAACCCACTGCAATTATAATGCCTGATAAGGTCACCATATCAAACTCAAAGTCTATCCACCACAAAATAGCAAAGGTCAATAAATAGGACAATGGCAATGATAAAGTCACAATCAGTGCAGCGCGTGAATTACCTAAAAACAATAAAATGATAATTAAGGTCATTACCACCGCATCGCGTAAAGAATCCAGCATATTATCAACCGTTAGATCAATAATACGGCCCTGGGTATCCGCCACTTGTATATCCAGATTGGGGAACTTTGCCTTAACGTTTGCCAAATTCTGATTGATACTGCTAATCACCGTTTTTGCATAACCCTGCTCAGAGCGTAATAAAGAAACGGCCACCGCCTCTTTTCCATTACCACGATATAAAGAAGTAGCATCAGCTTGACCCCAATGTACCTGTGCAACATCAGCAATTCGAATATAATGCCCACCATTCACAGGCAGTAAAATTTCAGCAATATCATGGGGATCATTAGCTAATGACTGTGCCGTTAATAACAGCCGCATATCATGACGATGCACTAGTCCTGCGGGCATCGATATATTGGAATCCAATAAAGCCATCATGACCTGCTGAATCGTCAAATTGTAGGCCTGTAATTTATTGCGGTCTACATCAACCGACACTTGCCGTACCGGGCCACCAAAAACTTCTGCTTCCGCTACACCAGGTAAATTCAATAAAGTATCGCGTAAATCATGTTCTGCAATACGTCTGACTTGTGCCAAATCCAGCCCTGAATCTTTGCCTGGTGTCACCGATAACACCATTAAAGGACGTGCAGCATCGGTGATTTTAAAGATTAACGGCTCTCGAACCCCTCTGGGTAACAGGCCCCGTACTCTGGATAATTCTGTAGTAACTTTATTAGCGGCAATATTAATTTCATTATCGTATTCAAACTCGACCATAACCGAGGACACGCCATCACGCGAGGTTGAAGTCACTCTTCGTACTCCATCTATCGCAGTAAACCTGACTTCTAATGGATGAGTAACATCATTACTCATATCGGTGGTCATCGCTCCCGGCCACTGGGTAACAACCGCAATCACAGGGCGGTTGGTATCGGGAAATAAATTGGTCGGAATGGATTGAAAGCCTAATATACCCAGCAAAATAGCGGCAAAAGCGGCTGAAATCAGGGTATGAGGTTGTGATAAGATACCTTCAGCAAAGGTCATTGTGCCGCCTCGTCTGTAGCAATTGCGCGAATGCTATCTTTATCACGCAATCTTAATAACACACTGCCATGCCCAATCACGACCTGATCATCAGCTTGAATATTGCCAGAAATCGCACAGCCCTCAACACCACACAGAGCAATGTCGACAGTTATTTTACTTAGCTTATCGCCAGCAGTTGAACTGTTAACTTTAAAAACATGCCCTACGCGAGTTTCTGATGAAGGCACTAAAGCCGAATGAGGCACAATTAAGCTTTGTTCAATTATTTTAGAAATTACTCGTACAGCAACTGGCGCACCGTCAGGCAAGTTAAAAACCCGTTGCGGCAAATCAACCTCTACACTTCCCATTGCCATTTTATCTAAGGCTGGATTAATACGGGTAATATTAGCCATTAGCATCACTTTATCTCGGGATATTTGCACCTCACCTCCCGGCTTTACACGCGTGAGCGTTTCTAAAGGAATCGGTACGATCACTCGTCCCCCCTGCTTTGAGGTTAATACATAAAGTATTTTTCCTGGAATGGCCATATCACCTACTTCAACAAGTCGTTGAGCAATGCCCGCATCCAGCGGAGACACAATATGCCCATAACCAATTTTTACTTCTATTTGATTAATTTGTTTTTGTAAAGAGCCTACATTAGCTCGATCTTCACGCACTTTTGTCTGCCATTGGTCAACGGCTGAAGCCGCTGATCCACCCTCTTTAAATAGCTTCTGCTCGCGTTGTAATTCTCTTTGGTCATGGTGCAGAATTGCCTCAGCACTCACTCGTTTTGCCTGCAAAGCATCACGACTGGCTTCTAACTCCTCGGTATCAATATGTACCAGTAAATCACCTTTTGCCACATGACCACCAGCTCTTGGGCCTAAACCCAGAATACGTCCTGATATTTGCGGGCTGACCCGTACTTCACTGGCACTTTGTACTTCACCCAAAGCAGGAAAGCCCTCAGTAACACGACCATTTGTGATCTTGGCAACAGATAATGCCCAAGGCGCTAATGTCATCGTTGGTTCATCGGTTACTTTTTTTAATTTGCTGTGTAAAACAACAAAACTGAGAATAATAATCAGCAGGAAAACCAAATATTTTGCTTTAGCCATTAAAAATTTTTTTATCATTGTGAATTACCTGCTTGTAAACGATAGGCTTGGGGTTCTTTACCTAAGGCTAAATTTAATTGATCATCTGCCAACCACCAAGTTGCTATGGCACTACTTAAACTCGATCGGGCTTTTGCCAGCGCCGATTCTGCATCCAATAAATCCACCGAAGAAAGTCGTCCGTTTTGGTAACGATCAGACTGGATTTTCTCAGTTTCAATCGCCGCCTGTAAACCCGCTTGTGCCGCTTCATATTGTCGCTGTGATGCAGTCCAGCCTGCCCTAGCGGCATCAAACTCCGCCTTAGCTTGATTAGCCGCCAACACTTTCTGTTGCTGAACCGCTTGAATTTTTGCATGCGCCTGATTGATTTGTGCCGTTCGTCTGCCACCATCCCATAATTCCCAATCAAGTTGCCCAACGACACTCCATACCCCTGACCCATCGCCATTGTAACCCGAGTTTTCAGCAACATTAGCCTGTACAGATAAACTCGGTAACCAATCCCGATAGGCCCCTTGGGCTGATTCTTTTTCTGCCTTAGTCAGCCTGTTAAAGCGTTGGATATCAGGTCGTTGTTGTAAAAGCTTTTCATTGTTAGCCGTTAAAGGTGTTGGCGTGGTTTTAGCCTGTATGATCAATTTTGTATATTGCGCTTGATTTAACAGTGCTGCCAGACTAGCGCGTAAACGGGCATCATCGCCATTAACTGCCGCCAGTTGTCCTTCAACGGCTTTAATTTCAGCTTTGATACGCAATAATTCGACTTTCGCTAATCGCCCAACCTTGATGGCTGTTTCAGTCACTCGATAATGTTCCAGCAAAGCCTGATGCTGTTTGTTTAATGCATCACGCACACCCGACAGTTGTTGTAAACTGCGATATAAAAAAACAGCCTGGGAAAATAACTGTAAGCGAGAGTTGGCATAAGCAAAATGAGAGGCTTCATTTAAATGTTGTTGCGCATGAACTTTAGCAGTGATTTTGCCGTTAATATCCAATGGTAATGAAAGGTTTGCACCATAACTATATTGATTACTATCAACAGCGACTTGAGAGAAATTTACAGGCGGAGCCAGTGGACTGACCAAACGGTTATTATTGTAATGAATATCTTGCCCGTAAAGTGTTATTCTCCCCCAGTATTCACTGCTGGCTTTATCAATACCCGCTCTGCTTTCATCTATATTGGCTTTATCAACACGTAACTGCGGTGAGACTTGCTCCAGCTGGTGTAATAGCATTGATAAATCTGCTGTTTCTGAAGCTTTTAGTGGCAATGAGCAAGTAAGAAAACCAAGCATCAATAAAAACCACCGCTTAACCTGAAAAAAGAAAGTATTTTTAATATTGTTCATAATTTTTATTAAATATTTATCGTTCAACCTAGAAAGATCAGTTGGGCACGGAATTATAGTGCAAGATATTGGTTTCACAGTGTTTTAAATAAAATCTTAGCTTCACCCATTCGGTTAAGCGGGCATTTTTTTGAAGTGCTGTGGAATCAAGAGCTTGTGCTAGAAACCGTGATCCAAGTGATTTTTCTAGGTTCAACCCAATCCTGGTAGAAAATTGCAATTTTTAAAAGCAGCGTGTTTAGGTTAACGGCTATTAATCAAAGAGCTAATCGAAACTAAGGGCAATTTTTTAAACACCATAAGCCCGGCAATCATCAACAAAAACCAGCCAAACAGTTTTTTCATTTTCTTTTTATCAATGGACAAGGCTTTTCTGGCCCCGATTTGTCCACCGATAAAACAGCTATTTCCAGCATTAATGAAGTTTTCCAGTCCCAGTGTCCTGCTGTCAAATGCCCTGCAAAACCACCAGCTGCAGTTAAACCCACCATAAAAGCACTAGATCCCACAGCAATATCCATCGGGATACCTAATAACAACACCATCAAAGGTACTTTTAAAATACCTCCTCCGACTCCCACTAGACCACTACTTAATCCGGCAGCAAAAGAAACAGGCAAGGCCAGTAATAAATTAACCGAATAATGCTGCTGGTTAAATTGCCGATACCAATGAAACCAATATTTTTTTTTGGGTAGTGCTTTAGGTTTATGCACTACAAGAGTAGGTTTTATTTGTTACTTCTATTCCGTCATGATTTTTTGTTCAATTGAATTAAAGTCATAACCTGAATCAGTTCGGATCAGACCTTTATTAAACATCATGGTACCGACGAAAATTAAGATGACACCCGATAACTGAAAAAACCGGTGGGTTGCGGTGGCTGAAAAGAGGCGCGTTAAATAACCGAAGCTAAATAGAGCGGGCAATGTACCCAATCCAAACAAAGTCATGATTTTTGCACCTAATAATGGATCACTACTCCCCGCCGCCATCACATACATAGCTTGAAGTGGTCCGCAACCGAGCAAAAAACCTGAGAAAAATCCGATAAAAAAAGGACTGCGCGAACGTTTTCTGTGCTCGATGGCAAAATGGGCCAGACTTTTGGGTTGCTTTAGACGAACATGTTTTAAAACGGCAAAAACATCCAACATATTCAAACCAAACAGAATCAGAAACCCTCCCGCCGCTAGGTTGGTGATGCCCTGCATTAAAGGCGTAATACTGATCATCGAACCCAGCAATCCGAACAAAGCACCAAACATGGCATATGACAGAGTCTTACCCACTCCGTATAAAATATGTGATAACCAGGAAGATTGCTGTTGTTCGACATCCTTTGCGGTATAACTGATTACAAATCCACCACACATACCAATACAATGCAATCCAGTAATCAATCCGACCAACAAGATCATTCCATCACTTAAGTGCGTGTTTAAATCTGGTAAGGTGAACTGGTGAGACAGTTTTCGTGCGGCAATCATGATTATCACCATCAAAATGACGGCAACTAAGGCGAAGATCAATTTCAGCCAAAGAGGTTTACCACTTGCTTGTTGCGATGCTATGGGATAACCGCTTAACTCAATAACGTTTTGTATATCCTTGAGACTGGTTTTACCTTCATCAAAACAGACATCAACCGTTCCTGAGGGATAATTAGCGGCAACCTGTTCAACACCTTCTAATGGGGTAACAGCAGTTTCTATGATTGTTTCGCAACCGCTACACTGCATCCCTGTCACATGGAATTTTACTTGCTGCATCTTTTTCCTCCAGGAAAGGTATTTAAAAAACCACTATATTAAGTACCTTCCTCGTTCCCACTGTCCTCAGTGGGAACGAGGAATATTTCTATGAAAAATTAAGGGGCCATCTGCTGATGAGGGTTTTGTCCTTTTGCCATAGCCCAATGATGCTCTTGGTGATGATTGCCTATGGCTAACAGGCCGATATAACCCAACCCTCTGATCTTGTTGACTTCAGTGGCTTGAGCGGTCGTAACAATGATTTGATATTCCCCATTCCCTTTACTCGACTGCATATCCCAACCTGTTTCCATTTTTAACATCCTCGGATGGGCGTTTAACACTTTATCCAGTGCCTTTTCTGCTCTAACGGTCACGGGCTTTACTCTGATTTTTACCCCGTACTCGATTGCCTGTTGGGAAAGCACGTCCACGTTATAGGAAAATTCAAACATATCGCGTAGATGTTGACGCAAGGCTTCCAGGTTGACTTTCGACCAGTCGGTATCAGGATCGGCTGATAATTTTTGTATCACTTCTTGAATAGTAGCGAATATATCCGTGCCTGATTCAGTTAATCCCCCCGAAACCCTTCGGGACTGGTGCAGCGAATGTTGAGCCATATGATGCATAGGTTGCATTGAAACAGCATGTCGAGCATGATCGCTTAATTGGGCATCAAAATATTGATGAATAGCTTTTATAACAGCAGGTTTATGACTAGAAAAAGTAATTTCTGCACCGTCAACTAAATCTTTATAAGCAATATTAATATGCGTATGTTTTGCTTGGCTTAACTTCTCTAAACCTGGCATGGTCTTACCATGAATTTTTGCAGGCCCAGAAAAATCACCCTGCTGAAATTCATTAGAAATCTTAGTTAAATGCTGACGTATCAGCTTTAATTGTTGCGTATTTTTACGGTTTTTAACAATAACCTGTTGAATCCCCCCCGTCGGTGTTTTAGTAAAGATATGGGTCGTGAGTTCCAAATTAAATGGCATCACATGAGCGCCTCTCTGAGCAACCTCATCAAGCCGTTTTTCGCTTGCTTTTTCTACAGCATAAGACGGACTGACTATTAACAAAGTTAACAGTATTACAAATAATGATTTCATATATTTTTCCTTTATATTATGTTCAAGCTGATTTGCCAGAAATCAACATCATTATATTGTGCCAACCGAACACCTCATATGATTAGAATCATACCCAAAGAAGTTATAACAATTTTATAAATCGTTCCTGACGACTGATCTGCTTGGCCTTTTCAAGGCTTTTTAATGTTCTGTAAAAAGCCTCATGAGAAAGACCAATACGATAAGCAACATCTTTCAATGAAATAGATAATTTAACTTCTTTATTGGTATTCATCTCATTTTTCAAAAAAGCAAGGGTTCGCGCTGTTGCAGAGCGAATATTTTTTATCTCATTAATAGCACGTAAACTTCTTATTTGATGGGCGTACACTGTTAATAACTGCCTCATTACTGCAGGATCTTTTTCAAGGAAAGCGATTAAATCTGATTTTTTTACATAACTTACTTCTGTTTTCTTATCCGCGATAGCTGAGCAATGATTTTTTTTTGAGAATAAGGATGCCTCAGCAATGATTTCTCCTGGGAACGCCACATGTAAAATGACAGGTGATCCATCAAGCGTATATCTTTGCAACCTTAAGCGACCAGCAGTTATGTAGTACATATTCAGAATTTCGTCATTTTGTAGAAAAAGAGTAGCTCCTTTTTCAATCAATAATTTTACGGATTTTAAATCAGTAAAGGTGTTGTTAAAAAGACTATTCATATATAGTTTTATCTATCAGTCTTATCTATCAGTCTTAAATTCAAAATATTTTTTAATCCGCAACTCAAATTAAATACTGTTACATAACGGAGTACAAAAACATGTTTTTTCACACTTATTAGCTAGAAAACCAGCCCTTAGTGCGTTTACAAAAGCCAACCAATGCCAGCATTAAAGGCACCTCAATCAACACGCCTACGACAGTTGCCAAAGCTGCGCCTGATGATAGACCAAACAGCATCACCGCTGTGGCAATCGCCACTTCAAAATGATTAGATGCACCAATAAGTGCTGAAGGTGCTGCATTTTCATAAGAAAACCCCCAGAATTTTGCTGCAATATAAGTAATTGAAAAGATCAGTATGGTTTGTAACGCTAAAGGAATAGCAATCCATAAAATGGTTAATGGATTGGCAATAATCACATCACCTTTAAATGAAAATAATAAGATCAAAGTCAACAACAAGGCGACAATAGTAATCGGGGTTAGGACATGTAAAAACTTTTGTTCAAACCAGTCCAGGCCTTTATGAGCTACTATCCATTTACGCGAAAAATAACCGGCAAATAACGGTAATGCCACATAAATACTAATAGACAATAACAGTGCTTCCCAGGGGACAGGTAGTTGGCCTACACCCAATAAAAAGCCACCAATAACCCCAAATAAAATCAACATCACCAGTGAATTAATGGCAACCATCACCAATGTATGTCCGGCATTACCTCTAGCCAGATAGCCCCAGACCAATACCATTGCCGTACAAGGTGCCACGCCCAGTAAAATACAACCGGCCAGATAGCTACGCCATAAGGGGACGGTCATCATTTTTACCCCTTCATGCATAACCACCGTACCGGAACCATAATGACTACCGACAGGTAAATCCAGGCCAAAGGGTAGTTTCACCAGGTCCGTTGCCTCGGTGCCGATAAACTGTTGAAACAAAATACCTAAAAATAAATAAGCAATAGCATACATGGTAAATGGTTTAATCGCCCAGTTGACTATCAGTGTTAACGACACCGGTTTAATACTTTTTCCTGCTTTAACCACTTCGGCAAAATCAATTTTCACCATGATGGGATACATCATAAAAAATAGACAGATGGCGATAGGAATGGAGACAACCGGCGCACCATTAACATTAATACTCATCCCATCCAGTGTTTTAGCAAATTCAGGGGCATAGACCCCTAATAGAACACCTAAGCCAATACACAATCCCACCCAAAGTGTCAGATAGCGTTCAAAAAAGCCCATATCATGTTGTTTTTCTGTCATCGCATTACTCCATTAAGCTGTTAATTTTCCAATAGTATTAAGCTCGGTGGTTAATTGGTCTTTAGGCATGGTTTCTAAAGACAGCTGCAACATTTTTTCTACCCGTAACTTTAAGGTAGCAAAGGTTTGTTCAAAGGCAGCAATTTTTTCCTCATCCGACCCCTCAACATGCCCAGGATCCGATACCCCCCAATGTGCCCGTACTGCTTGGCTTAAATAAACAGGACAGGTTTCACCGGCTGCGTTATCACAAACGGTAATCACAATATCCATAGCCGTATCTTCAAAGTCTTCCCAGGACTGGCTTTGATAGCCTTCCGTGGGTAAATTATGGCGTTTCAAGGTTGCCAGTGCCCCGGTATTGATTCTACCGATGGGATGACTACCTGCTGAAAAGGCTTTAATACGGCTTTGTCCTAAGTGATTAATTAACGCCTCTCCCATCACACTGCGGCAGGAGTTCCCAGTACATATAACAAAAACATTTAACATGTGAGCATACTCATTTAACAAAAAAATATAAATTTGGAGTAGGATGCAGTTTTCTATCAGTTAATTTTTGCCGATAGACTGTGTTGCTGAATCAGTTGCATAGCACATAAATGTGCAATTGTCGCTTGAAGCAAAAGGCTGGTTGCGACCGTACTTGCTATGCGCCTATCTCAGCACCTTGCTATCGACAAAAATCTACTCGCTATAAAATCCGCATCCTTGGCTGAGCGAAGTATATAAGCCTTTTCTACAAAAGATATTATATTTAAGCCACATCCGATCTATCCGTCAAACCAAAGTTGTTGGAGCACTAGCCGCAGCAGGATGATTTATTTTCGTCATCCTTAGTAGGACGACAGGCATAAGGGTTTTCGCCATCCGAAGCTGCATTCTGTTCATTGAAAGTAGGAATATCGCTAAGTGAATGAAAAGATTCCCAGGCAATGCCTTGCGGATCCGTTACCCAATATTTATCAGAACGCACATAACAACAGGCCGCTCCCTGCTGTTCTTCAACTGGTACTTGAGTTGCATCCAATTGTTGTTTAATACCTTTTAATGTAGCCTCATCATCGGCTTGAATACCAAGATGATCGAGCCCGAGTTTTTTACTACGATTAGAGATTGCAAAATTAACCCGCGGATCATCCAACATCCATTTTGCATAATCTTCATGCTGAACTGTTGGCTGACAACCGAACATAGTGCTGTAAAAGTTAATATTTTGTTCGAGATTTTCAACAGCCAAGTGAACGTGTAATCTTTTCATTGTTTTTCCTATAGAGTTAATAATATATACGTATAAACATATGTTTGTAGTAAAAAATTAGCAACAAAGTCCTGTGCCGGGTCGATTTTCCATCTGCTTTAAACGGTGCAAATCTACCTTAAATGAATCAGTAAGCTCAACAGACAGTAAAGCATTGCTTAGCAAAGGGGATGCCCAATCGGGTAACTTAGGATTAATCTGGTAAAAAACCCACTGCCCTTCCCGACTGGCCTGCAATAAACCGCATTGCCTTAATGATGCCAAATGCCGGGAGATTTTAGGTTGAGATAATTCCAGTGCTGTCGTTAATTCACAAACACAAAGTTTACCTTCCTTCTGCAGCAAGGCAATACAACGTAATCGTGTATCATCGGATAGACATTTAAAAAATTGCACAGGAGATATCATTTATTTAACCAATCATAAATATACGGATAATCATATATCAATATAAGTAAAAGAGCAACAACTATTTTGATATTACAAGATATCAAGAAATTACATAAATCCACCTGAATACCCATGAGCTTCCGCCATTTTGAAAAATGTAACCACACAGCCCCGTCATTTCTACATTCTGTTAACAGGAATCTAATAAATCCCCCGATAAAAGACCTCGGGATGACGGTGTACAGGGTGTCACCATTTTTCTCATCTAAAATGCGGAGACTCATGGATAATCAGGTTAATCTATACTTTGTTGGGGGTTTCCATTAATGCCTAACGTACGGCGGCAAAAAGTATTGTGAGCAAAACTTCATGCCGCCTAATTAACACCATTGTTAGCTATATTTTCCTGCAATATCAAAGCGATCTAGTCTCATCACTTTTACCCATGTCTTAACAAAATTATTGACGAATTTTTCTTTGGCATCTTCAGATGCATAAACTTCAGCGACGGCACGAAGTTCGGCATTAGAGCCAAATACCAAGTCAACCGGTGTTGCTTTCCACCTAGCCTGTCCGGTCCTACGGTCAACGCCTTCATAAACACCTTCATTTTTGGGTGACTTTGTCCACTTGGTCGACATGTCCAAAAGATTGACGAAAAAATCGTTGTTCAAGGTGCCTGGTTGATTAGTTAATACACCATAAGGTTGAGCCTCAGTATTGGCATTCAATGCACGCATACCGCCGATGAGGACAGTCATTTCAGGTACCGTTAAATTTAGATAGTTCGCTTTTGCGATTAACATTTCGGCTGGTGAAAGAGAACTCTTTGCATTGTAATAATTGCGGAAACCATCGGCAGCCGGTTCTAACACCGCAAAAGAGGCTAGATCTGTTCCCGCTTGTGTGGCATCGGCACGTCCTGGTATAAATGGGACAGTGACTTCATAACCGCCATCCTTTGCGGCTTTTTCAATTGCTGCCGCGCCACCCAAGACAATAATATCAGCCAGTGATACTTGTTTTTTGCTGCTGTTATTATTGAATTCCGTTTGAATATTTTCCAGTGATTTCAGAACCTTTGCTAATTCCACAGGACTGTTCGCTGGCCAATCTTTCTGCGGAGCCAGGCGAATGCGAGCGCCGTTGGCTCCACCTCGCATATCTGTTCCACGAAAACTGGAAGCCGAAGCCCAGGCGGTTCTGACTAATTGAGGGATGGTTAAACCTGAATCTAGAATTTCGGCTTTCAAAATAACGACATCTTTATCGCTAATCATCTGGTAGTCAACTTCTGGAATGGGATCCTGCCAAATAAAAACTTCTTTAGGTACTTCCTGACCTAAATAACGCGCTCTTGGTCCCATATCGCGGTGAGTCAATTTAAACCAAGCTTTAGCAAATGCCAGATCGAATTCAGCTGGATTGTTCAGAAAACGTTGGGCAATTTGTTTATAGCTGGGGTCAAACTTTAATGCCAAGTCTGTTGTCAACATAATCGGCGCATGACGCTTGGATGAATCGTGTGCATCCGGCACGAATTTAACCTCTTGAGCATTCTTGGGAATCCATTGTATGGCTCCCGCTGGGCTTTTGCTTTGAACCCATTCATAACCGAACAAGTTTTGCAAAAAATTCATACTCCAGGCTATTGGTGAAATGGTCCAAGCTCCCTCCAAACCGCTAGTCACCGTATCGGCACCTTTACCAGTACCACATTTATTTTTCCAGCCAAAGCCTTGTTCTTCAATACTGGCAGCGGCTGGCTCAGCACCAACACATTTATCCGGTTTATGAGCACCGTGTGTTTTACCGAATGTATGGCCACCTGCAATCAAGGCAACTGTTTCTTCATCATTCATTGCCATCCGAGCAAAGGTTGTACGTATATCTTGAGCAGCTAAAAGGGGATCAGGATTACCACCTGGACCTTCTGGGTTCACATAGATCAATCCCATTTGCACAGCCGCCAGCGGTTTTTTGAGTTGTCTATTTCCGTGGTAGCGTTTTGCATCTGAGAGAAATTTTTTTTCATTCCCCCAGTTCACCATTTCCGGCTCCCAGTCATCTTCACGCCCACCAGCAAATCCCAGGGTTTTGAAGCCCATTGACTCCATGGCGACATTGCTAGCCAAAACCATCAAATCAGCCCAGGAGATTTTATGACCATATCGTTGTTTAATGGGCCAAAGCAGACGACGCGCTTTATCCAGATTGGCATTATCAGGCCAGCTATTAAGCGGGGCAAATCGTTGTTGACCGCCTGATGCGCCACCACGTCCATCAAAAATACGATAGACGCCGGCACTATGCCAGGCCATACGAATAAAAAAAGGACCGTAATTGCCATAGTCAGCAGGCCACCACTCTTGAGAAGTGGATAAAAGTTTCTTGATGTCCAGCTTCACGGCTTCCAAATCAAGTTTGTTAAATTCTTCTGCATAATTAAAGTCTTTGCCTAGCGGGTTAGATTCTAAGGCGTGCTGACGAAGTGGTTTCAGATTTATTTGCTCAGGCCACCAGAATTCAGGTGATTTCAACTGATTGTCTGCCAGTGCTGCATTTGAACAAAAGACAACGGTAATCACTGCTGCAACCAGTGTTGTGGTTTTTTTATACATTTTGTTTCCTCCAAAGATAGGGATAACATTATTGATTAAAACGTAGTAAAGTATAAATTGAACGCGCTTAATAAGTATATTTGAATAAATAGAAGATTATGTTCGATTAATTAGAATCCTTGAAGATCTGAGCTCTTTTTTGCAGATGTTTATTAACACCTCAATGCTAGACATACGGGTAAAATTGGGTCGGATAATAAAAGCGAGTTGTCTGTGTGGTCCAGGTTCATCAAGATGGATAACAGACAAGGATTTATGCTGAGAGGTCAATTGTTCTATTGCCATCCCTGGAATCAAAGTTGTTCCCAAATCACCCAAAACCATTTGAATTAGTGTATTAAGACTGGCAGCGCTAAAGTTTTGATGTAAAGTGGGATCTGTCCAATTACATGCACTCAATATATGATCTTTTAAGCAATGTCCTTCTGTAAGTAGTAACAAATTACAGTTTTTAAGTGCTGTACTGCTGATTTCTTTTTGATCTGAATATTTATTTCCTTTTAATGTTATCCAGTAAAAATCCTCCTCCCAAAATCTTAAGGTCAGCATGCCGTCACAAGGAAAGGGTAGTGCTAATACTGCTGCATCTAGGTCGCCACGCTTTACTTTATCTACCAGGATATGTGATTGACTCTCTAGGATATTGAGTTGCGCATTGGGATAGTGCTGATTCAAAACGGGCAATAAATTAGGTAGTAGGTATGGAGCTACTGTCGGTATCATACCAATAGCTAATGGAAAGCTGAACGGAGCTTTTTGAATTTCAGCAAAGCTTTGAAGGTCCTCTACTTGTAACCGAATAGAGCGGGCTCTCTGTAACACTTGTTTACCGATGGGTGTGATCAAAACCTTTTTATTATCTCGTTCAAAAACCTGCAACCCAAGTTGTTTTTCTAACTCGTGTAACGCTGTACTTAGTGCTGATTGACTGATATTACATTTTTCAGCGGCTTTTTTAAAATGAAGCGTTTCTTCGACTGTCAAGGCATAGATTAGTTGTTTGATAGAAATCAATTAAGTTCACTTTTGGTATTTGTTCAATACCTGATTGTACTCTATATCAGTTATTGTATATTTGTTGTGTTCAAATACCGATAAAACGATTCATCTAAGAACGACAACTGAACCTAAAGCACCAACCCAACCACTCTAAAATTTACAACTTATTGTAATTACTGAAAATTGCAAACATAAGTAATGTAATCAGGTACGAAGAGTATCTTAACAGTATTAGTACATTTACTAACATCAGCACATCCGGTGCTTGTAGTATTAAACACCTTTAGTTTTTGTATTCTTTCTCCATTAGCCACCTATAAAAAGTCCCAATATATACTCACACTTCTTGACCTGGAGTTAACTCTAGGCAATATAATTTGAAGTAGCATGAGTGATACGCTTTGAATATCAACACTTACAACCACTCGTGTAAAAACATTAATTTAAGGGGTTAATATGAAAACATTACAAAAGATATTATCAATGGTGTTTTTTTTACTAATACTATCCGTCTCTTATGCGAATGAAGCCGTTTATTCGTTGCAGGTTGATGGGCTTGGCTGTCCGTTTTGTGCTTATGGCATAGAAAAACAATTGAGTGTTATAGAAGGTGTTGACAGCGTTGTAGTTGATATAAGTAAGGGACTTGTTAACGTCACCATGCAGCAAGACGCTTACCTTGATAAAGAACGGGCTCGACAAGCCGTCACCGATGCAGGATTTACCTTGCAATCGTTTAGAGGCAAAATTGATGAATCAGATGAAACTGTCCAGTAAATATAATCACTCGAACAGCGTATTATTACTGATATTATGTATTGGCATTAACAAATTGCTCTGGGCTACTCCAATCACTTTTAATACTGCATTGCCTGTGGCGAAAAAAGAATTTATCTTCCGCCAGCAGTTTGTAATAAATCAATCAGGACATGATGCTAGTGAATCTGACCGGGACCGAACTGCATGGTCAGCTGTATCTGTCCTGGGTTTTGGCATCTCTAGAAAACTCGCCCTGTTTGGTGTACTGCCCTACGTTAATAAAAGTCTTAATATCACTGTTTCCGGGCGAAGTTTGAATCGACAAAGCGATGGGCTTGGAGATGTCAGCTTGTTTGGTCGTTATACTACCTATCAGAAAGACTGGCCGGGACGTACCATGCGCATCGCACCATTTGCCGGCTTCAAAGCTCCCACAGGCGAAACTGATGCCAATGACAATCTAGGCAGAATACCGTTCAGCGTGCAGTCTGGTTCCGGTTCTTGGGATGCCTTTGGCGGCATCGTAATGTCCTATCAAACGCTGGATTATGAAATAGATGGCCAGATTAGTTATCGAGGAAACGGTACCTCGAATGGTTTTTCAGCAGGTGATCAGTTGCGATTTGATTCCTCACTACAATATCGTCTGTGGCCAAAAACATTGACTAGCGATAGTTCAGGATTTCTTTATGGTGTATTGGAAAGCAATATATTATTTCACCAGAAAAACAGAACCCATAGTCAATCTGATCATAATTCAGGAGGAACCCAATGGTTTTTAACCCCAGGCTTACAATACGTCACCCGGCGGTTTGTCATTGAAACCGCTGTGCAAATTCCTGTCATTCAACAACTCAATGGCACGGCTCTGGAAAATGATTTTACTGTTCGGACAGGGTTTCGTTTTAACTTTTAATCGTAGCTTAAATCTAAGGCATAAAGAATGTTACTAAAGTTGTTAGCGTATTTGATGAGCATAATTGTTGCTTTGATACTGATCGTCTGGATAGTCTGGATACCTTCAAGCAAAGAACCGGATTATCAATTTGTTAAAGCTTGGGGAGAAAAGGGATCAGCTCAAGGACAATTCAACGACCCTACCGGAATCGCAATCACTAAAACTGAGGTATTTGTCAGCGATGCGCGTAATGCACGCATTCAGGTTTTCGATTATGAGGGTAATTTCAAACGTCAGTTTGGCACAAAAGGAACAGGACCAGGATATCTGGGTCGCCCTATGAATATGTCTATCCATAATCGTGAACTCTACGTTGCCGATTACTGGAACGATAGAATTCAGGTCTTTAGCCTGGATGGAGTTCCCCGTCGCAGTATCGGTAAACATGGGAATGGCCCAGGTGAATTTAACGCACCGAGTGGTGTAGCTGTTGCTTCAGATGGCAGCTTGTTTGTTGCTGATTTTTATAACCAACGTATTCAACATCTGAACACGGAAGGTGATTATATCCAACAATGGGGAAACACAGGCCAGACCGGAATTTGGTCTGGGGAATTCAATTATCCCACTGATGTTGCACTCAATAATAATGGTAACCTCTATATCGCAGATGGTTACAATGACCGCATTCAAGTATTTTCCAATTCCGGCAAGTTTTTACACAAATGGGGAGGCCCTTTCGCTCTGAATATTTTTGGACCATTTAATGGTTGGTTCATGACCGTTACTTCTATGGCAATTGATAAGTCAAATAATGTATTTGTGGTCGACTTTTACAACCACCGTATCCAAAAATTTGCTGCAGATGGAACATTCTTAACCAGCTTTGGATCAGAAGGAAATAGGCCAGGGCAATTTCAACATCCTATTGCTGCGGCAGTTGCAGATGACGGTACAGTATTTGTTACTGATTTTGGCCATAATAGAATCCAGAGATGGCATCCAGCAACACCATGAAAAATTATCAAATTGGCACCGTCGCAAAACAACTCAATATCAGCATTGATACCCTGCGCTATTATGAAAAAATAGATTTATTGAAACCCGTTAATCGAAATAATGCAGGCATCAGATTATTTGATGAGTCAGATATTGCCAGAATACAATTTATTCAACGGGCAAAGTTGATGAATTTCACCCTGAGTGAGATAAATAACCTGCTTAAAATGCGCGAACACCCCCAACAAATGCGTGATGATGTGCGCAAATTGACCCAACAAAAACTAGATATTATTGAACGACAAATAACGCAGTTAAAAGTATTGCACCAAGAATTACAATCGTTAGTTACCGCCTGTTCGTGCAGCAAACAAGGCTGTGCTATTATTGAAGAAATTGAAAAGACGGGCAAACAATACAAACTTTAAGTTTATAGACTATAAACTTATTCTTAGCTATCCATACCTGCTTTTCATAATTAGAATGCCTATGGGGATAGTATAAAAGTAAATTCTATTTTGAAAAATTTTTTTACTCTATTTGAGTGAGCATCAACTAATAAACAACACCTACAAGGTAATCATTTAAGGCGCTGCGAGCCCAATATCATTAGCGTAGTTGCTGGTTATTTAAATTCAACTTAAGGAAAATCATGGCTAATGTAAACACAGATAAATTTATAGAAAACAATAAATTATATGCAAGTGGTCAACAAGTGCATAAATCATCCCATCCCGGAGAACAACCGATCAATCCGGACAAACATGTGGCAGTTGTTGCCTGTATGGATGCACGACTTGATGTTGAGGATCTACTTGGCCTGCAAACCGGAGACGCTCATATCATCCGTAATGCTGGCGGTGTGGTGACAGACGATGCAATTCGCTGCCTGATTATCTCACATCACCTACTCAACACGAATGAAATCATATTAATCCATCATACTCGCTGCGGCATGCTGGCTTTTAGCGATGACCTGCTCAAAGCTGGACTGGAAGGAGACCCAGCGGCTGAGGAACTACTGGGAAAAGCAACAGGTCGCAATTTTACAAGTTGCCACAACAGCTCTGCAACACCCGACCAGTTTCATGCCTTTCGAGGTCCACTTGAGGCTCTCGATTCACCTCGTTGTGAGGAACAAATTGATCGTCTCACTTGGGATGTTCGACGCTCTATTTCCAGAATCATGAATCATCCTTGGATACCCACCTCTGGTCCTGACGCCTCAACAGTACGAGGATTCATCTACGATGTTGATACTGGAAAACTTGAGGAAGTGAGTTATCCTGGACCCATGGGTACCTTCGGCTGATAGTCTGCTTGAATGCTAACGCGACTCATCAATTCATAGGGTATTATTTTATATAATGTTATCTTTGGCAGGTGTAGGCTCAATACCATTAAATTAAGCACCTGGGCGCAGTACTTTAGCCTGCTTTTTTAGCTTTTAGCTATAATGAAGGCTAAAGCCTTAGCCCCCCACTATTTCCAGCTTATTTCTAAACTTAATGGCAGTGAGGTGTCGACTGGGTAGAGTGAGTAACGAAACCCAACACTTCAAAAAAACTGGGTTTCGCTCCCCACTCTACCCAGCCACATTTAAAACAAACATTATATTACAGACAGGAACTTCTGATAGCTCATAAAACGAAGTGACAATCTGTCTCTGAGTTGTTTCAAATCTGTTTGGGGTATAATATGCTAACTTATAAGTTATTGGTTGCTATGGCTTAACACAATACACCTGCCAAAATGCTAAAAAAACCAGCGTTAATCTTTAATTTTAATTACGAGAACACGCCATGACACCAATAGCAGCGCATAAAATTAATCTTTGCAGCCAAGGTATCGCTTTAAAAGCATTATTTTCTGGCTATCTGACTGTAGTTGCTATTGGATATATCATGGCGATGGTACAAATCCAATTTACCCATGGCATGGCCGATGGCAAAATGGGGCTATCAGTTGATGATATTGTATACAGTTACCATGGCAAACGATCTGGATCGGTTATAGAAACCAAACTTAATGGTTCGATGAAATTAATGACCTCAGAACAGAATCGATTAAAGATTATTAACTGGATTCATAAGGGGGCGAATGAAAAAGCATTTTATGATACGGGAATTCGGGAAATAATGAATAACAGCTGTATCAAGTGCCACAATGAAGCAACCAATCTCCCCATTCCTGATTTCACTATCTTTGAAAATGTGGCTGCACGAGCCAAGACAGATACTGGAGCAAGCTTTTCATCACTTGCTCGTGTTTCTCATATTCACTTGTTTGGTATCGCCTTTATTTTTATGTTTGTGGGTTTGATATTCAGTCTGGCCGCCGGTGTGCCAAAATATCTCAAAGCAACAGTTATAGTAATACCTTATGTCTTTTTAGTCCTTGATATTACCTCATGGTGGCTAACCAAGCTAAACCCTAATTTTGCATGGCTCACTATCATAGGGGGCAGCATGATGGGACTCTCATTTATATTCATGTGGGTTGTATCCATGTATGAAATGTGGGTTATGCCACGCATACACAGTGATGACCGTGATGCCTTACAGGATGAATAATTAAAGGACTTTAGCCGCGACCGAAGCAAGTCGCGGCTAACATAATAGTTTTAACTTCCTTTAGGTTTTAATAACCTTAAACCATTTGCCACTACCAGCAAAGAGGCTCCAGTATCTGCTGCTATGGCTTGCCATAATGTTGCCATACCAGCAAAGGCTAAAACTGCGAAGACAGCTTTAAGTGTGAGTGCAAAGACAATATTTTGCCTGATTATACGCAATGTTCTTTTTGAGTGCTGAATCAGCCAGGGCAATTTGGACAGGTCATCACCCATCAAAGCAATATCGGCTGTCTCTATCGCAGCATCCGAACCCATCACACCCATGGCAATACCTAAATTGGCTCTACCTAACGCAGGCGCATCATTAATTCCATCACCAATCATTGCAACATTGTCATATTGTTCTACCATTTGGCTGACAACTTCAACCTTGTCAGCAGGAAGCAATTCAGCATGCACTTCATCTATCCCGCAAGCCTTAGCAATATTTTCAGCAGTCACCTGATTATCGCCTGTTAACATGGCGAGATGTTGAATGCCATTTTGTTTAAGGGATTTTAAAACCAATCTGATTTGTGGCCTAGGCTGGTCGGCAATTGCGATCAAACCACAAACATGTTGATCGTTACCAATGGCGATCACTGTTTTCCCTGTCTGTTCTAATACTATTGCCTGCTGACTAATTTCTGATGTTTCCTGGCCGCGCTCTAATAAATAGCGCCGGGAACCCAACCAAAAATCTTTACCATTAAATAAGCCTGTTACCCCTTTACCTGGTAAAACAGTCACATCTTCAGCATGGGCGATACTTACATCTTGTGCTTCGCAATAGTCCAAAATAGCTTTGGCTAACGGATGGTTACTGCGTGATTCTAATGCAGCGGCACGGCTGAGCAGCTCGTCTTGACTATGGTTATTATAGGGATAAAGCCCTGTGACTACAGGCTTACCCTGAGTTAATGTACCTGTTTTGTCAAAGGCTATTGCATTGAGATGGGCAGGTGCTTCTATATAAATACCGCCCTTTATCAAGATACCTTGCCTAGCTGCACAGGCCAAGGCGGCAACAATACTTACAGGGGTTGAAATAACCAGCGCACAAGGACAAGAAATCACCAGTAAAACCAATGCTTTATACAACCATACTTGCCATATACCGGCAAAAAACAAGGGCGGAATAACAAATACTGCGATGGCTAAAACCATCACAATAGGCGTATAGATACGGGCAAATTTCTCTACCCACTGCTCTGCTTCTGCACGTTTGCTATGGGCATCTTCAACCAGACGTATTATATGTGCCAGTGTAGTATCGGAGGCAAGTTTAGTTGCTTTAATCTCTAACACGGCTTCACCATTAATACTTCCCGCGAAAACTTCATCCCCCGTTTGTTTAGTAACAGGAACACTTTCACCAGTAATGGGCGCTTGATTAACTGAGCTAATGCCCGTTATCACTTCACCATCCAGTGGAATTTTTTCACCGGGTTTAACAATAAACACAGTACCTATAGCCACTGTAGCAGTCGGTACATTTTCTTCCTGTGCACTTTCACCCTTGACAGTCACCGTAGATGGAGCCAAATCTAATAGCGCTTCAACTGCGTTGCGAGCTCGCCCTATACTCCAGCTTTCAATTGCCAGTGACAAAGAAAATAAAAAACTGACTGCGGCTGCTTCAAACCATTCATTGATAAATATAGCACCAATAATAGCGACCAGCATCAGCAAATTCATATCGGCACGCAGTCGTTTTAACGCATAAAATGCTTTTACCATAACGTGGCGAACACCAAAAATAATGGCCAATCCATAGGCTATCTTTTCAGCCAGCGGCATCGTTTGTGGACTATGAGCGTTTAATAGATGTTTAAGATATTGCAGCAAATCCTGCCATGAATAACTCCAGGTTTCGGGCGTTTGAAAAAATTGTTGAAGATTGACGAAACCAGCAGCGATAACAACATGTATCACTATTCCGGCAATAATGCACAGGCCACTGAGCGTTGTATAAACAGTCTGTGATCGTTGCCGCTGGCTAATATCTGTTTGTGTTTCTCCAGGTTTCCAGCGCGTAGCTTTCATTCCGGTTGCTGCAACGGCTTTAATGATGGCTTTGTCAGACACTGGTTTAGCATCTGCAATAATAGTCATACGACCGTTAATCACATCAAAAGCTAACATGTCAGCACCACCGGCTATAGGGCCGATTTCTGACTTTAAAATAGTGACTTCTTCAACACAGTCCAGCCCTTCTATTTTAAAGGTTATGCCTTTTGTGGACATAGCTTCAGGAGGCAGCTGATTCTCTGTTGGCTCGTGATGACAGCAATGGTTAGTTTCCAAATGATTAGATTCGCTCATAATTTTAAGGCCAAATTAAGGTTAAATTGCTATTTCTCCGGTATCACCTGTGCTAATACGAACCGCTTCCATAATGGGTAACACATAGATTTTCCCGTCTCCTCTAAGACCGGTATGCGCACTTTCCTGCAATGCTGGAATGACCTGTTCGACAAGAGCATCGGAACAGGCTATTTCCAGTTTTAAGCGTGAGACCAAGCCATAATTGTCGCTATCAAAGACAGCATCTGAAGTTTTTTTACGGCTACGTCCACAACCGCGCATTTCTAACACACTGATTCCCGATAATCCTGCTATTTTATGTAATGTCAGCATAACATTCTCAAGTTTGTGGGGCTTTATATAGGCTATAACTTGTTTCATAATACTTACTCATCTATTAACTATTTAAGAATTAGATATTGCCCGAACTAGATAGCAACTGAATCTGAATTCAGGCAATATTGACTATTTAGATTGATCTCCCTCCGTTGCAAACCATTTATATAATGCCGGTATAACCAATAAAGTCAGTAAGGTTGAGGTCACAAGACCGCCAACAACCACTGTTGCTAAAGGCTTTTGCACCTCAGAGCCAGTTCCTGATGCGAGTAACAACGGAATTAACCCTAATGCCGTGGTAATGGCTGTCATCAAAACAGGTCTTACTCTTAAACAAGCGCCTTTAATGGAGGCTTCATCAATAGGAATACCGTCTTTTACCAACTGGTTTAAATAGGTCATTAGCACCATGCCATTACCTAAGGCAATACCAAATAATGCGATAAAACCAACGGAGGCAGGGACAGACAGATTTTGCCCACTAATCCACAAAGCAATCACCCCACCCACCAATGCCAAAGGAATATTCAGTAAAATCAGAGCCGCATTTTTTAACGAACCAAAACTGCTATAAAGTAACAAAGAGACTATGAGTAAAGTGATGGGGACTACAATCGCCAAACGCTTATTGGCTTCTTGTTGTAGCCTGAACTCACCACCCCAAGTGGTAAAATAACCAGGAGGTAGCTTTACTTTACTATCAATCACTTGCTGAGCTTCTTCAACAAAAGACACAATATCCCTGCCAATAACATTGGCTTGTATACTGATAAATCGCTGGTTATTCTCTCGGGTGATTTGCCTAGGACCAACAATCTCCTTAATAGTCGCAATCTGTGCTAAAGGCACTTTGATACCATCAGGGCCGCTAACCAGTAGATTACGAATGGCCTCGATACTATCCCGGTCTTTCTTTTGATAACGAACCAGAATGTCAAAGCGTCGAATCCCCTCAAATACTTGTCCTGCGGTGGTGCCACCAATAGCAATTTTAATCACATCTTGAACATCCGCTAAATTAAGACCATAACGTGCAATTGCCAAACGATCGGGGATAATAACTAATTGAGGTGTTCCTGATACCTGGTCTACTTTAATATCCGCTGCTCCTGCAACTTTTTTAACCACAGCAGCGATTTCATCCGCCTTGGCTTTAAGTTGTGCTAAATCATCACCAAATAATTTAATCGCCAGTTCTGCTTTAATCCCCTCCAGCAACTCGTCAACACTCATTTCAATAGGTTGAGTTAAATTAGCGGTAATACCAGGAAGTTTGGCAACGGTTTCACGAATCTTCATTTCAATAAATTCCTGATTGCCAGGCTCTCGCCATTCATCTTTATCTTTAAGAATGACATACATTTCAGCTGAATTGATAGGGTCAGCATGCGCCCCTACCTCGCCTCGACCGATACGACTGGTGACTTCAACCACTTCGGGAATCTTTAATAAACGCCTTTCCACAATTGAGGTATTACGTTTACTTTCATTAATAGAAATTGAGGGAGCCATGGTCAGTTGTACCACGATAGTGCCTTCCTGTAGTTTTGGGGTAAATTCAGATCCCAGAAAAGGAAACACAGCCATACCTAACAGCAACAATCCGCCAGAGGTAATAACAGCGACTTTTCTATTATTAACAAAGTATTCAACAGCGGGACGATAGGGTTTTAACAACGCATTGAGGATACGCTCATCTAATCCCATCTTCCCTTGCGCATCTACTGATTTCCGTCGCATTAATAAGTCTGATAGCACCGGAGCCAGAAAAAGCGCATAAATCAACGAGCCTAACATGGCTAATGAAACAGTATAAGCTAACGGTCTAAAGGTTTTACCTTCCACACCCTCTAAAGTAAATAAAGGTAAAAATACAATAATGATAATGGCAATAGCAAATAATATAGGTTGTCCCACCTCTCGACAGGCTCTACCGACTACGTGCAAACGTGACTCTTCCGGGTTTGATTCTCGCAATAAGCGATCCACATTCTCTACCATAACAATAGTGCCATCCACCATCATTCCAATTGCGATAGCCAGTCCACCTAGTGACATTAAATTAGCTGACATACCAAGCATTCCCATGGCGATAAAAGCAAACATCACCGAAAAAGGAATTGAAAGAGCCACTACCAGGCTGGGACGAAAACCACCCATAAACACCAGCAACACCAAAGCAACCAGAATAATACCTTGTATCAGTGCACTACTAACTGTACTAACAGCCGATTCAACAATATCTTTCTGTTGATAATAAGGCACGATACTGACACCTTCTGGCAAGGTTTTATTAATATTCTGGATTTTTTGTTCAACGCGTTCTATCACTGTTGAGGCATTGGTGCCATACAATTTAATGGCCATTCCCGCAACCACTTCTCCTTCACCATTACGGGTCTGTAGTCCTCGTCTAATTGCACCGCCAATTTTAATTTCAGCCAGTTCCGATAAATAAACAGGGCGGCCATCTACTGTTTTAACTACAATATTTTCAATGTCAGATATCCCTTTTGCCAAACCTACCGAGCGAATGATGAACTGCTCACTGTTTTTCTCCAGATATTGCGCACCCACATTGAGGTTATTGGCACGAACACGTTCAATTAACTCATTTAAAGTCACCTTATAACGCAATAAAGCATCAGGTTGTACAACGATATGATATTGCTTCTCAAACCCCCCAATACCCAAAACTTCTGTGACCCCTTTAACCGTTTGCAAATTGAATTTAACAATCCAGTCCTGCATAGAACGTAAATCTTCTAATGAATATTTTTGAGTATCATCTTTAAGATAGTAAAAAAGCACCAGCCCCATCCCTGTTGATATAGGTCCCATCGATGGCTCACCAAAACTGGATGGAATCTGATCACGCGCTTCCTGTAATCGTTCGCCTACCAACTGCCGGGCAAAATAGATACTGACATCATCCTCAAAATAGACATTAACAACCGATAGACCGAAATTTGAAACAGAACGAATTTTCTCAATGCTAGGTAATCCCGTCATGGCCGCTTCAACAGGATAGGTCACATACATTTCAATTTCTTCAGGTGCTAAGCCATCAGTAATGGTGAATATTTGCACCAGATTTGGAGAAACATCAGGAAAGGCATCAACAGGTAAGCCTTGATAACTTCGATAACCTGTTGCAATAACTACAACAGCAAGTACCAGCATGAGTAGCCGGCTGCGTAGGGATAAATTAATTATTTGATTGATCATAGTTATTCCTTAGGTAGCTCGAAATTAATAAACTACCAGTATTGGGCAAGATTTTTGTTCGTCTTTAGCCGTGTAGTAATTGGCGCATAGTGAGCTACGTAACTATTGCTACACTGCTAAAGGTGGACAAAAAAACTAGTAAGAGTAGTGGTTTATTTGTTTCAAGCTGCCTTAATCTTAATGATGGTGGCCTTCGCCAAATTCACCTTTCTGCAACTGTGCTTTCAAGGAAAAGGCATTTTGACTGACATAGGTTTGACCTGGTTTTAATCCATGAATGATTTCAACTTGTTGAAAATCTTTACGTCCTGTTTGTACCTCTTGTGGTTCAAAATCACCGTCCTCATGCTGTACAAAAACGATAGTTTGACCCTCGATGGTTTGTAAAGAAGATAAAGGGACAACAACCTCAGCCTGTTTTTTCTCAATAGCCACCTGTGCACTGACAAAAAGACCAGGCCGCCATTGTCCATCAGCGTTGTCAATAACCACTCTGGCTAGTGCACTACGGGTTTTTTCATCTAATACAGGACTCAGCCAGCTGATACGACTCATAGAAGCCTCTTGTTTGTCAGTTAATCCAAAGCGAGTACTAATTGATACCTGTTGTCCCTGCTGGATAAAAGGCAAATCTTTTTGATAAACTGTCAGATTTACCCAGACCTGAGATAAATCTGCAATGGTATAACTGCGATTATTGCTTTCCAGCACTTCCCCCTGGGCTGCATGTTTTTCAATAATCACACCATCAGCCGGGGCACGTAATTCATATAAAGTCAGATCTTTATCGGCATTGCGTAAAACAGCAAGGATGGATTTTTTAGTCAACCCGATGGCCGATAGTCGTTGTTCTGCCGCCTTTCGCTTGATAGACATTTCTGCTTGTACTTGCCTGGCTGCCAAATATTCACGTTTAGCTGTGACTTTGCTTTTGTACAAATCCTGTTCACGTTTTAGATTGGTATTAGCCAGTTTCAATAAGCTGTCTGCTGCTACAAACTCGGCTTTGGCATCTGCCAGTTCACGACTCGATAGCGTAGCTAAAAGGTCTCCAGCTTTCACCTTATTACCCAGATGTTTAAATACCTGGCGTACTACACCTGAAACACGCGGAACCACATGATACAAACGCTCAGGCGCAACAATGACTTCACCTGTTAAACTGAGAGTTTTATTGATTACCCCGGATTTTGCTTGCGAGAGTTCAATAGAAAACTCTTGCAGTTCAGCAGCAGAAAACTTTAGCTCCGGCTCTTCATGTTCCTGATGCCCGTCATGGCTATGCCCTTCTTCGTCACCCTCTTTATGCTGCTCATGCTGCTCCGATTCATGATCATGGTCAGCCGCTAAAACTGAAGGTGGAACACTAGCCATTAATAGTAAAATAAATAAACAGGACACTGACTTTAGACGGGTTCTGTTCCTATCTGTTACACAATTCATTTGTTTCATTGGGTAGTCTCATTTGTTTTTTCAGACGATGGATTTAAAACTCCACCGATTAATCGTTCAATTTTGGCCACATTCAGCTGGAAAACAGCTAATGCTTCAAGATGCTCACTACCACTTCGGAATAAAGTACGTTGGGCATCCAACAAATCCAGAGAACCGATTTCACCTAATCTATATGCCACTTTAACTGCTTTAAATGCTGCTCTGGCACTGGGTAATACCTCATCATGAAGTGCTGTTATTTCAGTTAAGCTCATTTGAAGCCGCTGATAGTTATCGATTAATAATGAACGAATAGCAACTTTTGCCGTTTGTTGTTTTTGCATGGCCTGAGTTAAAACCATCTGGGCTTCATCGACACCTGTTTGTTTATTATCAAAAATAAACAACGGCGCAGAAATACCAGCAACAGCGGCAAAATCATCATTGTCAGCAAAATGCCTGCCACCTGCCATAAAGGTAATATTAGGAATTTTCTGAGCTTTGGCTAAAGCAATCGCATTTCGATAGCTCTCTATCTCTGCTGTCCAACGTGCCAGATCAGGATTATTGTTCAAACGAGTCAACAAGTCTGAGAATTCAGGAACTGCTTGCACTGCAAATAAATCACCACTAACCTCTTTAAATAAAGGCTTTATGCTGCCCCATACAGCAGCCAGGTTTTGTTTATTGCTAACCAGTTCACGAAGTATTCTGGCTTTGTTTAAACGCGCTTTTGCTAATTCGACTCTAGACTTACTTTGCTCTAATGGGGAAACTTTACCGGCTTTAACTCTGGCGACGACCGTGTTGAAAATTTCTTCAGCTACATCCGTAGTTTCAACGGCTAAATTGAGACGTGCCTGATTAGCTACTACTTTTATATAACGGGCAGCAACTTGATAAATAATATCCAAGCGCCTGGTTTCATAATCCCAGAGCGCTAAATCCCGTTCAGTCATGGCTAATGCCTTGCGTTTGGCACGTTTCCCACCTAATTCAAACAGTTGACTGATAGATACGGTGGTTTCAGTTTGATCAAAATCACGCTTATTCCTCGAACCTAAAAAGTTTTCTGCTTCAATACCTAATTCAGGATTAGGTAATAAACCTGCACGCAAGGTTTTTACATCATTGATGCGAATTTCCCAGGCAAACTCCTGTAATGTCGGGTTATGTAACAAAGCTAATGACAATGCTTCAGCTAAAGACAATGAGCCTTCAGGTTCGACTAATTCAATACGCTGCTCAAGCATATCAGGGGGGGATGGAACATTATAAGATTTTGTTTCTGCTATCAACGGTGACAGAAATAAGCAAAATACCAGGCTAATAAAAGACGATAAGTATTTTTTAAAAAGGTTGTTTGTATCTTGTGGGTTCACTGAACCTCCTAAACTAAAATAACGTGTTATGCCTCAGGTAACTATGAGACGTTGATTTTTAGGAGGCATTAGATGGATAAATCCAGAGAGAAATAGTATCTACTGTAAATTATCAAAGAGAAAAGCATTGATACGATTTAAAAAGTACGCAGTACGCAGTACGTAGCAAAAAAGTTCAATACTATGATCTACAAAAGAAAGGATGGTAAGGTGAAAAACAACCCTATACTAATCATCCATCAAACGCCAAAGGGTTTAGGCAATAGGAGGACGTAGTTTGGGCGCTATGCTTCTGGAGTACCAGAATTCGGATTGCAGAGATAAATTGATTATATTTTGTGCAAGAATGCTTTTTGGTGCAAAGGAAGACGTTGCCAATGTTTGCCCTATGTGTCCGCCATGGTCATAACTACAAACACCACAGTGGGGGGTATGGTCTTGAATAGCTAAGTAGCTATCAGAAACATGTTGAGTTTGTTGTATTGAAAAAACAGGATGCGATTGGTCAGAATCAGCTATAGACCAATCATGGATATCCGTCACCATCCAGGTAGACATCCAAAAAGTCAAAAATGCTAAAAAAAAAATACTCGCTCGCTTCATGAATCAAATGATAGCAAAAATCAATAAAAGTTCAACTAAATTGTCAAATGTGAGCATAAAAAGATCAAATACGATTTCCACTAACAAAAACTTTTACCAAACAATCTTGTTGACAATCATTATCAATTAGACTAAATTAATAAATAGTTAATCGCTTAAAACACATAAATGACAAAACAAGGCCTGCCAGTTTTACTTATACTGATGATGTTGATAACGCCCATTGCATCGGCGTTTGAACATTGTGCGGGTATGGATATGTCTGGTCATTTGTCTGAAATTCACCATCTTTCTGATACTCTGCCTGCTAATGATGCTATTTCTTTAGATTATAAAATAATAGTTAAAGGATCGCAGAACAATCAAACTGATATAGACTGCCATAACAGTAGTAGCTGTACTGTTCATATTTGTGGAGGTTATGGCATAACCTCTACTATGTCTGCTATTAATATAGTCGCGACCTCCTCTTATTTAATTTACCAGTACGCTTCACCTTACGATACCCTTTTACTCCCTGACTTAAGACCTCCCAAACAAATCCTCTAACAGAGGATTTGTATACCAACGCTCAGGATACGCTGAGGTACGAATAAAGTCATCCATAGTGTTATTCGTACCATAGTTCATCCTACAGCTAAAATACATTCCTCTTCATACACACTCTGGCTATGCCAGTTTTTACTTCCCTTGTGTAAGAGGATTTTATGATTTCAATCTACAAAACCGCATCTTTTTTTATATTGCTGGTTTTATCCAACATTGTTAATGCTGAACCAGTCGCTGTATTAACACTGCAATCAGCACTTGATATTGCTGTACGAGACAACCCCAGCCTGGCACAAATTCAGGCACGTTCAGAAGCTATGGCGGCTATACCGTCGCAGGTCGGCACTTTAGCTGATCCGGTAATTAGTTTTAATGCTTTAAACTTACCGGTCGACACCTTTGACACTCGCCAGGAAAATATGACCCAACTGCAGGGTGGAATTTCTCAGGCTATTCCTTTCTTTGGCAAGCTCGCCTTGCGTGAACAGGCTGCCACTTATCAAGCAGAAGCCGCAACATTTGATGTGACTGAAGCCCGTTTTCGTTTGTTACGCGATGTTAAAAAAATCTGGTGGGCGCTGTTCTATCTGGATCGGGCTTTAGAAATTATCATCGTCAATCAAAATCTGTTACGTCAATTCGTTCAAATTGCTCAAACAAAATATGAAGTGGGTGAAGGTTTACAACAAGATGTGTTATTAGCACAACTGGAATTATCTAAATTATTAGATACAGAAATCCGTTTAACGGGTGCTATAGACAAGGCCAAAGCACAAATGAATGCCTTACTTAATCTAGCTGCAAACCATCCATTCAAAATTCCCGAAAAAGCTCAGGAAGACCTGCCTACGCTGCAAGCAGAATCACAGTTATTTAAACAGGCTGAAAACTATCGCGCCATACTGGCTTCCAGACGTGTATCCATCAATGCCGCCCAATCACGACTTGATCTGGCTAAAAAAAATTTTTTCCCTGATTTTAAAGTCGGTGCTTTTTATGGCGGTCGAGATAACACATTAGCTGGACGGGAGCGTGCTGATTTCCTTAGCTTAAAACTCAGTATGAATGTACCAATTTTTGCTGCGACTAAGCAACAAAAAGAAGTCGATCAACGCAGTAAAGAACTGCTGCAACAACGCTATGCCTTACAAGACCAATGGAATAATGTAAGAGCTGAAATATCATCCGCTTACAGTGATTTTCATCAATCTAAAAATCAGACGGTGTTATTTAAAAGTGGCATTATCCCCCAAGCTAGACAAACCGTTGCCTCTATGCTGGCCGGTTACCAGGTAAACAAAGTTGATTTTTTGAATCTGGTACGTAGCCAAATTACTTTATATAACTATGAAACTCAATATTGGCAAGCGTTAACTCAAGCCAATCAAGATTTAGCACAATTAACTGCCATGGTTGGCAAGGAAGAAATCTATGAATAAGTCTATATTGATTATTGCTCCTCTTATGTTGGCAATGGGGTTAGCCGGTGGTTACTGGTTAGCCGGTTCAAAACAAAATGGTGTACAAACTAACGCCAATCCCGAACAAAGAAAAATTCTGTTTTATCGTAATCCAATGAATCCTTCAGTAACCTCCCCCGTCCCAACCAAAGATTCAATGGGAATGGATTATGTACCGGTTTATGCGGAACAGGATAAACCAAAAACGCGCAAAATATTATTTTACCGTAGTCCAATGAATCCATCTGTTACCTCCCCTACCCCAGCTAAAGATTCGATGGGTATGGATTATGTCCCAGTCTATTCAGAAGATGGAGATAATTCCGATGCACCTGCCGGAACAGTCAAGATTGACAGTGACACGCTACAAAGTATTGGCGTACGTACGACAGCAGCCATCAAAGCAACTTTATCTCATACTGTCCGCGCAGTCGGTCGAATTGCATATGATGAAGAACGCATGGTACACCTGCACCCTAAAACGGAAGGCTGGATTGAAAAACTACATGTTGATAAAACAGGACAATGGGTAGAAAAAAACACCGATTTACTCAGTATTTATTCTCCTCAGTTAGTGGCCAGTCAGCAAGAATATATTCTCGCTCTAAATAATCTAAAAGCCTTGGAAAATAGCCCTATAAAAGATATTAGACAAGGTGCTGAAGGGCTCGTTAGAAGTTCTCGAGAGCGATTGAAGTTGCTTGATGTTCCGGCTCATCAAATGCGAGAACTACAACGCAATCAAAAGGTAAAAAAGAGTTTACATATCCATGCTCCAGAAGGCGGTATCGTAATGAAAATTGGTGCTCGTGAAGGACAGTTTGTCACGCCAGCGACTGAAATTTATATGATCGCTGATTTAAGTAAAGTCTGGGTTTATGCCAATATTTATGAGTATGAACTTCCCTGGGTTAAAGAAGGGGATGCCGTTGAAATGCAATTGGCGGGTGTACCCGGTAAAACTTTTGAGGGTCATTTGGCTTACATCTATCCTTATGCAGAAGCTAAAACACGCACCATTAAAGTCCGTTTAGTCTTTGATAACACTGAACTTTTGTTAAAACCAGATATGTTTGCAGATGTCACTATTTACGCCGGTTTACAAGTTGATGCTGTGGTAATCCCCTCTGAAGCTGTGATTAGATCAGGGGCTCGCAATCAAGTTTTTGTTGTGAGAGAACCAGGTAAATTTGAACCTCGGCTCGTTACGCTCGGGCTTGCTTCAAATGGAAAGGTTTCTGTTTTAAAAGGGCTTAACGTCGGTGAAACGGTGGTTACTTCATCACAATTCTTGATTGATTCAGAATCCAAATTACGTGAAGCCACAGCTAAAATGATGCAATCAACATCCACTAAATCCAAAGCCGCAGAGTTTATCAATCAACAGGATATGTCCGATCATTCCAATATGAAAAATATGGATATACCCGATCATTCCAATATGAAAAATATGGATATACCCGATCACTCCAATATGAAAAACATGGATATGTCCGATCACTCCAATATGAAAAATATGGATATGTCCGATCACTCCAATATGAGAAATAGGGATATGTCCGATCATTCCAATATGAAAAACAGGGATAGCAACACGGAGATGAAAAATGATTAGCTCAATTATTGAAGGGTCAATAAAAAATAGAGGTATCGTACTTATTTTAGCTATTTTGCTGGGTTTTGGTGGTTATTGGTCCTACAAAAATATGCCCTTAGACGCCATTCCTGATTTGTCTGACGTACAGGTCATTGTCTTTACCGAATACCCAGGGCAATCGCCCCAAGTAGTTGAAGATCAGGTCACTTACCCGTTAACCACTGCCATGCTTGCTGTCCCCTATTCAAAAGTGGTTCGGGGTTACTCTTTTTTTGGACTGTCTTTCGTTTATATTATTTTTGAAGACGGCACCGATTTGTATTGGGCTCGATCAAGGGTTTTAGAATCATTAAACTATGTCAGTGGTGATTTACCGCAAGGGGTCACACCGACCTTAGGCCCTGATGCAACAGGCGTGGGCTGGATATACGAATATGCCTTAATTGATAAAACAGGAAAGCATGATTTAGCACAATTACGTTCTTTGCAAGACTGGTACTTACGCTATCCTTTACAAACAGTAAAAGGTGTAGCAGAAGTTGCGTCCATTGGTGGTTTTGTTAAACAATACCAGGTAGAAGTTGATCCCAACGCTCTACAAGCCTACAACATTCCACTATCTAAAGTGAAGCAGGCGATTATTCGCTCAAATAATGATGTCGGTGGACGCTTGGTCGAAATGGCAGAAACCGAATATATGGTGCGTGGTTTAGGTTATATCCGTTCCATTGCAGACCTTAATACCATTCCAATTGGCGTGGACAGTAACGGCACGCCTATCCGTTTGCAAGATATTGCCCATGTTCACTTAGGGCCTGAGTTACGGCGAGGTTTAGTTGAGCTCAATGGTGAAGGTGAAGTTGCCGCAGGCATTATTATCATGCGCTTTGGCGAAAATGCACAGGCCACAATTAATGCAGTCAAAGAAAAACTGGAGGAACTCAAAAAAGGTTTACCAGAAGGTGTTGAAATCATCCCAGTCTATGATCGAGGCGATTTAATCGGGCGAGCGGTGGAAACACTCAATGATGCTTTAATACAGGAGCTCATTATTGTCAGTGTCTTGGTCGGGCTGTTTTTATTGCATTTACGTTCTTCTTTAGTGATTGTCATTAGCTTGCCACTAGGGATATTGTGTGCCTTTATTGTGATGCGCTTTCAAGGTTTAAATGCCAATATTATGTCGCTGGGTGGTATCGCTATTGCCATTGGTGATATGGTCGATGGAGCCATTGTTATGGTTGAAAATGCACATAAGCATTTGGCCGAAATGCGGGAAGAAAAAGAAAGAGATCTCACTTCTGAGGAACGTTGGGAGGCGATCCGAGCATCATCCAGTGAAGTGGGGCCCGCTTTATTTTTCTCCTTGTTAATTATTACCGTCTCCTTTATCCCTATATTCACCATGCAAGCACAGGAAGGCCGTTTATTTAGCCCCCTTGCTTTTACTAAGTCTTATGCCATGGGGGCAGCGGCTATTTTGACAGTCACCGTAGTACCCGTGTTATTAGGTTATTTTATTCGCGGAAAAGTGATTCCTGAACATAAAAACCCAATTAATCGAGGTCTGCATTTTTTACATACGCCTGTTTTAAATACCGCTATGCGGTTTCGCGGAATCACTTTGATAGTTGCAGCCCTTTTATTAGGTTCAATGGCTTACCCCTTATCAAAAATTGGCAGTGAATTTATGCCACCGCTTGATGAAGGGGATATTTTATATATGCCAACTACATTCCCTGGTATATCCATAACCAAAGCGAAAGAACTGCTTCAGCAAACGGATAAGATTTTAAAAACCTTTCCCGAGGTTCACCATGTTTTTGGTAAAGTCGGTCGTGCAGAAACAGCCACCGATTCTGCCCCTTTATCCATGATGGAAACCACGGTTCGATTAAAACCCAAAGAACAATGGCCTGATCCAGATAAAACCACCCAGGAATTAATGAGTGAAATGGATAAAGCCATTCAGTTTCCAGGTGTTGCTAATGCCTGGACCATGCCGATTAAAACCCGAATCGATATGCTATCAACGGGAATTAAAACCCCTATCGGAATCAAAGTTTCTGGGCCTGACTTGAATGTATTACAAGAAGTCTCGCAACAAATTGAAATGGCAATGAAAACACTGCCAGAAACCACATCAGCTTTTGGTGACCGCGCTGTAGGTGGCTATTATATGGATTTTGATATCAACCGCGAAGCCGCTGCCCGTTACGGCTTAACGGTGGGTGATGTACAAGATGTGATTAGCAGTGCCATCGGTGGCATGAATATTACAGAAACCGTTGAAGGTCTAGAACGTTACCCTGTCAATTTACGCTACCCGCGTGAACTGAGGGATAACCAGGAAAGTTTGAAAAGAGTCTTAATTCCAACACCAACAGGAAGTCAGATACCTTTAACCTCAGTAGCTGAATTGAATCTACGCCGTGGGCCTCCCTCCATTAAAAGTGAAGATGCCCGACCTAATGCCTGGATTTATGTTGATATCAGCAGTTCAGACATTGGAGGTTTTGTCAAAAAAGCTAAAGATGTTTTGGCGCAGCAAGTCAAAATTCCAGCAGGCTACACGGTTACCTGGTCGGGTCAATTTGAATACATGGAACGAGCTGCCAAACGTTTAAAAATAGTGGTACCTATCACGCTACTGGTTATTTTCTTTTTGCTTTATCTCACCTTTGGCAATATGACTGAACCCGTTATTGTAATGCTCACCGTTCCCTTTGGTTTAATTGGTGGCGTTTGGCTGGTTTATTTCTATGGCTTTAATTTATCGGTTGCTGTCTATGTTGGGTTTATTGCCTTGGCAGGTACCGCTGCTGAAACAGGCGTGATGGTGCTCAATTTTATTGATATTGAAGTCGCTAAGTTACGTGAGCGTAAACAACGACTGTTGACCTCTCCAGAAATTAGTGAAGCCGTAGCTGCTGCAACAGCTCTGCGAGTACGCCCCGTTGCCATTACAGCTTTTTCAACCATGATCGGATTAGTTCCTATTATGTTAAGTAATGGAACAGGTGCAGATGTAACACAACGTATCGCCGCTCCGGTTTTAGGTGGAATGTTTACAGTATTAATACTGAGTCTGCTGGTTTTTCCGGTTATCTATAGTCTGGTATTAGAGTTTCAGGAATGGAGGAAGAAACGCAAAATTCAGCTTGATGCAACGAATCCACCACAACCTCTTAATCAATCATAGATGTAAAACCATGACTGTCATCCAGCACTACTTGTTCGAAACCTTAATTTTATAAGCCTGGGTTTGATCAGTTTTTATCCATGCTTTCTAGCCATTCAAGGCGGATGGCGAATAAGTCACAGGCGGACTTTAAAATCTCTGGGCTTAGTTTGGGTAATAGGTTTTCGGTGCTGGAAATATCTTGTAAGCTTAGCCCATGATTAAACAGTCGGGTATCTGGTTTTTATGGATACCGTGTTGTTCAAATAGCTGGATAAAGCGCCCTGCAAGTGAGTCTTCAATCTTTGTTGCTTTACTGGGTTTGCCACCTTTTTTATACCGGTCAACAATCAAAGAACTCAGAATACTGCTGGTGGTGCTTAGAATGAAATCGACGGCAATCATGGTTTAATTCACCGCCTGTTTTACAATGGCATCGGCTAGTTGGGTTTGTGTGGTTTGGGCTTGGTTTAGATTGGCTTTTAGGGTGTCGCATAGGCTTAGGAGTTGGTCTACTTTTTTTACTATGCGGTGTTGTTCTTCAAGTGGTGGTAATGACAACAGTAAAGAACTGATATGTTTTTGATTTACAGTTTTTTGCCCAGCAGTACTAACAAATAATTCACTAATGCTTGTTCTTACCAATGAAGATAAACCGATTAATTTTAGATAACTAGAACTCATTGTTTCGATAGGAAATCTCATCCGAATGAAATGATCACAATAAATAACATCATAATTTTGATCACAAAGAATAAACGTATCCGGTATAAATTACAGGGAAAGGATAATTTTTTGAAAAAACAGCGAATAAAAGACAAAAAGTCCTTGACAATGTTTTTGTGCAAAAAAGGCATTTTCAACAAAGAGTACGCACTCGTACTAT